>JAAEOA010000107.1 GCA_024223715.1 bacterium | reverse complement strand
TTATTCCAAATTCACCATCATCCGCACAACCCAGCGATTTGACGAAAGCATCGTCATAATGAACGATGGACACATCAAAACCCATCCCTGCTGCCAGTCGTGCCCGGAAGATGAGAAATTCGTAAGTATTGTCGGGAATCTTGAAATGCGCCCCGAAAATCAATCCATCGCCGCTGTAAGCTTTGGTAATGTTTGCCGCGGGGCGTGGTTTGGCCCCTTTCGAGGAACTCCAGGTTGGAATCATTTCAGTAATATGTGGCATGGGGTCGAGGTTGTGACCTGCCTGCATGTACATCATCATCTTCGCCAGGGTGATGCCGAGAAACTGAAATTCCATGCCGACCCCTTTTTTGGGCGTACCGATTTTCACCTGCCATTCCCCGCCTTTGTGCAGAGGAAGGTCAATGCCTTCGCTAACATCGTTGAACAGAAAAACGGCAGAGGCTTCACCAAAGGCATGGGCATTGAATAATTGTGTGTCACCGGAATAAGAGGCTTTCTCCATTTTGGTCATATCAGCTGAACCTAGCATTTTACCGGCACCAAGGTCGGCACTTTGCGGGTAGTTCAGGTCAAAGGTGGCAACTGCCATCAAAAACTCTTTCTCAATATTCAATTCTATCTGTACCGTACCTACTCCGGATGCACCCTCTGGATCGCCAACTACTGCCGGTTGGCCATCCTCACCGGGGGTGAGCATGTATATATTCGCGATTCCATTAATCTTGAGCGGTACCCATTTATCCGTAAAACTCAGATTGATAGCTGCATCAAACCAGGCAAATTGCGCGCTGTTTTTTACACTGAAAATGGCTTTTATACCAAAGCCAAACACATCCGGACGAGGCTTGAAGTTGAATCCAGTCAGGGATTTGCCAGGTTTTAGATAGCCATATGGGTCTGCATTCTCGGAGAGAATGCCTGAATCATGGCTCACCGCACCGACGGTTTTAGCCCCTTTGCTCTTTTTTCGTTTGCTAAAAGTTTCCTCGGGAGCCGGGTCTTCCACAATCATATTGTGTTGAAAACCACCGCCTGCCCCGTGGAAATAAATCACCGGATCCGGCAAAGGCGGATTGGGGATGCCAAAGCCGTTTGTCAGCAAAAACTCCAAATCGAAAAAGAAGTAGCGGAATTTATTGTCCGGATTGTTGGTGCCCTTCGAGTCGTCATAGTCGGTTTCGCCTGCCTGAAAGACGGTTTTGGCTCTAAAACCCCGCCATTTATCAATGCCCACATCAATGTACCCTTTAAAGCCGTCGCCATAGATCGGGTCGCCGCCAATCAGTACAAAACCGCCTTTCAAAGTAAAAATGGAAAACTGGGCATCCACGAGGAATGCTTCGGGTTTGACTTTGGAAAATTTCAGACTACCATTGTCAAACTTGCTCCAAATGGCCAGTTGACCGGTGACTTTGAGTTCAGATTGGCTGCTTTCTTTTTTCTTTGCTCCACCGGCACTGGCACTGGCACTACCCCCCAACTTGGTTTGAGAACTTTGACTGCCTGTGCTTGTGCCAGAATCAGGTTTTTTAGCAGGGGCTTTTTGGAAAAACTTTTTAATTTTTCCAGGGGCTTGTTTGACACCAACAACATCCACATGTACCTCAAAATCTATTTTGTATCCCCATTCTGCTTTTTGCCCCTTGGCAGCCAGATTATCGCAGTTAAAATTGATGTCCCAGATTTGGATGGGTAAACCGGATAATAATTGATTGCTTACATCTTGCACGGCACCCTGATTGACACTACCCGTGCTTCCGCCACCACCAAGCGCAAAATAGTCAATGTGCATATTGCGAATACCACCAATATTGCCCTGCTCGGATTTGCAGGAATTAATCAGATCCGGATTGTTGATTTTCCAATTAGAAAAAGCTAGCTTAGGCAGGGAAAAGGCAGGCATAAATCCCTCTTCCTTGTAGAAACCATTGGCTTCCGGTTTGGTGGGATCGTAGGCAATGATAAATTGCCCGTTCAGTACCGCTGCCGGTTCAAATTCGGATTTGCCCCAGTAATCACCGGAATCTTCATTTAAGGCCAAGGTAATCGTGCTGGTAGGGGTTTCTACATTGGTTCCCAATTGCATAAACAGATTCCAGAAGGGTACTTTGAACTTCTGCCCCTGCTGGGCTTCTTCGATTCGGAAAAAGGTCGCGGGCGTTTGTGCAGTTGCATCAAAACCCAGGGCACCCAAAAATTCCATATAACCG
>JAAEOA010000106.1 GCA_024223715.1 bacterium | reverse complement strand
TGGGTTTGGACAAGCACTCGCAGGGGGATTCTGAGGATTCTTGATATTTCTGCCGGATCGTGCCGCACCGGCCCAACAGCCTTCCACAGTCCGGTAAACACTTCGATATCTCTATGGTTGATGGTTTGAAAATGACCCATGGAACCAAGAAATTCAACCTGGTCCCGGCTGATACCCATCTCTTCTTCCAACTCACGAAAGGCACCCTCAAGCGGGCTGGCGTCTTCAGCATCCAGATGGCCGCCCGGCAAGGCGACCTGGTTACGCCAGGGGTAACCCTCGCTGTCCGCTTTCTGAATTGCCAGAATATAAGATTCCTCAAGGTCAAAAATAAGGAGAAAAACACAGGCCGGCTTATAGATCCGGTCATCGGGAGGGTCAGGTGACGGATCATTGCTGATAATGTTTTTCAATTCGTCAATATCGATACCCATTAGACCGTCATGTTTCAATTGCAAATGTGGTTTCATTGTGGCAGGGGTTTGTCTCATCTTCAATCTTGAAC
>JAAEOA010000105.1 GCA_024223715.1 bacterium | reverse complement strand
TTTTGGAAATTTTTACTGTCGGTTCCTCATTCTGAAAAGGACCCAACCACCTGCCACAAGCCCACTGGCCATTAGAAATCCAACAAAAAATATTGGCTTAGACCTAACCAAGACCGGCACAACAGCCGTCCCATCCCCAACAACAATAAAACTGGCCCAGTAAAACGGATGGTTCGTTGCCGCTTCCTGGCGAACAATATCCTGAGTCATGGTTAATGCCTGGGTAACCGTCAACCCGGCACTCAATTGTTTATAAAACTCTTTGACAAAGACTAGGGTAGATTGGTCGTCAACCGGCCACAACGTTGCCAAAACCGTAGGAACCCCCGCACTGAGAAAAGCAGCGCTCAAGCCCAGGCTTCCTTCACCGGCAATGTTAGCCCCACCAATACTTTTGCAGCTGGAGAGAAAAACGAATCCAGCCGGCAAATCCATGGCGGCAACTTCGCCTGCCCTCAGGTGAAATAGCTTTTCATCCGTACCCAGCACCAAGGTGCAGTTCCAGGGATTCTGGTCATCGATAATGCTATGGCAAGCCAGGTGCAGAACACCGTATTGCGAAAAATCGTTGGTACTTAATTCTTCTACGGACTCAAAGACGGGGACATCAACTTCCTTGAAATTTTCTTCCAGCCAGGACACTTCCTCAAGTGCACCATTGAGTCGATGGTGCTCATCATTTTCACTACCAGCCAAGGCAAAAATTCGAGATTGAAGAACCTCGGATTTACTTTTGTTGCGAAAAAGAGAAAGTACACCTGCAGCGGGAACTCGACTGCATGTTATATTTCCTGAATCGGGTAGAATAAGCCTCAGTGGTAAGTTGTGAAGCGGGCCATCCGGTGACCAGAATACAGTATCGGCCTTTTTTACCATCGCCAATATTAGTCCATCCTGATCTCCAAAAAGAATTTCCGAAATTTCCTTTCCTGAAGTTTGATCTACGGAGGAAAATGGACTTTGCAGTGAGGTTGTGAATGGTTCAATTTGTTTTGCCAATGCTGTATGTTCCATGAAGGAGCGAACAATGCAGGTGTCTCGATTGACAGCAAAAACATAACTGCCGGCTGTGGTGGTCAAAAAATCGAGAAAGAGTTCACCAGGTTTTAAAATCTGGTTTTGGAAATTGCGACCATTGACCAGATCTGGCAAGTCAGAGTCTTCGGGCAATGTCCCACCAGGGCCAAGAATTCGTTCATAAAGAGTTCGGGCTTTGTATCGTTGCAAGTGTCCAAAGGCCAGCAAGGAATTTTGACCATTAGGCGAACTTTCCATTTCCGTTTTAATAAAAGTATGAAAAAGGAGATTGGCGGAAATGCTTCGCCGCTCCCGCCAGCGAGGATCTGTGGGCAAACTGCGTTCATCTTCCCACAAGAGTGCGGCATCGTCACAACGGGTGCGGGCGGAATCAACAGCGGCCATTTCCAGCCATGACCGAGCTTCACCCACCAGAAACTGCATTCGGTAGGCTTTTTTGCCCCGTTCAGCATACAACCCGGCTTCTCTGTAACATTCCGCTGCTTCAGGAAATTTTTTAACCATGCGCAAGGCATGTCCGCGATTCAGTTCTATGCTTAAAGCCAGTGTGAAATCACGGCCACCACTAAGATAAACTTTGGCGGAATCCAAAGTGACCAGGGCCAGCTCTGCATTGTTTTCCGAAAGATGAATATCAGACAAACGCAAGAAGGCTGTCGCTCTGGTGCTCTTGGCTACTTCTGGCCCTAGGGCCAGACATTGCTCATGTCGAGACCGGGCTTCATCATGATTTTTTTGAGCATTTGCCAGTTCACCAAGCCGTACCAGGGTCATGCCTTCATCATCTACAAAATCATGGTCTTGGCAGAAAACCAAAGCAGAATCGAGTTCGGATCGAGCTTCATCGTATCGGCCAAGTTTACGCAGGCACATCGCTACGCTAATCCACGGTCGGGCTGCCCGGTTCCATCTGCCCAGTTCCAGCTGAATGTCACGGGCCTCGCGGTATCCGGCCAAACCAGATCCGGGGTCGCCCAAAATCATGGAAATGCCAGCCTGGTTGTTGCGGGCCATGGCAGCGATCGATGGCAATCCGCAGGCAGTTGCAAGAATACTGGCTTCGTCAAAAAGACTGGCCGCTTCACGATACCGACCCAACCGAGCCAGACAACTTCCATGGCCATTGATGGTCGAAGCAAGAGCCGTGGAATCATTAACCGCCTCAAAAATGGGTCGGGCCAATGTGTACAAAGAATCTGCTGCCGCCAGGTCACGCATTCTTGAACGAATGCGGGCCCGTCCGGTTAAGGCCCGACCTCTACTGGTGGAATCCTTAAAAGCGATGGCTGTTTTTTCCAGGGAGTCTACAATTTCTTCGGCTTCCGGGTATCGCCGCTGGCGCATCACCGAGCGAGACAAATGCCTCAATGCCAGGCAAATTCCCACCGTATCTTTTTCAGCGGTTTTTAAATCAAGAGCTTCACGAAGGTCAGTTTCTGCATCGGGTGCGCGACCGGTGGAAACATAAGTAGATCCACGCAAAATGAGCAATTCAGCCAGAAATGATTCATCATTTGCGGACCTTGCACCGGCTAAATTTTCATCCACAAGAATGACAACTGAATCCAGATGCGACTGAGCCTGCAGGGACTGCAATCGTTGAATGAATTGTGTATTTGTATCGTTTGTCCCGGCAGGATCATCTATTCCCAAACAAGGAGAATTAGAAAAAAAGCAAATCAACAGGACAGAGAAGGCAATGGTGCGCAACAAAATACTTACCGCCACAAAGTCAGAAGCCAGGAAACTATGGGGAATCGATGCGTTTTAGTGGCCCCATATAATCGGGCAACCTGTCCTGAAGTTGCCTGACGCGCTCATTCCTGTCAACGATTTGCGAATTTTCTGAAATTTCAGTCAGGATTTTTTCCAGTTGTTGTTTGTTTGGGGGAGACAATTCGGAAACGGAAAGCAAATAGGTTTCCGGCCCCGAAGCCAAATCCTTTCGCCATTCATTCTTGGAACTCCCATTGCTGTCCAATTCAACAAACGGCAAATAATGCCATTTCCCAGGCTCTGCAATAAGGATGTTCCTGCCAGGGTCAGGACTTATGATTCGAATTTCCCCCGCACCGTCGAGATGAAACAATACCGGATATCCAGCACGTTTCAATTGGAAGCTGACACCATACTGCAGAGTGCCAGAACCCGATTCTCCACGCAAAACCAAAGGTGACCCCATTTGGAAGTTTTGGATGTTGTTATCATTGCTTAGGGGAGATACAAAAAACACAAGCAAAAGAGAAGCTGCCAAAGCAAGAGGAACCCAGGGGATCAAACGACGGGGGTTTTTCCCAGGTTTAGATTGTGAATTTTTTTTCTTCAATTCATTCAGGCTTTTTTGTGCCTGCCGGTGATCCTCTTCAGGTAGACCATGCAATGGTTTCTCCAAAGATAGTCCCTCTGACTGGAATGATTCCCGTTCAACCTTTTGCAGGTTTGTCAGCATTTCTCTACATGAGACACAGTTCAACAAGTGTTTGTCAGCTAGCAAACGGTCGTTGTCCACCAGGTCTTCATAGCCCAGAATCAGCTTTTTAAATTCTTCATGTTTTTTATCCTTATTCATCACATCGCCTCCTTCCAATGGAAAACAGGATTTGAGTCCTTAAAAGTTTCATTTATTTGCCTCATTTTTCATTTTCTTTCTTAAAACACCCCAACATTCTCATTACGCAGGTGCGCAAAGCAATGCGCCCCAAGCGGATATCGCCCCTGACCGTATTCAGGGGCCGTTTCATGATGGAGGCAATTTCAGCATAAGAAAAGTCCTGAAAAAGAAGAAAGCGCAAAGCTTTTTGTTGAGAATCATTTGAAATATTCTGGATACATTTTTCCACTACCGCAACAGTCTCATTCGCCTGAAAATCCTGTTCGGGATTTTCCACGGCATGAGGATGTACGAAATCCTCGAAATCGGTTTCTCTTTGTTGCTGTCGTTTTAAATTCTGATAATAATCGAGTACCACAAACCGGGCCCGTTTGCTGAACCAGGCCCATAACGAGCCAGGGCGCCGGTACTCAAATTTTCCAGCAGAAATTTCTTCGGATAGTTTAAGGAGGCAGTCGTGAGTCCAGTCTCGCCTTAAATCGTAATCTGGTGATAGACGGCAGGCATAAGCAAAGACCGCATCATGGGCTTGAGTAAAGAACTCCTGCCTTGCCTGATGGTCTCCGTTCTGAAGGCCTTGGACCAACAGATGCTCTGCATTCTTTTCTGACAACTGTAACTAACCTCTGTGGACCTGAAAAAACATTCTTTTTCAGATTGTACAGCATTCCTGACTTTTATGGCAGAATAAAGTCTAACCGAATATCACCCAACCTGGAACTGGAAACCAGGGAGTCTGGGCCTGTGTTTGGAAAATTGAGTTTTGGTTGAATATCTTTTGTTTTCCACTACCAAAACCCAAAGAAAACCCGTACAATAACTTCTACAATTTTTGGTTTGAGTGCTCATCATTTCACTGGGGGGTCAACCCTCAAAGGGGCAGAGCATGAAATTCACCGTACAGGTTATGCTTGTCTGTTTTCTTATTTTGTTTTCAACACCCGTTTTCGCCGGAAATGAACATTCCAACCAGTGGTTCATCGTACGGTTTGCCATGGTCCTGATACCTCTCTCCCTGATTGTCGTTTTTCTCGTGATTCGCTCTGCCCGGTTGCAGAAAGAACTTCTTGTTTTCACCAAAGGCCTTCAGGAACGAAACAAGGAACAGCAATGTATTTTCAATATTGCGGAAACAAATTTAACTGCCAAAAGCATTGACGACCTTCTGCAAAAAGTCGTCTGCCATCTTCCTCCTGGTTGGCAATATCCGGAAATAACCAGAGCCCGGGTGGTTTTTGATGACAAGATTTATTGTTCCGACAATTATTCCGAAAGCCCCTGGTGCCAACAGGCAATGATAAAGATCAACGATGAGATCAGAGGACAAATTGAAATATTCTATCTTGAAAAAATGCCCTTTATGGATGAAGGCAGTTTTCTCAAATCCGAAAGAAATC
>JAAEOA010000104.1 GCA_024223715.1 bacterium | reverse complement strand
TGACCTGCTGTCTGACTGGATACAGCGTAATAGATTTCAGCCTCATTCCGTATCCCTATGCTTTCTGCGGGTATTTGTTCAAGAGCGCGACCGATAAGTTCCATGGCACGCTCGCCCTGTCCTTTCCAGTCCAACAATATTCCATTGAAAAGATCAATCTCCCCCCTTGGCAATTTTTTCACTGCCTTACCATTCGGCGTTTCGATTGCTTCTAACAGCGGGGGAACAGCCCACAATTCAAATCGAAAATATAACACCCAGACCTTGGCCAGTGACAACTCAGGCCGCTGTCGCACGATGTCGTCAGGCAATCGGGACAACCACTTTTCAAGGACCTACCACTTGTCTTCATTCAGTGGTGCGTGCCTGTTTTGTTCAACCAGTTGCGCCGCGGCAGAGACATCCCCAGCAGCCAGCGCGTGTTGGAGGGCCTCGTCGATCAGGTTATTTTCGGCAAACCAGAGGCTGGCTCGTATATGGAGCACAGTGATTTCATCCGTGTCGAACCGATGTTTCAACTGCCGCTGCAGGAGTTTTTGAAATAGGTGATGATATCGAAACCACCGGCCCTGTTCATCCAAAGGGACCACAAACAGGTCGGACTTTTCCAGCCATTTTAAAAATTGCTTCCCGCCCATTTTACATTCTAGTGATTTGGTTCCCGGAACGCACACGGCATCGCACAGTGGCGCACAAAAGCGATCCAGGATTGCAGTTGCCAGCAGGTATCCCTGGATCTCCTCCGGCTGTTTTGAGAGGACTTCAGCAAGCAGATAGTCCATAATATACCGGCTATCCGTTGGCAAATTTTCCAGGATGCGGTTTAGGTCTGACCGTTGTCGCAGAAAAAGCGCCGATAGGCGCAGACCTGTTACCCATCCTTCAGTTTTTTGTTCCAGTACATCTACTGTAATGTCGTCAACCGGCACACCCATTAATAGCCCGAGGAAACTTT
>JAAEOA010000103.1 GCA_024223715.1 bacterium | reverse complement strand
CTATTCCAGAGATCGCAACCTGGTTGCCGGGAGTTATTTACAAGTAATGTGCCTGAATTTTGCATGAAAATTATTCAAGCTTCTCATTAATTTTCGTGCAAAATCCAGGAATGTGACTGGCAGGTGAAATATTTTAACCCAATTTAGAAAGGAGAAATTATGAAAAGACGTGACTTTATCAAAGGTGCCTTAGTCGCAGGAGCGGCTTCACTCGTCGTGCCTGCAACCGTCAGTGCCGCTTCAAAAAACTGGAAACTAGTGACCTCCTTGCCCAAAGGGCTACCGGGACCCGGTGTCTCAGCAGACCGATTTGCTAAACGTGTCACCGAGATGTCTGGTGGACGACTGAAAATCAAAGTATTCGCCGGTGGGGAGTTGGTTCCACCCTTCGGCACACAGGAGGCCGTGGAAAACGGTGTTGCAGAAATCTATCACGGTTCCGGCTCATGGTTTGCCGGACGTGACCCAGCTCATAGTTTTTTCTCCGTTGTACCCTTCGGCCTGGATTATGCTGAGTTTAACGCTTGGCTCCGCCATGGTGGCGGCCAAAAACTATGGGATGACTTCACCCTGCCTCGTGGCCTCAAATGCTTCACAGCAGGCGGTTCAGGTGTTCAAACCGGCGGTTGGTTTAAGAAAGAAATCAAATCCCTCTCAGACATGCAAGGCCTGAACTTCCGTATCACCGGGTTTGGGGCTCAAGTCATGAGAAAAATCGGTGTGAACGCAGTCTCTATGCCGCCAAGCGAAATTTTCCCGTCCCTGCAAAGTGGTGCGCTGGATGCAGCTGAATGGGTGGGTCCTGCTCAGGATTTGGCTTTCGGTTTCCAAAAAATCATGACCCATATGTACACACCTTCTTTTTCGGACATCCACGGTGGAATCGAATTTGGTATCAACAAAAAAGCCTGGGACAGCTTGGATAAAGACCTTCAACTCATCATTGAGGTTGCTACTGAAGCAGAGACCGAACGCCTCCATGCTGATAGCTTGTATTCCAGCGTAACAGCTTTGGAAAAAATTAAATCGATGAAAAATGTCACCATTGGCCAATTCCCCGATTCTGTATGGGATGCCTGGCGCAAGGCAAGTAAAGAAGTGATGGATGAAGCGCGGGCGAAGAGCAAAACGGTCGCTAAAGTGCAGGACAGCTTCTTTGCCTTCGCCAAAAGTGCGTCGAGCTATAGG
>JAAEOA010000102.1 GCA_024223715.1 bacterium | reverse complement strand
TAGACCCTTGTGTCTTGACCGCTTCCTCACGCACTTCTTCCGGGAGGTCATGGCAGGTGATTTTGCCATTGGAACAGAACACAAAAAGCCGTTCAACGATATTGGTCAATTCCCGAACATTGCCCTGATAGGAGTAATCCAGCAAAAGGCTGCTTACCTCAGGGGCAAGTAGAGGTGCGGAGCGGTCCATATCCTTGGCAAATTTTTTGAAATAATGATCCAGCAAGAGTGGAATATCCTCCCGTCTTTCCCTCAAGGGAGGGATATTGATGGGGACCACATTCAGACGGTAGAAAAGGTCGTCCCGGAAATGCCCTGCCTGGACGGCTTTCTTCAAATCCTGACTGGTGGCGGTAATAATACGGACATCGGTTTTGTATGACCGGTTTCCTCCCACCCGTTGGAATTCTCTTTCCTGAAGCACCCTCAATAGTCTGACCTGCAGCTCCCTGTCGAGTTCACCGATTTCATCTAAAAATAGCGTACCCCCGTGAGCAATTTCAAACTTA
>JAAEOA010000101.1 GCA_024223715.1 bacterium | reverse complement strand
CCGGCCTCAGGGCCGATTGGTGGGCTCCTGGTAAAGAAGTAGAAAACGTAATGTCCAGCCCTGATGACTACCTTTTTATTACCGGCGATATGGCCCAGGAATTTGAAGAGGATACCTATCGGGCTCTGGGCCGGAACTGGAAAATGCGAATTTCACCCCGGCTGGGACTCAGCTTTCCAGTTACCGAGCGAGATAAGTTCTTCTTCAATTACGGGCACTTTAGCCAATGGCCTCGTTTTGCCTACGTTTATCCTCAGCTGGAAGCCACCGCGGCAACAGAAGTTCAGTTGCTGGGAAATCCCAATCTTGACCCCAAGGTTACCATTGAGTACGAAACTGGTGTTCAACATGAGTTTGGTGGCTTGTGGAGCATGGGAGTCACCTTCTTCAACCGCGATATTTACGACTATGCCAAAAGCGTGAAAATGGAAACCGTAAAAATTGGCGCCGAATCAACTCCTGACCCCGACGATGTCGGTAACGTTGATATTGACCCGGTTCGGTATTTTAACGGTGACTCCGCCCGCAGTCTTGGTATTGAATTGACCGTGACCAAAAGAACCACTCGTTGGTTGAGCGGAAGCGGAAGCCTTGAATTGCAACGCACCACCGGAACCAATAGCAATGCCAACGAGGCTTATTTGCAAGCCGCTTATGGTGAAGCTTACGATTCCGATGTCAGCTCTGGAGGATTGACTCGCTCACCCCTGTTGTGGGACAAACCATGGGCCGTAAGTTTTAATCTCGATTTTTCTGTTTTTGATACTGACCAACCCGAGCTTTTTGGTTGGCGCATGCCTCGCAACTGGAGTTTTAACCTCCTGGCCAGAGCCGAAGCGGGTCAGCGTTACACACCCAAAACCTATCTTGGGTTTGAAGATTATCTTGAGGGTGCAGATTACAGCGAAACCGGTCCTTATAAAAGCACCGTTAACCTGCGTTTTAATAAATTCTGGAGATTTAACGAGCGGGAAAAAGTGACAATTTATTTTGAAGTTCGCAATCTCTTTAATCACAAAAATTTCCGTCGGGTGAATCCTTTTACCGGCGATGGTTACAAGGTGGGCGATTACAATCCTCAGTGGGTTGATGATTGGAACGAAGAAGAGGACCAGGATAATTATTACCGTGCCACGACCGATAGTGAAGACTATGCAAAAGGCGTGGTCGATCCCAGCTATATTGAAAACCCCTTCACTCTTCTCTGGGGGGTGAGCTACTCATGGTAAACAGAATAACAACCCTTTGGGCCTTATTATTAGCAGCTTGCCTGGCATCCCAGCTTGTCTCACCAGAAACGGCCAATGCAGGTGACATTCTTCGCTTATACGGTGAAGATAATGTGGGAACTGCGTCGGGTCAGTTCATGCGTATTCCCGTAGGCGCTCGTGGTGTGGCTATGGGAAAAGCTTATGTTTCCTGTGCCACCGATGGCTCGGCGGTCTTCTGGAATCCAGCGGCAATAATGCGGACTCCAGGTCGAACCAACTATTTTGCCAGTCACAGTGCTTATGCAGCCGACATTGATCTGGACTATTTGAGCTGGCATCATCGAAAACGCAGTTTTGGTTTTGGATTGACCATGGGTGCTTTGCGATCGGGTGATATTCTGCGAACCGACGAGTTCCATCAGCAGGGAACCGGTCAGTATTTTAACGCCAACCAGTTCTTCGTTGGGGCATCACTTGCACGGGCCATGACTGATAAATTTTCCGTGGGAGTTACCATAAAATACTTCCAGGAAAACCTGGATGAATTTCAAACCAAAGCCATTCTGGCCGACTTGGGGATTTTGTACTTTGTAGGCCTCGGCGACATGCGTATTGGTTTCTCAGTCAAGAATTTTGGTGGCGATTTGCGACCTGCTGGTTCCCCGCCCACTTTACCAAATGGTTATACGCCATCCAATGATTTCCAGGCTTTCCCGGCACCCACCGTGGGAACTTTTGGTGCATGCAAAAGTTGGGAATTGTCCAGAAAGATGAACTTGCTGACGGCGGCAGATTTTAACCACCCTTCTGACTTTAAAGAAAGTTTCCGTCTTGGTGGCGAGTTGGGTATTAACAAGATTCTTTTCTTGCGAGCAGGTTACGAAACCGGACGTCAGGAAGGTGGATTCGCCACTGGATTTGGTCTTCAGTTGAATCGCAAACAATTCCTGATACGAATAGACTATGCCTATAGCGACATGGGAAGCTTCGGCAACATTCACAATATTTCTGTAGATCTGTCGCCCTTGTTCCAGCGCCGGCCTGATGATGCCTGGCGCAGGAGGCAATAATGAAACTCCTGCGTCTTTGGCTTACCATTCTGATGTTGCTGGTTGTTGCCAGTGCTCTGTTCTCCGGGTGTGGTGAAAAAATTGCTATTCCAGAACCTGAAGGGATTTTTGGAATATCCTCCTATCGTCCTCTGAATGTTCCTTTTTATGTTGATGACCCCAAGCAGATTGCCATAATTGATGGGGCCCTTTTCGTAATTCACGGCGACAGTTTGAGTCGACGGTATCAGAATTTTTATCTTACAAGTGATGTGAACCACCAAGCAGGCATGAGTGGTTTGACCGCTTTGTGCGCAGACCAAGACCTCGGTCTGGTTTTTGTCTACGACGAAAACCTGTCCAGGGTAATGTGGTATAATACGGATTTGGATTTGCAGGGATCTGGCGATGTTCCCAACGTGCAATCAGGTGTATCGATGACCACCAGCCCTTCAGGTATTGAAATTGTTGGTGCCACAACCTTCCTTTATATTGCCGATCCAGATAGTGGAGTTGTGCATCGGTACGCCTTCGATGAAGATGCGGGCACTCTTTCCTCTTTTGGAATATTGGCCAATGACGAAGGTGAATCCGCTCGGTTTGTCCTTCAGGCAGCCGGGTTGGCCACTGACATTGAGGATAGTGTCCTGGTGTGCGATGCTTCTGCTGAACGCCATTGGGTGATTCGATTCATCAGCGAACCCGATTTGGAAGATGTCACTCCCAACAATCCGGACGATCATGATTTGATGAGGGGAAAAGCTGCTCTTTTTCGTTCCTTGAATTGTGTCCCTTTTCCTGCAGCGGCCTATGTTTTGGGCGATGCCCCCGGCTGTAACGATGACGACTGGGAAGGTGGCCCCAGCGATCTTGAGGGTGCTTTCGACAACCCGCAGGCTGTGGCCGTCGACGGCAGTGGAAGGGTCTTTGTTTCAGATTCGAACAATGACCGTGTCCAAATTTTTGAAGATGGTGTTTGGGTGCTGACTTTTAATACAAATCACGACGATTACTCATCCCCAACATCTCTTGCGACGGTTGACAAATCTCACCCCACGGTGATCAATTACGGTGCTTATGTTTTTGTTGTTTTCAGGGAAGACAATTTAGTGCAAAAATACATTTCCTATGAGGAAGAACTGAGTGATCCAGGCATTCTGCCTCCACCGCAATAAACCTGAGGAGCCCCGATGACCACACCCAGTTATCTTGATTTTCGCTCCCGGGTTGACGGTTGGATCTGGTTCCTGATTCTGGGGGCTTGCGCTCTATCCATCTTTACTTCTGTTGTCATGGTTCTCGACGACGAAACGGGACATTTTACAACGGCATTGTTTATTCTTTTGACTGCAGCTTCTTCCATTTTATTGCTCTGGGTTCTCTTTGGAACCCGGTATCGCCTGACAGATACACAATTAAAAATTCAGAGCGGGCCTTTTCATAGAACGGTCCACCTCGACTCTATCATGACGATTCGACCGGTTCGCAACTGGCAAAGTGGTTCAGCCCTTTCCAAGCACCGACTGCTTATTCGCTATGATCGCTTCTCCACAGTGGAAGTGGCCCCGGAAAACCGAGGCCGCTTTCTGGATGAAGTTGCTGAACGTGCTCCTCAACTGGTGTGGGAAGATGAAAAGCTGGTGGCGTTATCATGAGGATGCGTCCTCACCCGACACTCGCATTTCTCACGTCAGCCTGGGTTATCCGGTCCTTGCCTCGTGGGGCCAAACCACGAGTGCTTCTCAGTTTTGACGACGGACCCACTTCGAAAATAACCGAAGGTGTTTTGCAACGTCTGGAAGCAGCCAACGCCCGGGCAATTTTTTTTATTATCGGCCAAAAAGCCGATAAAAATCCTCAGTTACTGAATACAATATCTGGAGCGGGGCACGCCTTGGGCAATCATTCCCAAACTCACCCTTCCGGACGTTGGCCTGCACCCGGCCCTTACCAGAAGGATATGGAACAATGCAGTGAAGTGATTGCCCGCGCACAGGGCAAGACTCCAACCTTTTTCCGTGCTCCGGAGGGCCGCCTTCATGCGGGCAGTATTTTGGGTAGTCGATCTCTGGGCATGAAACATATTCTATGGTCCCTGGATAGCCTGGATTGGCAATGCACCCAACCCGAAGAAGCACGCCTTGCCGCTCAAAATGTTTTGGAACAGGTCCAGGACGGAGACATCATTCTACTACACGAATACGATGAAATAATCTGGGATTTGCTGGATGTTCTGCTGCCCGGTCTTCAGGAAAAAGGCTTCGATTTGAGCACCGGATTGGATGCCCTCTAATGTTGGTTTCCATTGTTATTCTTACTTACCGTCGCAGTGAATCCGTCCACAATTTGCTGTCCCAGCTCACGGCAATCCAGGATCCCGGGATGGAGATCATTGTTGTGGACAACGGCAGTGGTCCGGAAACTGCACCCGCCATAAACAAAAATTTTCCTCTGGTAAAGCTGGTGGTTCTTCCTGAAAACAAAGGTGTGGGTTCGCGCAATCGTGGTATGGAAATAGCCATGGGTGAAATCGTTGTCACCCTCGACGATGACATGGTTGATTTCTCCAGCGATGATTTGAACTATTTGCGCACGACTTTTTCCGAGAACAAGGAACTTGGTGCGGTCAATTTTAAAGTCGTCTGGCCCGGTACGGAAAAAGTGCGCGACTGGGTTCATCGTCGGCCCATTGGTTTCAGTGAGTCATCTTTTCCGACATACGAAATTACCGAAGGTGCCGTAGCTTGGCGACGGTCAGCCTTGCAGCAGGTCGGTTATTACCGGGAAGATTTTTTCATCAGCCACGAAGGTCTGGAATTATCTTTACGAATGCTCGAAGGGGGATGGAAAATTATTTATGATGGGACTGTGAGCGTCGGCCACGCCCACGCTCTGGGGGGGCGTACTTCCTGGAGACGGTATTATTATGACACGCGAAACTTATTTCCAGTAGCGGCATTGCATATGCCTTTAGGCTTTGCCGCGAGGTATTTGTTTGTCGGATGCGGGGCCATGTTTGTTTACAGTTTGCGCGACAGACACTTGTTTGCCTGGGTTCGAGCCATGGTCAGTGGGTGGGCCCGGTTTTTTCAAATGTGGCCTGAAAGAAGGGTTTGGGGCCCAAAAACACAAGAATTTATCGATGAAGCCGACTCCTGGCGCCCTGGTTTCTGGGCCATGGTTATCAAAAGATTACGTCAAAAAGATTTCAGTATGGAGTAATTCAACCGATCAACATCAGGAACCCAATTCCTGGAGAAGACTTTGTCCACTGTCCCTGAAATATCCGTAGTCATGCCGGTGCGCCATGAAGAAACGCACATTGAAGCCGTTGTGCGCCAACTGTTGGCTCAAACACTGGCTCCAGAGCACTACGAAATTCTTGTGGTCGATGGCATGAGTACCGATGGAACCCGGGATATCGTGCAAAAGCTCCAAGAGGAATCCGATAACATTTTCCTCCTGGATAACCCGCGAAAGCTTGCGTCCAGCGCCCGAAACATTGGTGCCCGAAAAGCCCGCGGAAAATTTGTTTTGTTTGTCGATGGGCATTGCCAGATTTCTCATCCTGAAATGTTGGCCATGGTTTATAAAACCATTCAAGCCGGAGAACGGTGCGTCTCACGTCCTCAGCCCCTGGTCCCTTTGGACAAGGGTGGCTTTGCCGAAGCCGTTTCCCTGGCTCGCAGCTCCATCATCGGACATTATACCGGATCTCAAATTTTTAAACTGGAGGATCATTATTGTAACCCTTTGACTGCGGGTTGCGGTTATGAAAAAGAAATGTTCTGGAACCTTGGCGGCATGGATGAAACCTTTGATGCCGCAGAAGATCTTGAATTCAATTATCGAGTACACCAGTCGGGGGTTCGGGCTCTACACTCAGAAAAATTTTCCATTCAGTATTATCCGCGAACTTCTTTCCTTTCGCTGTTTCGCCAGCTTTATCGTTATGGTTATGGCCGGGCCCGAATGACCCGAAAATTTCCCTCAACGTTTTCTCCCCTACCCACCTTAATGGGAATGCTGGGGGTCTGGTTTCTGGTCCTGGGAATTCTGGCACCTTTTGTACCGGTGGCGGTTTGGGGGCTTATTCCCACATTTTCGACTTATGTCTTCGCAACAGGCTTGGCTTCACTTTGGGCTGCCCGGGGCAGGACATTCATGGTTTTTCTCAAAACCTGGATGGCTTTTCCAGCCATTCATTTTGGTGCAGGGTTGGGGTATTTATTCGGTCTAATGGGTGGCCCGGACTGGTCGGATTAATTATGATCATTTATTTCATCGAGTAAAGATGGTCGATTCTGACACGGTGAGGCCAGGTCATTTCTATTTTCCAGCCCTTGATTCAATTGTCGGTTTAATATTTTCATCAAATCCAAAACATAACAATAGGTGACTTCTTCAAATGCGGTCAAAGCTGGTTGTTGTTCCTTACGGCTTCCCAGTTTCCCTGCAGGGGTATTTCTGCTGTCCAGGGTGCCCTGCCAGACAATGCGGCTTTCCTGAACGTCGATAATAGCCACTTGGGTTTGCAGCCAGAGAGTGTTCTCATTTTCTTCAATCTGGTAATTCAAATGCAAGGGCACGACCATGTGAGTCCATTTCTGATGACGGGCCACATCGATAACCGATTTGCTGACCAGTTCGAAGTGAACGATTCCAAGTGTATCGGTGGTTGTCTCGACCCCACAGCCTACAGCTACGAGGGGATTTCTTTGGTTTTGCAGTGATTTAAAAGTTGTTCCGGGAACCATGTTTTGAAGCAAATTATCAAGACCGTCAGACCAAACACACTGCATCAAATGACGTCGTTGGGCCCCGCTGGAACTCCAGCTTTGCAGCGATTGGTGATCTGCCTGATGGATAACCGGTTCCAGAGGTGTGGTCATTGCTATAGCTAAAGGCAGTAATGAATGGGGCGGAAACACCTGATTTTCATTTTCCAGACCCGTATGGGATGATGCGGCGCAACCGGCCAACCAAAGCAGTCCCCCCAACAAAACAACCCATGATATTTTGATTAACGTTTTCAATTTAGGCCTTCAAGTTGAATTTTGCCCGATGCCAAAGGAATCATGAAGCTCAGCTGAACCTGTTAAGGATGTCTGCTCCCTGAGTCTCCTGGATTCAATTGTACAATGCAGATAGCATGCCTGATTTCCGTCACAGCCTGACTGCATTCTTACGGAAGAGCATACAGTATATCGGAAAAACTGGCACCTCCGCCCTTAAGGCAGTAACATTCACCGATGACTTTGTGTCTTTTGCGGCATCATCCTGATCATTTTAACCAGGGAGACCGGTTTGAGCATCAATACCCTGAAAAAGAAATTCCCTCGGAAAAGTATTCCCGAGACACCGTTCTATGTTTCCATTGCAGGCAATATAGGTGTGGGCAAAAGTATGATCACCACCATGATTGGCGAAGTGTTCGGCTGGAGAATGTTTTTTGAACCGGTAATCAATAATCCATATCTTGATGACTATTACAAAGACATGAACCGGTGGAGTTTTCATCTGCAGGTTTATTTCCTGAGCAAAAGGTTTGAAGTCCAAAAGGAAATTCTGGACCGGCCAGGCAGCGCCATACAAGACCGCACTATTTATGAGGACGTGGAAATTTTTGCTCCCACGCTTCATCGTCGCGGTTGCATGGACAATCGGGATTATGAAAACTATCGGGAAATTTTCCGGAACATGGCCGCCTTCCTGACGCCACCGGACCTGATCATTTATCTTTCCTGCCAGCCGGGAACCGCTTTGGGGCGAATAAAACAAAGAGCACGAAATTGCGAATCAGATATCCCTTTGGATTTTTTGACCGATTTGCATGCCGCATATGATGACTGGATTGAACGGGCACCGGCACTTTGTCCTGTACGCACCATCGATACTGAGGTCATTAATTTGAGAGATGATGAAGCGGCTCAGGAGAATCTTTTGCAATTGATCAGTGATTTACACATGGAAAAACACCAGAGGACAACCAGGGACTGACTTCCCTGAACAGAAGGAAAATTATGAATACCGGACAATACCGCCCCAGCGATATGCTGCGCGGCAAGGACATTCCCGATTGCCTGCTCGAAGCTCTGCCCAAGACCGACCTGCACTGTCATCTTGATGGCTCTCTTCGTATTGAAACATTCATGGAATTGGGTAAAGCTCAGGGAATGGATATTCCGGTAGATGCAGAAGCTGTCCGGGAAAAGTATTTCCCCGCCTCACGAGAATGCAGTGCCGATGAATTCCTCAGTCATTTTGCGCACACGGTGGCCGTATTACAAACCGAGGACAGTCTTAATCGGGTGGCGTATGAGTTGGCCATGGATTTCCATGAGGAAGGCGTCTGGTATTTGGAAGTCCGTTTTTGCCCTATCAAACATACCGAAAAGGGCCTGACCAGCGATGGTGCCGTAGCCGCAGTGCAGGCTGGATTGAGCCGTGCGGAAAAAGAAACAGGTATCAGCACGGGAATTATTGTGACGGGAATCCGGACCATTGACCCGGCCTCATCACTGGAGCTGGCCAAGCTTGCTGTTGCCTGGAAAAATCGTGGTGTAGTGGCTTTTGACCTGGCGGGTGCGGAGCTGGACCATCCTGCCAAGTATCACCAGGAAGCTTTTTACCACACAATGAATAATAATCAGAACCTGACTATTCATGCCGGCGAAGGTTTTGGACCTGAATCCATTCATCAGGCTTTGCATCGTTGCGGCGCCAACCGAATTGGGCACGGCACTCGTCTTGAAGAAGACAAAGACCTGATGGCATACGTGGCTGATAACCGGGTTCCGCTGGAAATTTGTCTAAGCAGCAATCTGCAAAGCTGTGTGGTTACTAACCTTAGCGAACATCCTTTCCGTTATTATTTGAAAAAAGGTTTGCGGGTGAGCTTAAATTGCGACAATACCCTTTTCGCAGACACTACTCCGGTCAAAGAGTTACGACTGGCTGTCGATACCTTCGACCTGACTCTTTTGGAAACTGAACACTTGCTGATTAACGGATTCAAAAGTGCATTTTTGTCCGAAGGAAACAAAGGCCCCATGGTTCAGAACGCTTTGAAAACCATGACCAGCCTGCGCGATAAATTCGACCTGGACAGTATTAAGGAAGGTTCCTGATGAATGAACGCCTGGCCCTTCTTTCTGACCGCTGGCAAGACCGGGTTTCCACAGCGGTGGACTGGCTTGAGGACCGTGGTTTCCGGGGAAAAGCAGGCCTCATTCTGGGTAGTGGTCTGGGAAACTTCGTAGATTCTGTTGATGATGCTCAGTTTGTGGATTATGGCTCCATTCCGGGATATTCCGCCACTTCTGTGGCCGAACACACTGGCCGACTTGTTTGTGGGACGGCTTCCGGAGTGCCTGTGGTTGTCATGCAGGGCCGGCTGCATCCTTATGAAGGCCTGCCTGCGGAAGAACTTCTTTTGCCCACCGCGGTTCTGGCTTGTCTGGGAATTGAAACAGCATTGGTGACCAACGCAGCTGGCGGATTGAATCGATACTACACACCAGGTGATTTGATGGTCATTCGAGATCAGCTGGATTTTCATTTTAGTGACCCATTGCGGGGGCTTCTGGCGGAACCTTTTGCCCCCATTCCAGATTACGGCGCCGATTTATTACCTTCCAAGGCTGATTTGGCTGCTTTGGCCAAAATTGGACGCAGTGGTGGGGCGATTCACCTATTTGAGCCGAAACTGGCCAAATTGCTGGTTGAAGCAGCTGCTGAAACCGGAGTACCCATGCATAGTGGAACTTATGTCAGCATGTATGGGCCTCCATATGAAGCCAAAGCTGAAATTGGTATGTTACGCCGAATTGGAGGCGATGCCGTTGGAATGTCCACCGCACCGGAGACCATTCTATTAAAACGACTGGGTGTTGAACCCGTTGGGTTGTCCTGCATTACTAATCCTGCCCGGGAGACAGGGCAACCTGAACTCTCCCATCAGGATGTGGTGGAGGTGGGTATCATGGTCAGGAAGCGTATGGCCCGATTGTTATTAGCCTATCTTCCTAAAATTGACAAATAATTATCAGATGAATTAAAAAATCGGACTAATTTAATAAATTTAAGATTGGTTGTTGCATTTTAAGATTGGATTTGGTATTATTCTCAATTCACGGGGGAATTTGTTCTCACTGGTCTGAATATTATTTTTACAATGAGGGAGATACACATGAAGTGTCGTTTAAGCATTATGGTCCTTGTGGCCTTGTCTCTGGTGGCAATGGCCACGGCTGCATCTGCTGCCTACTTCACTGCTCCAGAATACGTTATTGCTCAAGAAAATGGTCATTTTCTTGTTGCCATGACCATTTATACCGGTAGCGGCGATGCTGTTTCAATTGACCACGAAAGTCTGCTCGGCACTGTTAACTGCAGTGAAGATCGTTCACGTGACCAAGGTTGCGGCGTTACAATTGAAACTGGCGAAGTTTATCACTTCATTTACGAAGGCTACCTCGACGATGCTGACATCGACGGTGTTGTTGAATTGGGCGTCCATTTTTGTAACCAGGAAAACCTCGTAGCTACTATCGAAGTGCTGAACGCCAGCACTGTAGCAACCGAAGCTGGAAACTGGGATACTCTGAAAGCTCAGTACCGGTAAACTGAACCGGCGGCAGTCGCTCTTCGGAGAGTCTTCCGGGTCTGAAAACTGAGATTTGCTCCTGAAGCAAATTAAAAGGACGGCTTAAACAGCCGTCCTTTTTTTATGTTGTGCCCTTAAGATTGTCGCTGGCCTCGGCATTGCAATTGCCAGTGTATGCAATACCTACAAAAAATACCCAAAGGCTGGCAACCACCACACTGCCCAAATCCTAACTGTAAATTCCATAACCCATTACCCGAGGGCTTCCTCTTCAAGGAAGATGGAACCTACCTCAGAAAGAGTGACAACAGAAGGATACAGAGGTTCCTTTGCAGATCATGCAAAAGATCCTTCAGCACTCAAACTTT
>JAAEOA010000100.1 GCA_024223715.1 bacterium | reverse complement strand
TCTTATTAATTTGAATTCGTCGGCTCAATGGGAAGATTGCCGGCGAAAAATAAAGGCGTCGCCGGCGGAAGTTTCTTTCCACTGTAGAACCGATGTTGATTGCAATGACCAACCGGCAAGGAGTTTCCTCCCGCTTTTTCACCACCACCACTCTGAAGAGGATGCGGACCCAGAAGCTGAAGACCACCACCAAGCAAGCCAAGGTCGGCGACCACTTTGTTCGATGGATACCCGGCGCTGGCTAGGGTCCGCTGGGACTTGGCGCGTGGTCATCCAACGTTGTTGCTGGGTCCTCCGTGCGGCCTCTGGTGGTTTACTCGGTGTTTTTGCTATCTTGTCCGCAATCTCAATATTTTATTCATTCCATCCTTGTTTTTCAAGTACTATACGATACCACTCATCATTTCGAAAGCGGTCGGTGATGGTGAAGTAGCCGGTCGGTTTTCCGTGTTTTTCCATGGCGCGTTTCAAATATTTCTTCATTTTTCTGATCCATCGAGCCTCAATTGTTCGTCCACCTCTGTCCGTTGTTTTCAATGCAATATGTAATTCTTCTTTGAGCTCGTTCAACATTTGTTTTCTTCCATATGATGCAAGGTCATCTTGTGTCATCATCTCTCTTGAGCAAATTGTGCAAAATTT
>JAAEOA010000099.1 GCA_024223715.1 bacterium | reverse complement strand
CGGGCGGTTTGTCTGACGACATTATTGGCAACTGGCCGCAAAACCTCCTGGTTGATGGTCCCGGCGATCTTTCAGATTTCCTGGAAGAATCAGCGCAGGGTACCTGGCAGCTGCAAGTAGCCGATACTGGTTGGGGAGCAACCGGCACCTGGCATTCATGGGGGCTGAACCTTGTTGTTATCAATGTCACTTCAGGGATTGATGATGAGTTGCCTCTGGTAACAAGGATTGTAGGGAATATGCCCAATCCCTTCAATCCGCGTACAACGGTGATGTTTGACATGGCAAAGGAAGGTGTCGCTCAAATTGGCATTTACAATATTCGTGGCCAGATGGTGCGGTCATTTGGGGCTGAGGTTCTGCCTGCAGGAAGAAACGAAATTGTTTGGGACGGGATGGATTCTGGTGGCCGCGGGGTTGGCAGTGGAGTGTATTTCTTTCGATTGAAAACCAATGGCGAATCAATGGTCAGTAAAATGACTTTGGTCAGATAGCGACTCGCGTGAATTGGAGTTTGCCTTCACATTATCCGTATTTGGCGCCCGGGAATCCTTCCCTGGGCGCCAATATCAAAATTGAATATAATTACCGTAATAAATTCAATTTCCGATTCAGTTGCTGATCCAAACCGGGTCCACGAACTTTTAGCCGGGCGAAATACACCCCGCTGGCTAAACTTCTACCACTGGCATCGCGCCCATCCCAGTTAATGGAATGAGGTCCTGGTGGCAGTTCTTCTTTTACAACCGAACGAATTTTGTGACCACGAACATCATAGACTTCCAGCCGCACGGCCGAGCGCACCGGCAAGTCGAAGCTGAACAAGGTTGGACCATGGGTGGGGTTGGGACTTGGAGCGGCAAACCTGACCCTGGTAACAAGGTCTTCGCTATTACTTTCCGGGTCCACCGCGCTGAGAATATTCTCTGGGCAATAAAGACATCCGGTGCGCTGGGGATTGTTGCCCACCATGGGCCAGCGATAAAAGTCCTCGCGCAGATATCCCTGAGTATCGAATACAAATAACTGGTCCTGGGCCAGGAAGACAACTTCCAGGGTTCCATTTCCGTCCAGGTCGCCCGTGGCGGGAGAATCGCCCGCCCAGTAATCCAGTTCTCTGGGCCAGCCCGGCTTTAGCAAACCAAAATTACTCCAGGCCCAAATGGTTTTTCCTGCACTTCCGGTAATGATTTCCGAACCGGAATAATCGTTAATATTGTCTATTATGGGCATGATGGGAGTTGTGTATTCCGGTTCGGTAAAAACGGGAAAACCACCAAATTGATTGCCATTGGAGTAATAGGCATTTACTGCCGATAATTCATCTGAAAAAACAATATCCGGGGAACTTGTGCCTCGGATTTGGGCCAAAGCTGCACTGCTCAGGGGTAGACCGGAGCCCGAAGCAATAGGGAACCCTGGCAGGTTTGAGCCATCGTCATTTTTGATCTGCAATGTACCGTTGACGCAGGGAACCACTACTTCCACATCACCATCCAGATCAAAATCGGCCATGGTGGGGGCATCGGAAATTTCGGCGTCCATGCTTAGATACCATTTTGGAATGGTTGACTCCATTTCAACCACAAAAACTTTGTCTGTACCGGGCATGGCAATTTCAGAAATGCCATCGCCATCGATATCTCCGATGGCTGCGGGATTTGAAATTATCTGGTCGCTCAGGTTCCAGCCAAAAGCTCCGGTCGGGTTTTGACCCTGGTAGTCCAAATAGCGGATATTGCCACGGCTGCCACAAACGATAGTGCGCGCTGAACTGCCACCCAAAGCACCAATAGAAACATAAACCGGGTGTGAATATGGCATTTGGAAGGGAAAACCAGAGAGTATGTTGCCACTTGGATCATAGGCGTACACTTTTCCGTCGTGAGTACCGACAACTACAGTCATTTGGCCGTTACCGTTCAAATCTCCAATAGCCACCGGGCTGCTCGATGGAGTTTCAGGCACGGAAACAGGCCAGCCGTTAACAAGTGTCCCGTCATGGTGATAGGCATAAACCGAATGGCCGAAATCGACAAATAGAATTTCCAGGTCGCCATCGTTATCCAGATCAACAAGGGCTGGTGCGGATCGGGTGCTGGAACCAAATTCCACCGGAAAACCTGGCATCAGGTTGGGGTTGCCGGGTTCACTTTTCCATTCTGCATCAAAGTAATAATAATCAGGATTCTGCGTGGGACTCGCTTTGGGCCAAACAACGCACACCTGTTGGTTGTGGCTCTCATCAAGCCCAAAACCGTAAAAATATGTATATCCTGATGAATAACTGCGATCGCCGAACATTTCAGGATATGACCAATCAACAGGCTCGTGAATACTGGTGCGCTGGATAGATGCTTTATGGTAAAAGTCGCCCCCCACAATAAAATCTTCGGTTTGTGACTGATACAATAATTGCCGGACATTATTGATGGAGTTGTCAGGCAATTCAATATTACCCCAGGTAAGGCCCGCATCGTGACTCAACATTGAGCCTATACCTCGGCTGGTATAATATGAATCGTCCACCCATTCCAGTCTTGAAAAAACCACCATAACTTCATTGGAATTGGTTGAGGCTGCAACATGGGTGTAATTTTCTTCATAATTGTTGATCCGCGGCGTGAGCGCAAGGGTGGTTTCCCAGTTGTCAATACCACCGCCACCGTCTGATTCACAACGGCGATACCTTACGGCATCATCATCATCAATATCATCTACTGAGAAATGCCAGGACGTGTGGACTACACCGCCAAATCCCCAGCTTACCTGGGGTGAATGATAGCCTCGGTCTGATCCTGACAAGGTGCCCAATGGGTAAGCATCTTCAAAAGAAACTGCCCGATTAGTGCTTCGGGCATACCAGATGTCTCGACCGCTGCCAACTTGATCGGCCTGAGCAACAACGTACAAATAATAATTTGAGTAAGAAACCGAGTCAGTAGCCAAGTCTGGACCACTAAAATAATTGCCCGTTTGTTCCATTACGGTAATTTCGTGGTTAAACGTACCTACATCTTCGGATAAATCGGCCCAGGACAATCTGATGGATGTCTCGGACCCACTTGCTTCCCGCGAATAGGCAACATAAAGGCGGTTTTCGATTCCTTCAGCCACCACAATGGACGGGGCGCGGAAAGTCTCGCTTGAACTGGCTTCGAACAACTGGCCCCAATCATCCCAGGTAGTTCCACCATCGGTTGAACGTCTGAAAGAGATAAAGTGGCCATTAGAAGCGGAATAAACTTCGTACGCATGATAAATGTCACCATTTTCAGCCACTGCCAAATCAGAATGGGTGTTTTCGTTGGCGAAGCTTTTTTTCACATCGTAGCCACCAATAGTACTGGTGCCCTCCGATTTATCAGGCAGGCCAAATTTGTTCAAATCTTTTCTGATTTTCTCTTCCCTGATCTGGTACCAATCGATGGCCGAAATTTCTTTGGAAGGAAAATTCTCGTCTTCGGCCAGAATTGTATTTCCCTGGCCTCCACCAGCAGGAGTTGGTAACAGCTCCCTGGCCCCGGTAGCCGAGAATGCAAAGCACAACATTAAACCAAGCAGCAGGGCAATAATTGGAGTTTTTCTGTTACTGGACATATCAACCTTCCCAATCAGGAAATTTTGTGGGATCAAAAATACTGGTGAGATTCAGCTCTGAAGACATTCCTGGAGCACTCTCAGATTCCACATTTCTTATCAGGAAGGATAACCGAAAGGCAATTTCCCTGGCAACCGCATGAACATGTGGTTTTGTCCGTTGCTTTGGCAGGGCAAAACAGGATGTGCAAACGTGGTTTAACCTGGATGCATCGGCATGGGCGTCTTATTGGCCAAGCTTAATGACTGGACTCTGATTAGTTTGATTGGAAAGCCCGCTATGAATGGCTTCAGTTCCTGAAAAACAATCTTCTGTCAATATTGGTACAACGGGGGAATATTCGGGAATCATCAGCAGAACCCGCAATTGGAAAACAACAAATTGAGTTTTTGGGCAAGGCTTTTACGTGTGGGGAAAATCCTGATAATAGTCTATCTTAAAGGTGATGTTTTGGGAAATATTTGCGGGAAAAAACGGAGAATAAAATGACCCTTTCTTGGGACGATTTAACCTTAGGCACTTTGCGCGCAGTTTTTCTGGGAACCTTGATGGCTGTCGTTTTGAACATTCCCGCTACACCGGTCCTGGCCACAAGCGGGACCTACGATCTGGAGGGTATTGACCCCTCAGTTGCCGATGAAGCAACCTGGGCCGTCGGTGCGGCTTTCCGTTCGGCCACAATCCCCTTCGCATCGGATGAACGCAAAGTGGCCACTTTTATTCCTTTCGTTTTCTATGAGGGAGACAGCCGGTTTTATTTCCGGGGATTGGAAACCGGTTATTCTTTCTGGAAACCAGGCAAGTGGCAGGTCAGTGCCATGGGGCGAATGCGCTTTTTCGACATTCCCAGGGATTACCAGAATGAAATCCAGGGAGATACTTTTTTGTGGGGCGTACAGGGGCGGTATTCCCTCTATGGGCCTTGGCACCTGGATCTGGAAGTTCTTTCGGATTTTGAAGGTGGGGAGGTTGCCAATGCCCGGGTCGAGGGCTCATGGGAACATCGAAAAGGCGTGACCAAGGTTTTTGCCCAAGCTAAATACAAAACGGCAGATTATAACTCCAGCTTTTACGGTCTGGGTTTTGAAGATATTTCAGGTGGCATGGAACTGGGAGTGGGGGCTTCGGTTTTGCACACCGTGGCCAGCAATTTCTTTGTCTTTGCCAAGGGTGAAGTTGCCTTGTTGGACAAATCGGTGCGTAACGCTTCATTGACCAATCGCGACATGACCTCTCAGGTTTTTGTGGGCACAGGATTCAAGAATGATCGCACACGCCAATCGCCTTCGGTTCAAGAGAGCCAACGCTACGTTCGCCTGGCTCATGGCTGGGTTACTCCCTCATCATTGTCCAATATTTTTAATGGTACGGCAGCGCCGGATCCAGACAATCACCTACTCTCGACAGTTTTCTATGGCCATCCTCTGTCGGATACTTTTGTGGGCCTTCCGGTTCAGGTTTACCTGCACAGTGGTTTCGGCTGGCATTGGGCCAACAAGAAAGATTCCATTCAGGAAATCATTCTCTCTGTGAAATTCTATTACACCCTCCCTCTACCTGTGCGTTTGCGTTTGGGGGTTGCCGAGGGTTGGTCCTGGGCCTCGGATGTGCCTTTTGTGGAAGATACCAAGCTGACGGAAAAAGGCTATGACCCCAGCCAGTTGTTGAACTTTCTGGATTTTTCGGTAGATCTCAATATGGGCGATGCCTTTGGCTGGATCGGGGCTCGTGAAGTCCTTGACCGGACCTGGCTCGGGTATGATATCCATCATCGTTCAGCAATTTTTGAATCGGCCCAGCAATTTGGCCGGATCAAGGGCGGGGGCAATGTGCAGATGGTATATCTGCAATATGATTTTTAGGAGCATGTTTCAACTTGGCGCTTGAGATTTAGCACTTGGGCTCCCTCTTGGTAGTCTGTCTGGCAATCACTCAAAAAACCGATTTGCCGAACCGGGACAGTTTCTCACCAATTGATTTTTTGAAACAAGTCAGTCGCGACAATGATCTTCGGATAGGCATCGCGCAGCATTTGAGAATATCTGGCAACCCGTACCGGATCAGGTGGTAAATGAACCGCCATCACTCTTTTGGCAGCCAGTATCTCGGTAACAATCTGCATTCCGGTTTTTTCACTCTGTGGTGCCTGCAGAAGAAACCAAAACGGTGCAATTACCAAATCAATTGTTTGGGGATTATCTTTAAAATAGGTGAATAACCCGGGATCTGGTTTTGCGTCACCAAGATGCAGAATGCGCAGGCCTTCCAGCTCAATCAGGATAGCATCGTTGTCAATCCAACCATATGGTGCGCCGGCATGAATAATCGGAACAAAGGTAAGCTCTACACCCGGCACCTGATAGTTGGTAATACCATCGGAAGTCTGCGGTTGAATAAGACGATCGCTGAGTTGAGGCGAATTCACATCGCTTTCAAGCACGCTTTCGACAAGCTGGGCATTGCCAACAAAAACAGCGTCCTGGTTGCCTCGCAGGTAGGAAGCCACTTCATCAGGGTGAAAATGATCTCGATGAACGTGGGTCGATAGAATCAGGTCGATGTCGGCCAATTGGCCATCTTTCTGTCGTGCTGAAGACAACTGCACCGAGTCGAGACTGGAAAAGGAAAATCCTTCCCATTCAGGATGGGGACGAAACAGACCATCGACCAGAATCCTCGTCTCGCCAGACTGGATCAGAACTCCACAATTGGCTGTTGACCAAAGCGACACTGGTGACTGTTCTGCAAAGGCCACGTGCTGAAGCATTACAAAAACGGCAATAAAAATGGTTTTCTGGAACATGGCGCCTCAGTTTCGGTTGGTGTTGAGATTTAATAAATGAAATACCCCGCCAAAATACAATGGTTTTGTGTGTTTTTAACTCTTTTGAATTTCTGGATTTGGCAAGCTAACCGTTGGGTCCGGTTTTGGTGGTTGGGCAAGCTTATGCAGTATGAGTGAATAAATAATGGTAACATATGGTATGTGAGAATACTGGAAAACGGAGGATGGACCAAGTGGCAATGGCTGGAATGAAAGTAGTTGATCAAGTAAGTTGTCAATACCGTCAGCCATACCGCCAGCAGGACCACCATACAAGGAAGCGGAAGCCCAAATTTGTAAAAAAGCTTTGGCGAGTGGGAGGGGATGATGAAGGCGTTTTCTTTGGGCGTGTACCCCGGGTGAAGCACGTGGGCCTCGTGACATGATTCTGCTGCCGGATGGGAGCGTAGGTCTTGTACTGGAGAGCCTGGGGATTGTTTCGTTTGTCGATCCCAATGGTGATCCGGGTGGCTCATTCCGTTTTGAAAGTACGGATGGGGGAAATTACGCCATGGTCTCTGGTGGGGGTCAAAAAGGCTCCGTGGTCTTGTCTGGCCGATGCAGCAGGCCTGGAAAAACAAGGAACGTAAGAAATCGTCGAAATTTCCTGCTTCGCAGTAATCTGCAAGGGGAAGAAACTGCCGTTTATGTTGAGAACCATTGGGTATTTGATTTCAATTCCTTTGAATACACCGAGCTTGATGAGTTGCCGTCTTTTCAGTATGCCTTTGATGTGGCCGCCGACGGATCTCTGTGGATTCTCAGCGGACGCGGAATGAAATCACAAAAGGCTGGAACCATGGCCCTCCTTGATGTTTTTGACAACAAAGGGGTCTTTGTCCGTCAAGTGGAACTGGTGGCCCCTCATGATGCCGCCCGGGCTGGAATTGTGATTGCTGAAGGAAACAGAGTCATCGTCATTGAAGGATTCCTGGAATCGATTGCCTGTCAATTCGGAAACAGTGCGACATTCAGTGGTGAGAACTGGAATACACCTGAGGTCATTGTTTATGAAATGAACTTTCCGTAGGGCTTGGGAAATTGAATCGGAAATAGAT
>JAAEOA010000098.1 GCA_024223715.1 bacterium | reverse complement strand
GAATCCGTGCCTCCTCTAGCCCCTCTCATTCAGACAATCATCTAGTTAGCATTTTCTCGGACCTAAACTTGGAATCAGCCGGAAGAATCAAGCTGCTTGTTGGGGTGATTTCTTGAGCGATTGAGTTTTGGGTAGGCACAAACATCAGTGGGGCTTTTTCTGGAGTCGATTCTCCTTTGGAGGCCAGTTTCAGCCTGCGTTATGAGGCCAACCAGGTTGTGCTGGTCACCGAAGAAGTTATTGATCCTTCGCCCGTACCTGAAATCAGCACCGGATTCCAGCTGGCTGCCGCTTTTCCTAACCCCTTCAACCCTTCGACCAACCTGGGCTTCCACCTGCCACGGGAATTGCCGGTTTCCTTGCGCATCTTCGATGTATCGGGTCGTCTGGTTCGGGAATTGTTGAGCGTACGAATCGAACCTCAGGGCCATGGCCAGGCTCACTGGGACGGTCGCGATGATCGGGGCGGCCTTGCTCCCGGCAGGGGTTTATTTCTACCGGTTGGAAGCTGGGCAGTACAACGCTACCAGGCGTATGACTCTGATCAAATGATCGGATTTGGGGAAACTTCTTCTGTATTAAGCGTAGGGTGGCGTTCAAAGGATGGGGGTAAAGACACCCCCTGTTTGAAAGTTACCGGAATAAGGATTTCAATTTCCCCCAAGTGTGTTTTTGGGTGGGCACATTGACACCCTGGACGAAACTGTTTTGCACTGCTGTTGCAGTCTGGCCCGTTAGCCCGTCAAGATTGGCTTCGGTGCGCAAACTGGCAATGGTGGCGGTTGTTTCCGAAGGGGCCTCAGCCTCCAGACGATCAAGGATATTAGTAAGACTGCTTTGCATTTCAGCAGTCAGGACCATGTTTCCGTCACCATCAAGGATATTTTCCAATAGTGGCCACATTTTGTTTCTCAAATCAGAAAAATCACTTATCAGCGTAGGGTCGGAAACAAGAGCCAAAGCCAGACCAGGGCTCATGGATTGATATAAATCGGTGACCGCCAGTCCCTCATTTGATGAAGCCAGGATTTCATCTCGATAACGGCGAAGCAGTTCTAGGTCTGTTCCGCTGATTTTTTCACCATCATTTCTCTCGCAAACAACCCAAGCACTACAAAGACTGTGACAATCAATTCCAATGACGGCTGAAGCAACACACACAATACAACCCTGCAAGATTACAACATCGCTGTAAAAATAAACTCCCAAATCAGCCAAAAGATCCTTGTTCCAAAAATCTATGCCTGAAACTGAAACGATATCCACGCCACCAAGCGAAGCCGGGGCGCTATCATTCATGTCAAATGGAACATCTGAGAAGCCACTACTCCCAACTGAAATTTGGCTAACCTCCAAAGACATGGCTCCCCACGGTTCAAGAGTAACTGTAACCACATCCGGGGAAACCGGGGCGGGAGTTACTATCACCGAAAAAGACAGGGTTTCATCTCCTTCATAGGTAGACAAAAGCCGGGTTCCACATTCGAAATATTCTCCGGATTCGTCCCTGCAGAAGCGGTCAATTATAACTCCAGGATTGGTTGATGATTTCGCCAGGGTTACCTGATAGCCAGTGTCGTTATCCTGGATCTGGATTTGCATAATGCTGTCGAGAGGGGAAATTTCGGCCCCGTCAGCAGCGTCGATCTCAACTTCAAAAAACTCCATTGACTCGACAATGTCATCATCGATAAGGCTGATTGTAATATTTTGAGCATAGTTTTCGCCAGTTTCCCAGTAGAGCACTCCGGAAACGCCGATGTAATCCAAACCCTCTGTGGCGGTGCCGCCTGGTTTGATTTGGTAGTGGACTCCTGTGCTGCCGGTTGCTGGTTCGGACAAAGCAATGCTGATGATCACATTGGGAATGCTTTCATTGACAGACCTAGTATTCACTCCCACCCAGTAGGCGATTACTTCCGCTTCGGCGGGGAAAGCAATTACCGAAAAACAGACAAAAAAAAGTGACATTAAAATTAATTTCATTTCTCATTCCCTTTTCGAGACTGCTTGACAAACTCTTGAATCTGAAACGAACGGATTTCAGAATTTTCCGATTCTTTTCCAACAATAATAATAATGGACGAAAAATCGTTTAAGGAAATCACAGCAAATTTTTTTCACAATCGAAATTCTGAAAATATGGAGCGGTTTTTCTTTGTTTATGAAACTCAATTTTGGGGCGTTCAAATTTGGGGAAAGCTTACTCTAAGTCGTTAGATATCAATGCGGACGGATTAAACGTTAGGCACAGGAGTCCCGACGGATAGGCTATGCCCCCTTGGAGAGCCGAACGAAGCCATGGGCCATTGAGTCCCCGATAGAAGGATGGTTCCCGCACGAAAGCGGAGAACTAAACGGCTGTAAAGTTATCCGGGAAGTCAGTTACAGACTTGAGACCGAGAACCAAAACCGGGAAGATCAACCAGTTGTGAGATTATTTAAAACGGACGCTGTCTGCCAGACCAGAAGCACTCAGCGTGCTGGAGAGGTATGTCTTGACAGTCTGCCCCATAGAAGGTGGCGCCCGGGCCGGCAGAACCGCCGGTGGTTCGATCGGCTCTCCTATATGCAAGAGTCATCGCTTTAGCGGGATTGTGCAGCAATTCTATTTTCTCTACCACCGGAGGTTCCATGAAAAACGCGATCAGCCGCATGGGTTGCCCACATTTTTCACAAGTTAACGGCAAGCATTCATAGATGGTATCGCTGCGCGATTCCGCTAAAGGGATAACTCGCCAACAGCATGGCCCAACATCGGGCCGCCGCCTTACGCACCCTCCCCTGCGGTTGGCCCTGCGATGGGTCCAGCTGGTCGATTTCCATCTTGTCCCGAGCCTCGGTCAAAAGCTGCAAGGTCGCACCCGATGGCCCCGCTGTTTCAATCACAGCCTTCCGTAATTTTGCGTTCGGGGCCAACACTCCACAATACCGATGTTTGTGTATACGAGGTGGAGTAAAGGTTGGATTGACTTCAGTATTATGAAAATGATATGCACTATCCCATAAAATGTGTTTCAATAGCCCAACAAACAGCTTGGGGAAGCTGAGGACTATTTATATTTCCTTCAAATGTTGTGAATCACTAATCGCCATTCTTTCAAAGGGACAGAATATTGACCAGGATCAACCAAAGTCGTCGCCTAATTGGATTATTCTTTCTTTGTGTTTTTGTGAACGCTGTCTGGGCGCCCGTGGCCATGGCCGAGGTAGAGGATGAAGGTCCCCTGAAGCTGAAATACAGTTTCTTTGGTGGAACTAAGTTCAGCCTGTCGGGCAGTGAAGAGAAAAGTGTTTTTGGTTTTTTTGGTGGCCTGAAACCAGAGTATAAAGAAGTAGTTAGCAGCAATGAAAAAGCTCTTCAGTTAGCCAATTCTGCATGGACCCTGCGGACCGTAGGAAATGTTGCCGGCTTTGGTTTGATTATTTATGGGATAGCTATGGAAGGTCTTGCCCTTGGTGAGGCCACTAATAATTTTGACCCGGGGTTTTCAGGAGTAGGAGAAAATTATGAATATATGATTGCAGGTCTTGTAGTAAGTTTAGTTTTCAGAATTGTCAGTATGAACAAAATTAAAAAAAGCGTTGTTGAATACAACTCGGGCGTCAAAAATGCGGAATCAGAGGGGACTACTGTCTCTATGATTTCTTCCATGCCATCTGTTTCGCCGAAGTTGAGTGTCCAGGGAACAACACTGGCGCAAGTCCTGTTATTTTCCTGGTAGTTATACGGATCTGCCATTTTCGCTGAATCCCAGACACACCCCGGCCTCAACCGGTTTCAATGCCATCCGGAAATCACTGCTGACATTTATCTGCTCTGGTGTGATTCAGTTCCAGGTCTTGCCCGTTGCCTCAGTCGATTGATCCATGTCCGGCCAATCGTTCCCCTGGTCAAATTGGGCAACCTGGTCAAAATCCAGATCCATCTGAGGTGGAGCTCTGGCTGGAAGAACGGCCGGAGGTTCGATCGGCTCTCCCATATGCGGACGGCTCTCAACCGGTTCAAATCATTGCCTTGGGAAATGTTCAAAATGATGGGTTTTTCACAAACTCCGGGGTGACCCTGGCGGGTACTGCAAACCAGAGCATTGGAACCGGCGACCACTTCGAAGCTCCGGTCACCCTGGAGTGAAATCTTGAAGCAGCCAGTTTTCAATGGTACCGCAACGGTGCTACCATATTTGGGGAAACCAATTCAAGCCTGGAATTTGCTTCCCTCGGCCAAGGAAACTTCGGAGTTTACCACTGTGTTGGCGATGGTCAAACCTCCCGCACCATCACAATTGCTGCCTCTTTAGCCACCTCCGGAATTCCCGGCGCGTACGCTTTTGCCGAGCTGGAACAAAATCATCCCAACCCCTTAAACCCCAGCACCGAAATCGCCTTCAGTTTGCAACAAGCCACCGAAGTCTCCCTGGTGGTTTATGATCTGGCCGGCCGTCAGGTCCAAACACTTGTGCAAGGCCCAATGGAATCTGGTCGGCACGTTGTTTCCTGGCAGCCCAAAAACCAGGCCAGCGGAACGTACTTTTATAAGTTGCAGACCAACGGTGAGATTCAGGTAAAAAAATGCGTGTTGGTTAAATAGCCGCTGGATTGGCTTTATGGATTGGCTTTATAGATTGGCTCTATGGTGTTCTCAAAATAAGTGCTCGCGTTTTCCGGTCGGAGTTTCTTCCATCACCGGAAAACGCGAGCCAAAATCAATCTTCAAATTCTAACAACTACCGAACCAGAGTCATGGATCGTGTTTCGTCTACACTGCCGGCCTGCAGGCGGTAATAATATGTTCCAGAAGGCACTGCCAATCCCTGAGAGCTCAGACCATCCCAGTGAATTTCGTGCTGTCCCACACCGTACAATCCATTAGCAACCTGTTTGACCATACGCCCGTCGATACTGTAAATCGACATGCGGACCATTTGCGATTCTTTCAAATCGAAAGCCAGAGTGGTGCGAGGGTTGAACGGGTTAGGGTAATTCTGGCGTAATTCAGCAGAGGCAAGACTTTGCACCGGAGCGGCCGATGTATTGTCTTCAGTCCAGGACTGGCTGATCGTGTAAATGCGGTCGCCACTGGTGCTGAAGTTTCCATTGGCTGCGTTACCTGCAATGTAGATGGTTGCTTCACCACTACCGGCTTCAGGAGCGTTCCAGCGGAAGGGCCAGGTCACTCCACCTGTAGTACCGTTTTGCGTCCCTGCTGAAGTCTGTTTCATATATAACCGAGACGAAGCGTTAGAGGTCTGAGTATGGCCATTGAGATTGACCAAGTTGCCAATGGCATTGCCATCTTCCCCAATTACCGTCAATTCGAAACCCCACCGGCTGGCCGAAGGATCGTCAAGACTAATGGTCAGATCATAATTTTGACCTGCTTCATAAGTTTCACCAATGCCCGATACCGCCAGGGTTCCGGAACCGGAATTCAACGGGAAAGATGAATGACAGCCGGTGCAGGTGCTTTCACCAGGAGCATTGGTTCTGCCATTGGGTGGACCGCTGGAATAAGCCATGGCCAAGCTGATGTTCAAGCTCATAATAAGAGCCACACAAGCTAGTAAAACCCAAGTTTTGTTCAATTTGTTTTTGATTTTTGTGTTCATTATTTCCCTCTTTGGCGAAAGGTTAACATTTACTGAGGGCGCCCCCGGCCCGCAATACGCAGTTTGCCTGACCAGAATACCACAATTCGGACTATTTTGGTATGCTTTCTTGAAAAAAATAACAATACAAACAATCGCAACCTTCTTCTTCAAAATCGTCGATGCCAACAGGCACAGCCCTTGGGTTGTGCCCAAAAGGAAATGGACAAGATGACAAACACTTCCTCATTCCGTATCAATAATGTAGACAACCTTTTACCACAGGTTGGCAAGATAACGGTCAATGGACTTGGAACGGCTGGCGCGGGAACAAATTTTCCTGGCGGTCCTATTAATAAACCACTGTCGCAGGTTTGCTGGGACTGTAAAAACGGAAAACAGAGCCATGAATGAGAAGTAAATTCAAACACATAATCTTTAGGAAAAACAAACGCATAGTTTCCCTTTTTTGATCGGATGTTGACACCATTCTACTCCATCCTTGACAGAGTTTCAATTCATCTGAGCAGAAAAGCCTAGGCAAATTGCCAGATTGAGGCCCAGATGCTTAATATCGGGCATATGTCGGCCTAAACCGGTCTCACTTCCGAATCCGATATTCCTTGCTTGCAGTTCCCTGTTTTGTAATTCAGTTCCAGGTCTTGCCCGTTGCCTCAGTCGATTGATCCATGTCCGGCCAATCGTTCCCCTGGTCAACTTGGGCAACCTGGTCAAAATCCAGATCCATCTGAGGCGGCGCTCTGGCTGGAAGAACGGCCGGAGGTTCGATCGGCTCTCCCATATGCAAGAGTCATCGCTTTAGCGGGATTGTGCAGCAATTCCATTTTCTCTACCACCGGAGGTTCCATGATAAACGCGATCAGCCGCATGGGTTCGGGTTTCTTTGAATAGTATCCCTAAAAAAAACGCGGTCGCAACAAACGTTGCGACCGCGAACACTCTAAAAAACAAGAGTGATTATACTGAACAGAATCTACCGGAACATAGCTTTCATGGAGCCAAAGTTGGTATCAACGGTTCCAACAGCATCACCGTGGAAGTTAACGCAGCCTTCCCAGATGTTGTTTCCGCCACTGGCGTAGCCATTACCGATGAACATGTACATACCAGTGATGTCATGGCTTCCACCAAGATCCACGGTAGAAACAACTGGAGTACCAGCTGCGCCAGCATTGCCTGCACCATTCCAGCCAGTAATGCTGAACACGGTAGCGCCGAAGTCACTGTATCCACCAATCTGACCGTAAATTTCGGAAAGATCTTCGTTAGCGAAAATAACCATGAAGTCACTAGCCCAAGTGAAATTTACACCTTCAAGCAACATGGTGAAATCAGCAGCTACTTCATAAATGGAACCGGAAAGAGGTCCACTTACCAAAACTACGTCGGCGCCTTCACCTTCAAAGCTGAAACAAACTTCGTCGTCACGGTCTGAGATCTCAGTAGCGATCAATTTTGCAGTTCCAGGTCCTTCAACCTTGGCAGCGAAAGCAGTTCCGGCGATGAGAACAGCCATGAGTACAAGAATTAGCTTTTTCATTGATTACCCCTCCTAAGGGAAAATGAAATAATAGATTTTGCGATTGAGGAAGTCTCAACCACTAGATTTTGTGCGAAACGATTTATAGGAATCGAGTGGGATCTCTGCCAAGTAGTAAACATCAACCCATCAAGAGTGATGCAAATCGTTGGCATTAAAGAACTTCTATTCGCACCCGTGTCCCACACTGATTACAATCAGTACCCTACCTACGGGAGAAATTCCTTCTCTATGTTTATATAGTATCATAAAACATCGGGAGAATGCAATGCTTTTTGTGCAAAAAGGCTTTAACCTTCACGTTTTATTCTTTTTTTAACGTAATTCTTTTAAGTCAAAAACAGGGAAACCTTCAATTTAGTCGTCCCTTGGGCACCAGCCCTCACAGCTAAGGACTGTGCCTGTCGTTTATTCCATCTGAATTGCTATCAGTGCAGTTACGCACTTGTGGTTCTAGTTATATGGGTGCTAATTACATCCTACATCCACCCGCTTAGAACCCGGATGGATTAAACGGGAGGGACAGAATCTGGATGAATTGAGGTTGGTCTGAAAATGTGGTAGAATGGGGTCTACTTTCGGGCAAAAAGGAGGGACTATGCGTTTGGAATTACTAATCTCCAAAGGGGCTCAAATGTATCAACGCCAGCAATCTATTGTCCTTGTCTGCCTGACTATCGGCCTAATGGTTTTTCTGCTTGCTGGCATGTCGACCAACGCCAGGGCCCAGGAATCCTATCCAGAGTTGCTGCGTTTGACGACTCGTTTTTACGGCGCTCAGCGTTGTGGCGCCGATCAACACAACTGGGTCTTGGCCGACAATCCTGTCGGCACCGGATGTCACTGGTACGATGGTCTCGCTCACTCGACCGACACGGACTTGAGCGGCGGTTGGCATGATGCGGGCGATTTCCTCAAGTTCACCCTCACTAATGCCTATTCAGCATACACTCTGCTGAAAGGCTACGATGCCATTCCCTCTGTCTACCCCGATCAGGACGATCCTGACTACTCAGGCCAATCCAACGGCATTCCCGATATCCTTGATGAGGTCCGTTATGCTACCGATTACCTCATTAAAGCCCGGGTAGATGAAAACACCTTGGTCGCCCGAGTCGGTGGTGATCAGGATCACGATTTCTGGGTGACCTCCCCTTATCAGACCAGTATGCCGGTAAGCGAAGGTGGCGGGGAACGTCCCGTATACGCCGCTGCCAACGCGGATATCTGTGGGATCAGCACTGCAGCCCTGGCCCTGATGGCCTTAAAATACGAACCCTTCGATGCTGTCTACGCAGCTGAGTGTCTGGCTGCGGCAGAAAGCATCTACTCGATCGGACTTGCCCGTCCCGGGATCACCGCAGACAACTTCTACTCAGACAACACCTGGCGCGACGGAATGATGTGCGGCGCCGTCGAGTTGTTTCGAGTCACTGGTGAGCAAGACTATTTCGATGCGGCGATCGCCTGGGAAGTGCAGCTTGGACCCAGCTACTGGGTACTGGATTGGGCTTCGCACCACGATCTCGGACGACACAGCTTGGCTTTACTCGGACACACAGCGGCACTTTCCAACTGGGCGATAGACGTGGACAGCTACTTCGATCATCTCTCCACGGCTACCTCCGTGAATGGCCTGATCTATTTCTCCGACTGGGGAAGCTTGCGGTATGCACTCAACGCCGCCTTTTCGGCCGCCCTTTATTATTCGCTTGTAGGTGACGAGGACTGTCGCGATTTGGCCCTATCTCAACTCGAATACGTGGCCGGCGACAACGAGTACAACCGTTCCTTCGTTGTGGGTTTTGGCGTCAATCCTCCTGGCCTGCCTCATCACAAGAACTCGTACGGGCGACAAGTGTTTGACTGGGAATTAGACGAGGAGCCGCTTTTCCCCTTGCTCGGTGCTTTGGTTGGCGGTCCCACGCTGGAGGCGACCGGACCGAGTTCTCCCGGTTATGCAGATGAAATCGAGGACTATATTGGCAACGAAGTAACCGTAGACTACAACGCCGCTTTGGTTGGGCTTTGCGCCTGGGCGATCAGTGAATTTGGTGACACGGCCGCCAACCCTGCATCTCCGAGTATCAGCTTTCATCTTGGTGCAAACTATCCCAACCCTTTCAACCCACACACGCGAATCACTTTTTCGATGACCAGGAATGCTCAAGTGAGGTTGGATATTTTCGACCCCGCGGGCCATCGGGTTCGGACTTTACTCTCAGGACAGAATTACCAGGCTGGAACCCACCATGTCGATTGGAACGGCCTTAGCGACCGGGGCCAGGCGCTTCCTTCCGGTTTATATCTCACCCGCTTGCTGGTAAACGGGCAAACCCAGAGCAACCGCATGCTTTTACTGCGCTGAACATCTGGTAGGGTCGAGGACTGGCGCGGTAACCCGCAGGACTCCCCTTGTCTGTTTCCGGGGTTTCCCCCTTCGTGCCCGGGTAGGGTCGTCCGTGATTCCGTTTCCAATCCCCGCCACTTCACACGCAGCGTGCGGAT
>JAAEOA010000097.1 GCA_024223715.1 bacterium | reverse complement strand
TTTGGACTTCAACAACTCATCAATACGGCTGCGACGGATTCAACAGGCAAGGCTCTGGCAATGGCCCAAAAGAAAATTGAACCCAAAGAACCTGCTAAAGCCGGCAGGTCGCCTGTTTTTGTTTTTGGGAACCTTTTGTTTGATCCAAAGGTGTATGATCTTTTTGAAGAATGGAATGTGCATGTCACTGCCAGTGATTTTTGTACCACCTCACGGTTTGTTACACCGGTGGACACCAGGACAGATAATAATATCTTCAGATCCCTGGCCGACTCATATCTTAAGCAGACGCCCTGTGCAAGAACCATGGATACCACAAAGCCCGGCAGCATTGCCCAAAAGATTGTTGAACGGGCAAAAGAAAGTAACGCAAAAGGAGTCATCGGGTTTACCTTAAAATTCTGCGATCCCTATCTTGCCAGGATTCCTATGATCAGACAGGCCCTTCAAAAAGAATCCATTCCCTTTCTTACGCTGGAAGGGGACTGCACCATGGGCTCCATGGGACAGCAGCAGACAAGAATCGAAGCGTTCACGGAAATGCTGGGGGTTTAATTAGCACCCCAAGGGCATTTCCTGCGGGCACCAGCGGCGTTACTTTTTAGGAGGACATCATTATGATGTATGAACATTTTGACGG
>JAAEOA010000096.1 GCA_024223715.1 bacterium | reverse complement strand
TATACCCTTGGCCGGGTGCTGGTTGATATCGTCGATGAGACGAATGAAAAGCAATGGCTGGATTTTGCGAAGAATAATTCTCGGCGCAAAGTTGAAGATGAAGTAAAAAAAGCAAAAGTTGAAGCGAAAGAAAAAGCCAAAGGGCAAACCTCATTTTTGCCCCAACCAAAAAAGAAACCCCTGAAAGCAGTTTTGCCCGTCAAAGTGAATTTGGAAATGACACCAACTCAGTTTGCCAGGTATGAAAAACTGTGGGAACAGGTTAGGAAAAACCGCAACATTTCATCAGAAAAAGTGGAAGCTCTCCTGGAAATTATGGAAGATTTTTTGGATGAGACCCATGAAGAAAAAGTCGCTCCCCGGGGAGCGATTTCCAGGCCTACAACTCAAATGCATATTCATCATTGTGCTGAGTGCGAATCCTCAAAAGTCCAGACCAGTAAAGGTGAAATTGAAATCAGTAAGGCGGATTTTGAACGGGCTCAGTGCGATTGTCAGATTGAAATTTCCGATGAAGCGAGTGAAAGCACCAATACATTCAACAAACGAAACAAGACCTCAATCCCTCCAGCCACTCGCCGCCATGTTCTGGCCAACGCCCGCCACAAATGTGAAACTCCAGGCTGCAACAATACCCGATTTCTGGAGATCCACCATATCGTTCCCCGGTCTAAAGGCGGAACCAACGACCCAGCCAACCTTAAATGTTTATGCTACGGTTGTCACAGTCTGCATCACACCCAATCTTCTCATTTTATGGCCGGAGAGGGCCGAGAATTTTATTCATGGACGTCCTCGACTGAGGCCTGTCCAAAGTATTGATTTGATAATCATTCACAAACCCTGGCAAAAGATTTCCCATTACCTTTGCTCTTCAACTATTATATTTTGAAAACAGTCCGCAAAGTTTCATCATAGTCCCGACAGGAAATTTATGTCCCTCCCGGTCCAACCCAATAACAGCATTGTTGTGCGCCAGGCAACAGCCAATAACCTGCAAAATATTGACATTAATATTCCTCACAACAAGCTGGTGGTCATCAGTGGCGTATCTGGTTCCGGAAAATCATCATTGGCCTTTGATACTGTATGCAGGGAAGGACAGCGCCGTTATCTGGAATCATTTTCCACCACTGCCCGTCAATTGCTGGGCAAAGTTGGCGCTGCCGAAGTGGAATCCATACATCATTTAAGTCCGGCCATTGCCATCGATCAGAAAACAGCCAATGGGAATCCTCGCTCAACCGTTGGAACCATGAGTGAGTTGAATGACCTGTTGCGGCTTTTATTTGCCCGCATGGGTACACCACCGCAAAACAATTCTGACTCATTGACCAGAAGCATGTTTTCCTTCAATGCAGATGGAGCCTGTCCCGGTTGCAAAGGATTGGGAAAAACCGACCAAATTGATGTCGATTTATTGATAGAAAATCCGAATCGCACTTTGCGTGAAGGAGCTCTGGCTATTACGACCGACAGTGGATATATCATTTATTCACAGGTCACCATGGACGTTCTCAATGATGTTTGTCAGGCCCATGATTTTGACGTGGATATACCCTGGTGTGATCTGACCGACGAACAGAAAAAGATCATACTTTTTGGCAGCAAAAGAATTAAAATCCCCTTCGGGAAACATACGCTTGAATCACGTATGAAATGGAGTGGAATCAAAGCCCGACCACGGCAGGTTGGGTATTATGGCGGCATTATTCCGGTAATGGAACAGATTCTGCATAAAGACCGGAACAAAAATATTCTTCGTTTTGCCAAAACAGCCAACTGTCCACAGTGTGAGGGCCGACGACTGAAGCCCGAGGCCCTGCAGGTTACTTTTTCCAACTTGAACATTGCTGAATTCAGTGCGAAGAACATTGCCGGTCTGGCGGATTTTTTTTGTGTGCCTTTGTATTTAAAAAGTAATAATGAAGCCCTGGCCAGCATTTCCTGTGAAATTCAAAAACGGTGTGAAGTTTTGTTGGATCTGGGCCTCGGTTATCTGGATTTAAATCGAACAGCGGCTTCCCTTTCGGCCGGTGAAGCCCAGCGAATACGCTTAGCCTCTGTGGTGGGTTCTCAGCTGCAGGGCATGATCTATGTATTGGATGAACCGTCGGTAGGCCTTCATCCACGAGATAGTGCCAGACTTTTGCGTTTGCTGCGCAAATTAGTCGATCAGGGGAATTCAGTCATTGTTGTGGAACACGACGAGGCCACAATTTTGGCTGCCGACTGGCTAATTGATATTGGTCCCAAGGCGGGAAAAAATGGAGGACAGGTTTTATTCGAAGGGCCACCAGACGGGCTTTTGGTCCAGTCATCGGCACAAACCGTTTCTCCGAGTTTGACGCGAAAATATTTGTTACTCAATGAAACGGATTTCAGGTCCCCCATCTTGAATGAAGACTCCGAATTCCTATCTATTGAAAATCTTTCACGTAATAATTTAAAAAACTTTGAAGCAAAATTCCCCACCCGCGCTCTTACTGTAATCACTGGCGTATCCGGAGCCGGGAAATCATCTCTTCTGGAAGAATTTTTCCATCGCCTAAAAAACTCGAGCCCTTCCAGATTCAATCAATTGGCAGTAATTGACCAAAGCCCAATTGGTCGAACCCCCCGCAGTAATCCGGCAACTTACACCAAACTATTTGATGCCATTCGAACTCTGTTTGCCAAACAACCGGAAGCCAAAGCAGCCGGTCTTGCCAAAGGGAAATTCAGTTTTAATAACAAAGGTGGCAGATGCGAAGAATGCCAAGGCGCGGGAGTATTGACTGTGGGCATGCATTTTCTTGGCAATGTGGAAAGCCCCTGTCCAAAATGCCATGGTCAGAGGTTTCTTCCTGAGATTCTGAACATAAAAGTTCAGGGCAAAAACATTAGTCAGATTTTGCAAATGAGTATTGATGAGGCTTTGGACTTCTTCAAAGCTGAAACAAAAATATTTTCGCAGCTGGAAATAATGAATAGTTTGGGATTGGGCTATCTTCCTTTGGGTCAACCTTCGACAACTCTATCTGGCGGGGAAGCCCAACGCATAAAGCTTGCAGCAAACCTCGGCAAAGCAAAAAAATCCAATACTCTTTATTTGTTTGATGAACCGACCAGCGGACTTCATGCTGCCGACGTCGAAAACCTTATTCGGGCTTTGCAAATGCTAACCGACAATGGGGCGACTGTTCTGGTTTGTGAACATCATTCGGCTATCATTAAAGCCGCCCATTGGTTGCTGGATCTGGGGCCTGAAAGCGGATCCGCCGGGGGCAATTTGTTATTCAGCGGCCCTCCGGACCAGCTGTACAAAACTGAGAGTTCTCTAACAGGAACATATTTGCAGGCTACCTCCGATCTTCTAAAGCCAATTTCAAACAAGACTCGGGGATCGGCTCAAGTAAATTGCAGACCAATCAGCCTTAACTCAGTAACAACCAACAACCTGCAAGGTTTTGACCTTGAAATCCCACGAAACAAAATAACCGTGATTTCAGGCATTAGCGGCAGTGGAAAATCCTCTCTGGCCTTGGGCACCCTCAGTGCTGAAGGCCAGAATCGTTATGCAGAAAATTTCTCCACCTACATGCGGCAACGTCTCATTGGCCGTAAACGTCCGCAGTTGGCCAGCAGTCGTGGATTGACTCCCTGCATCGCCATTGGACAAAAATCGGCATCAACCAACCGTCGTTCAACTGTGGCCACGGTTTCGGAAATCCATCCGTTGCTGCGCTTGTTGATGGCGCGGTTTGGGGTTTCCAAGAACCAATCCATCACACCATCGGCTTCTCATTTCTCCTTCAACGACCATCGTGGAGCCTGCAGTCATTGTCGTGGCTTGGGTAGCACTTCGGTGCCTGATGAAACCAAAATCATTTCCAACTCCGAAAAAACCATTTTTGAAGGTGCCATTGACGGACACAAAACCAGTCGCTATTACGCTGAACCGGATGGCCAGTTCATTGCCACTTTAAAAGAAGCCGCCCAGCAAGCGGGCCTTAATTTTTCTCAACCTTGGCATGACCTGAGTCCCGAAGCCCGGAAACTGGCCATGCATGGAACAGGGGATAAACAGTACAATGTAATCTGGGAATACAAACGCGGGGACAATCTTGGCACCCACAATTTCCACGGCACCTGGCCTGGATTCTGCGAACTTATCCTTCAGGAATATCTGCAAAAACACGACGACAAACGCGGCCACGCCATGCTCTCACTCATGAAGCAAATAACCTGCCCCGATTGCCAGGGAAGCCGACTGAATCCTGATGCCCTTGGCTACCAATTTGAGGGTTTGGATCTTGCCAAATTATGTTCTTTTTCGGTTCAGGAAGCCTATGATTTTTTCACCCAAAGTCAGGCCCCGAATCAACTGCGGAAAGAATTACTGTCGCGACTTCAAACTCTCATGGACCTGGGCCTGCCTTATCTAAATTTAGACCGTTGCAGCAATACCCTCAGCAGTGGCGAATCGCAAAGAGTAAAGCTGGCCCGACAACTGGGCGCTCGCCTTCAGAATATTACTTATGTTCTGGATGAGCCTACTGTGGGACTGCACCCCCTCGATACGGCTCAACTTTGGCACACCCTGTGCCGATTGCGAGATGCCGGTAATACCATCGTCATGGTGGAACATGATTTAGACCTTATTAAAAAATCTGATCATGTTATTGATCTGGGTCCCGGAGCGGGCAGGCAGGGAGGGAAAATTGTTGCACAAGGCACACCCCAGGCTATCATCCGGAATGGCAATTCACCTACCGGAAGAGCCCTAAAATCAAATCGGGTCTTACCGGCACCCCTGACTTCCGAATTTGGCAGTAACGCATCATCAGCGGAGCCTTCAATATCGGTTATTTCAGCCCAATTCAACAACTTGCAAAGAATTAATGTCGATTTCCCAACTGGTAAACTAACGGCTGTAGCCGGCCGATCGGGCAGCGGAAAAACCAGTCTGGTTTTCGGGGTTTTGGCGGCTTCGGCCACCCAAAAGCTGTCTTCCGGTTGTGAAAAAGTTCGTGGTTTGAGTTCTTTCGACTCAATAATCACAGTGCAACGCTCATCCCAAAATGCAACTTCGGGCAGTTCCCCGGCCACTGTTTTGGGTCTCATGAATCCGCTTCGAAAAATGCTCTCCGAAACCAAAGAAGCCCAAGCACAAAACATGACCCCCAAGTTTTTTTCCACCGCTCAGCCTGGTGGGCGGTGCCAGGAATGCAAAGGGCAACGCCAACTAACCATCAGTCTGGATTTTCTATCAGACGTGAAAAAAGTTTGCCCTTCCTGTCAGGGAAAAGGCTTTCATAATGATGTTCTGGAATGCCGCCTTCATGGGTATAATTTGCCGGAAATTTTGGACCTCACCATGGAAGAAGCCGCCACAATATTTGAACAAACTCCGAAGCTGAAGAAAGCCTTTTCTTTGCTATCGGAAGTAGGCCTCCATTATCTGAGACTTGGTCAGGAAACAGGCACCCTTTCCGGTGGTGAACGCCAGCGCCTGCATCTGGTCAAAGAACTGCTATCCGGAGGTAAAGGGACCAATCTTTACCTCTGCGATGAACCTTCTGCCGGTTTGCATGAATATGATATAGAACTTTTGCACACTTTGTTGCGCAAACTGGTTCTTGCAGGACACACCGTCATTTTTACAGAACATCATCAGGGTATGATTGCCCGGGCGGATCATATTATTGAGTTGAAAGACGGCTTGGTGCGGTCCAGCTAAACTACCGGTAGGCTTCTTTCGGCAAATCGTATTTGCGGATTTCCTGCAGGGAATAACATTTTTTCCAACCACAGGCGTAACACTCATAAGGAAGGATTCGCCCCGAAGACCGATAATAGGCAGTAGTCAAAGCAGGCAGGCCTGCCAGGGCAAAAAAAACCAACAATCTAGCATTTCCTGTCACAAACGTAATCCACCCATAATCATAGAGATACAATAACAGAGGAAGGCCAACTAACATGTGCAGGGAGTGCCAGGCAACCATAATCGGCACCCACTTCGGCCGCCGGGCTCTGGGTTCCATTAGTTCCCCATGGCAATCTGGACAGTGAGTTGGGTGCAGACTAAAATCTGGTTCCCAAGCGATGCCTTCATTTTCGTCTTTTATCAAATATACAGGATGTGATTCTTTTGTGGAGCTATCCTTTGCCGATGGATTTCCCTGGGTTTCCACTCGTGAATCAAGTTGAAATTTTTCTCGATTCTTGTCCAGGAATTCCTTCTCCCAGGAACAAGCAGAACAGGTCATGACTACCACTTTGTCATATTCCCAAAATACTCTGATTCCTATAAAGAAAGGCAGGCCGAGAAAAATCCAACCTAGGTCATCAAAATTTGGAATCCAATATCCCTTGAACAAAGTTTGGGACCACTCAGGCCAAATCAATAGAATCACTACTAAAAAAGCCAATGAGAAAAGAAGTCCTAAACCCAAGGCTTTAAAATTAAAGCGAACTTTCTTGTTCCCTTTGCGAAGCTCGGCTGAACACGCCGGGCAAACAGCAGGCAAAGGCAGCAAAGGCAGCCGTCGATATCCTGCGTCCGGATCATAATTTTTATCCATAATTCCCCCTCTGAAGAGAACTGAATTTTTACATTAAAACCATCCTCCTGACAATAAAAAAGCAGCGCCCCGACACAGGACGCTGCTTCAACAAACCATCAAAAAATCTACTCTGCCAGTTCTGCCACCTTAACAGCCAACTGATGGAAAGCTTCCTGAGTGGCACTGCCGTCATTCTCAACCGCAGGCTTGCCTTCATCGCCACCAATGCGAATGGCCGGGTCGATGGGAATTTCACCCAGCAACGGCAGGTCGTATTGTTTGGCCACGGCTGCACCGCCACCCTTTCCAAAAATGTCGTATTTTTTGTCGTTATCCGGACACACGAAATAGCTCATGTTTTCCACGATACCGAGCACCGGCACATCCACCTTCACAAACATGGTTATGCCCCGGCGAACATCGGCCAGAGCCACTTCCTGAGGAGTGGTGACCATGACTACGCCGTTCAAGGGAACAGTTTGCACAAGGGTCAGCTGAGCATCGCCGGTTCCGGGCGGCATGTCGATGACAAGGAAGTCCAGGTCAGTCCAGAGCACGTCCTGCAAAAACTGTTTGATGGCCGACATAACCAATGGGCCACGCCAGATAACCGCTTGATCCGGTGGCATCAGCATGCCCATGCTCATGACCTGCAAACCATGACTTTTAATGGGAAAAATTTTGCGTTCTTCCGTGGCTTGTGGCGCCTCTTTAATATTCAACATGGTCGGGACACTGGGACCGTAAACGTCGGCATCCATAAGGCCCACGTTGTGACCTTTGTCGCGCAGAGCCAGAGCAAGATTTACTGCTACGGAACTTTTACCCACCCCACCTTTGGCGCTGGCCACGGCAATAATTTTTTTCACGCCGGGCAAACCTTTGCGGTCGGCAAAAGGATCCGTGGAATGACCGTGCGGTCCGCTGGGGGCTTTTTTACCGCTGCGGTCGTCAATTTCCACATTCACCGAAAGCACTCCAGGCAAAGCACTGAGTTTTTCAGCAGCTTCTTCACGTACCTGATTAATGGTTTCTTCTTTTTCGCTGGTTCGCACAACGCTTACTTTTACATGGCCGTCTTTGACCTGAATTTCACCGATCAGATCGATGGAAACCACACTGACCTTGGTGCCGGGAACTTTAACTTCCTTCAGGGCTTCCAGGACCACGTTTGTATTGAGATTGGAACTCACTATCGCTTCCTCCCGGTTCACATGGAACCATTTGTTTTGCTGTCAAATTAACTGAATTTGTGGGAAAAGGATCTGCCAGTTAGCAGAGTTTCAAGGTATCAAAGACCTTGTCCAGAATGATTGAATGATCGAAGGCCAGGTCCGGCAAACGGGTTATGGGGAACCAGGCCGCTTCGGCCGCGTCGTCGCCCCCCACCACTTTGGGTTGCTCGCCAATAATCATGGCCACGTAAACCACCGAAACCGTGTGCCCGCGAGGGTCACGATCCGGACTGCCAAAAGTCCGGAACTGCCGAAAAGGAACTCCCTGCAGACCGGTTTCTTCTTCAACTTCCCGACCAATAGCCTGATCGATGTCTTCTCCGTATTCGACAAACCCGCCGGGTAGGGCGAACTGACCGGCAAAAGGATCACGTCCCCTTTTGATGAGCAGAACATTACAGGAGTCACCCTCCTGAAAATGGTTCTGTCGGTGCAAAACGACACCGTCCACCGTCAGGGCCGGATTCCGGTAAATGGGATCCTGCCCATAATTGTCTGAACTGGATTCTGAACGGATTTCAGAGCCCAGCCGAGAACTGTCCCCGACCTTGTCCACTTTATTCCTGCCCGAAAGAGGCCAGAGCCTCGTCACAATGCTCGAAGGTTTCAAAAACGAGCTTCAGTTGCGCAACATTCAGGATGTTGTCAATGCGGTCGTTCACTTCGCAGATTTTCAAGCATCCGCCATTTTTACTCAGGGTGTGGAACGCAGACACCAGAATTCCCAGGCCGGTGGAATTGACCCAGCTGACCTTGGACATGTTTAAAAGCACATCCACGTGACCGTTGGCAATCAGTTCCTTGATTTCGCCCTGGAACTTGTCGTGATCGGGTCCACCCATGATTTTTCCGGAAACCTTCAAAACCACAATTTCGCCCTGCTGATCCTGTTTGATTTTCAACTTGCTCTCCTTAGTGCCACTGAGGGTTGTCTATTCCTGTACCTATATGATAAAGTGCAATGTGCGGGTTTCCAACATAGAATTTCCGCTTCTGGTCCCTTTTGGAGGTTTTTCATGAAAAACATACGATCAGCAACCTTGAGTGGAACCTGGTATGAAGCCGATCCGCTAATTCTCGCTGCCTCCATTGATCAGTTTCTCGAAGGTGCCGACCCATCTCAATTGCCCTCAGGACGGCCCTGGATGGCTGTTGCCCCTCATGCGGGGCATTCTTATTGTGGTCCGGTGGCTGGCCGTCTTTTTGGTTTGCTGAAAAACGCCTGCCCCAAAAACATCATCATTCTGGCTCCCAATCATCGAATGGTTCTGAACGAAATTGCCCTGCCAGACGTGGATGCCTTTGAAACCCCTCTCGGGCAGGTGCCCCTGAATTTGGAGCTAGTCCAAAAATTAGCCCTCCAGCCGGGGTTTTCTATAAATAACGAAGCCCACGCCGAAGAACATGCCATTGAAATTCTATTGCCCTTCCTGCAACGAACCTGGCCCCACCAACACCCGGCCATTGTTCCGCTGCTGGTGCCCATGGACAATCCGGCCAACTTGAAACAGGCCGGTCGAATTCTTCAGAATAAACTGGGCGATCAGGATTTGTTGCTCGTTTCCAGCGACTTTACACATTACGGCGCTTCTTTTGGTTTTGTTCCTTTTGACGACAACATTGCCGAAAATGTGGAGCGCCTCGATGCAGGGGCCATCCTAAAAATTCTGGGAGGCGATGCCGAGGGGCTTTTAAAATATGGCCGCGAAACAGGAATAACAATGTGTGGGCTGGCTGCCTGCTGTGTCGCCATGGCCGACGGGCCACCCACGGGCTACGAAGCGGCCCTTCTGGATTATGGCCGCAGCGGCGATCGGGACAGAAACTACGAAATGAGCGTCAGCTATGCTTCTTTGCTGCTGACCCAGGGAAACGAGGTCTCATGAGTGAATTGAACCCACAGGAAAAGGCTTTCCTGAAAGATTTAGCCTGGCTCGCGGTCAAAGCAGCTGCAGCCAATCAGCCTCCGGTGGACATTTCCGACGTCGCCGACAATGCCAACATCTCCCTGCAGGGAATTCTCACGGAAAAACGTGGAGCCTTTGTGACTCTGACTTCTAATGACAACCTTCGTGGTTGCATTGGTTATATTGAGGGATTTAAGCCTTTGGCCGAAGCAGTTGCCGACAATGGCCGCAGCGCGGCGGTTGGTGATCCACGTTTTGCCCCTGTTTCCCCGGCGGAAGTGCCTCAATTGAGCCTGGAGATTTCCGTTTTGACGCCTTTGCGCCCAATGAATTCCCCCGATGACATTCAGGTTGGAAAACATGGCATCCTGCTGAAAAAACAAGGCCGACAATCGGTTTTTTTGCCCCAGGTTGCCACCGAACAAGGCTGGAATTTGCAGACAACTTTAACCCAGCTGGCCCTGAAAGCTGGCCTCGGCCCCAACGATTGGCGTTCTGAAACCCAATTTAAAGTATTCGAAGCCCAAATTTTCTAAAGGTTAAGGTTGTAGTTCCGTCATTTGGGAGCTATTTTCATAGTCCCTTAACAAAAGGCGTGGGGTATTTCTGTACCTTCGCCAATTTCGTATTGCAAGGATTGGTACCCATGGGTCTGCTGGACAAAGTAAATAATTTCACTACGGCCAAAGAGTTGATGGCCGCCGATGTCTATAATTTCTTCCGGGTTATTGAATCAGCCCAGGAAAATACGGTCAAATATCAGGGCCGTGACATCATTATGCTCGGCAGCAACAATTACCTGGGTTTGACCAATCATCCCAAAGTCAAAGAAGCCGCCTGTGCTGCTGTGGCAAAATACGGCACCGGTTGCGCCGGCAGTCGTTTCCTGAACGGAACCCTTGATATTCACATCGAGCTGGAAGAAAAACTGGCCCGTCTGGTGGGCAAAGAGAAAGCTCTGGTATTCTCCACTGGGTTTATGGTCAACCAAGGTGTGCTGAGCTCGCTGGTCGGCCGCAAGGAAGCCATCATTGTCGACCGCACCGACCACGCTTCCATTATTGACGGCGCCCGCCTCAGTTTTGCCGATGTGCGTAAATTTCGCCATAACGACATGGAAAACCTGGAACTGGTTCTCAAGAGCGAATCCGAGACCAACAAGCTGGTCATTGTCGATGGTGTTTTCTCCATGGAAGGCGACATCGCCAAGCTTCCTGAAATTGTGGCCCTCTGCAAAAAATACGATGCTTTCCTTATGGTTGACGATGCTCACGGCGTGGGTGTTCTGGGTGACCACGGACGAGGCACCTGCAACCACTTTGGCCTGACCGACGATGCCGGCCTTATTATGGGAACTTTCAGCAAATCTCTCGCTTCGGTGGGCGGATTTGTCGCTGGCGATGAAGACGTAATGCACTTCATTCAACACAATAGCCGATCTCTGATGTTCTCGGCCAGCATGCCGCCTGCGTCGGTGGCTTCAGTATCTGCCGCACTGGATGTCATGGTGGAAGAAAGCTGGCGGCACGAAGCTTTGTGGCGCAACAATGACATTATGCGCGAACGCCTCAAGGATGCCGGATTTGATACCGGCCCCAGTGAAACTCCCATCATTCCCGCTGTTGTGGGCGCAGACATGGCGGCCTTCCAAATGTGCAGCCGCATGGCCGAAGAAGGTGTTTTTGTGAATCCTGTGGTCAGCCCAGCGGTAGACAAGGGCAACGCCCTGATTCGCCTGAGCCTGATGGCCACTCACACTGAAGATGAAATTCATCAGGCCATGGATATTATGGCCCGGGTGGGACGTGAATTGAGTATTGTCCCGGCCTGATTTTTTGTGTGAAATCTGATTTCTTGCCAAAAAACCAAGTCTGAACCTGGAGATAACATGTCCTTCACTATTTCTATTGCCGGCAAAACCACAGGCAGCAAAAAAGACTTTCAGGATTTTCTGAAACTGCCCTACCGAATTTACCAGCATAATGAAGATTATGTATTTCCTTTGCTTGATGAGTTGAATCACTTTTTGGACCCCAAAAAGAATCCCTTTTTCAATCATGCTGAAGCCGAGCTGTGGATTGCCCGCAACAGCAAAGGAATTGCCGTGGGTCGCATTGCCGCTGCGGTTGACCAATACAACAACGAACATCAAAAAGAAGACGTTGGGTTTTTCGGATTTTTTGAAGCCGAAAACAACGACGAGCTGGCCGAACTTCTGCTCAGCACTGCCCGCGACTGGATCCAGAGCAAAGGCATGAAGATCATGCGCGGGCCTGGATGCTTCACCTCGAACCACGATTTTTTTGGTGTTCAGGTCTCCGGCAAGTGGAACCGTCCGGTGGTGGGTATGCCCTACAACCCGGAATATTACCCAACGCAATTTGAAAATTTCGGAATGACCGGGGCCAAAGATTTGTGGGCCTGGCATCTGGAAACCGATGGCGAAATTCCCACAAAAATCCAGCGATTAATTGATCGGGTAGTCAGTCGCCCCGGCCTGAATATACGCACAATGGACATGAAAAAATTCGAAGAAGAAGCCAGCCTGATTCGCAACCTTTACAATGGCAGCTGGAGCGAAAACTGGGGTTTCATTCCCATGGACGACGACGACTTCGCCTTCAGCGCCAAAGACATGAAAAGCATGGTCAACCCGGAGTTTCTGCTCATTGCCGAATTTGAAGGCAAGCCGGTGGGATTCTCGCTAACCATTCCCGATTTCAACCAGGCCACCTGGGGCATGAAGGGCAAAATGCTGCCCTTTGGCTGGCTGAAATTCCTGCTGGCCAAACGCAAAATTAATTATGCCCGCATGCCTTTGATGGGTGTTCTGCCTGAGTATCGTAGAATGGGAATTGATTTGGCGTTAGTGTATCGCACCATGAAAGCCACTTTTGAACAGGGCATTACTGCTGGTGAATTGTCCTGGATTTTGGATGATAACAAACCTATGAATCGTATTCTTGAGGGGTATGGTGCGGAGGTTTATAAGACTTATCGGATTTATGAAATGTTGGTTTGACCAATCCCGACAAATTTACTTCCATCATTTTTAAAGTAGGTCATAATACTTGAAGAACATCAGCCCGCCTTCACCAATGATGCTCTTCCAAAACTGAGACCAAAATGAAAACTCTATACCTTATCCATCATTCCCACACCGACATTGGTTACACCACAACTCAGGCCTTGGTGCGTCGCAATCAAATAGGGTTCATTCATCAGGCTTTAAACATTCTCGATCAGCGCGGATTGGACAGTGGATTCCGATGGGTGTGTGAAAGCTTTTGGGCGGTCGAACAATTCATGTTCGAAGCCACCGCAGATGATAAAGAACGTTTTGCCGCTGCAGTGCGTGCCGGAGCAATCGGCCTGTCAGCCAACTATGCTAACTTCAGCGAGTTGCTCTGTTTTGATGCTCTGTCCCTGCTTACAACCAGAGCCACAAAATATGGACAGGATATTGGCAGTTTTGTTGAATCTGCCATGAACGCAGACATTAACGGCTTTGGCTGGGGATACGGCAAAGCCCTGATCGCCAACGGAGTCAAAAACCTTTTCACCTGCATTCATACCCATCATGGTATGTACCCACTGCAGCGACATCGTCCCTTTTGGTGGGTTGGCCCGGAGGGTGAAAAGTTACTGGTCTGGAATGGAGAACACTATCATCTTGGCAATGAACTGGGCCTGGCCCCCGGAGCTGTTTCATCCTACATGATCAAAGATGAATGTGATGCCCAGACTATTCATCATGACCCCTGGAAAGTCGCTGAAATTCGAATTCCCCGTTTGTTCAAACAATTGGAAAACGATGGTTACCCTTATCAATTTGTACCGGTAATGATTTCCGGGTTGCGCAGCGACAACGCTCCCCCAAGTGCCGCCATCATTGATCAAGTCAACCGTTGGAACGAAGCCCATGGTCATGAGATCAGGGTAAAAATGTCAACAATTGACCAGTTCTTTATGAAGTTGCGATCTGAAAAAACAAACATCCCTGCTTACTCCGGAGATTGGCCCGATTGGTGGACGGACGGAACCGCTTCCATGCCCGAAAGTACCGGGTTATTCCGACAAGCCCAGCGCAACTGGCAAACGGCTCGACAACTTCTTCCTGCTGGACAGTCCTCTGCTGATTCCGTCCTGGACAACCTGGCTTTATATGCCGAGCACACTTACGGACACGCAGCCTCAGTGGTGCAGCCTTTTCATTCCGAGGTGCAGGCCCTGGCTGCCCGAAAAAGGGCCTTCGCCGCCGTCGCCCATGACGAATCTCAGACTCTTTTGGATTCTGCTTTCCACAAACTGGGCAAGGTTCCTCATGGGCCGGATTCATCTTTGCGGTATCAGGTTGTGAACCCTAATTCTCACCGCATCACACACCTGGCAAAGTTACCTGTTGAACATCACGAGTATTATGAAAAATTTGTCCATTGTGGAATTCAAGTAGTCGATACGACAGATGGAAAAGTCCTTTCTGCGGGGATCGATCCCACCCCCGTTTCGACCATGATCGAAGTGCCGTTAACCCTTGAGGCGGGACAAAAGAAAGTATTACAAATCCAGCCCACCATGAGCCGCAATCTTCCTCCAGACCAATGCTGCCCAGCCCTGGAAACCCGACAGCACGACAAAACCTGTGGTGTGTTTGAAACTGATGCTTTCCGGTTGGAATGGAAAATCCCCCAAGGCATTACTGCTTGGGTGGATAAATCAAGTGGAGTCGATTGGCTGCGCAAAGACCTTGTGCATCCGGCATTCATGCCTGTCTATTCAGTCTCGGCAATGAAAGATGCCCACCAAGCCTGGTCAGTTCGCCAAGCCATGGGGCTTTCTCGCAGCGCGGCAAATGCCCAGTGGTCAGTTGGCATTGTAACAGCGGTACGTGAGCGGTTTTCTGGTGTTGGGCCTGGCAATCCCCTGGATGATCTGCGTCCCAAACAATCCCCCCCCATGCACCAACGCCTGGAGTTCGACATCGAAGTGGCTGGATGTGAGGAATGCACCTTGGTATTGAGGGCCACGGAGGGCTTGGCCAGGATCGATGTCTCCTTCCAGGTCAACAAACAGAATGTCTGGGCACCGGAAAATCTATATCTTTCTTTGCCGTTTGGACAAGATTCCAAGGACACCATCTGGCTGGACAAATCCGGTGGAGGAATCCGGGCAAGGAAAGACCAATTATCGGGTACCCTCATCGATTATTATTCTGTTCAGGGAGGGTTTGTCAGTGATGGGTCCAAAGCATCGGTGATGGTGGCCATGAAGGACAATCCATTGCTCCAATTGGGTCCCTTGGAGTATCGGGAGAATAGAGTTATGCATGATCCTGATAACCCTTACCCTGATATTGCTCTACCCTATGCCTGGCTGATGACCAATTATTGGGAAACTAATTTCGCCGCCGGATTGGGCGGTTTTCATGCCTTTAGGTTTTCGGTTCTGGCCGCTTCAGGTGAAGACCTGTGCCAAGAGTTGTCCTTGCTGCAGGCGGTTAATTCCGGGTTCGCTAGTTTTCGGATTGGGTAAGGTTTCCTGATATTTTTGGTTTGACGGTCACACTTGAGGCGGGAGCAAAAAAAAAGGACAGGAGCCAAAGCCCCCATCCCTCAAACCACCAGCAGCCCACGGCCACCAATTTTTTCTAACCTCAGGTAAACCCACCACTGCCACAACCGCCGCCGCCACCAGCGAAACCACCGCCGGCAGATCCGCTCGCTCCCTGGGCAAATGACGAAAATCCACGCTCTACGCGTTTGGATTTACAGGCCGGGCACTTGGCTTTGCCTTCATTAACTTCGGTCAGAGTCATCAACTCTTCAAAATTGTGCCCGCATTTTTTGCAGGAAAATTCAAAAAGTGGCATTTCTTTGCCTCTGCTTTCTCAGTCCAGTTTTTGAGGTTCCGAGTCGGACCCGGATGAGCTTTCCGATTGTGACGAAGAGTTGTCATTGGCATTGTCTGGTTCCCGATCACCGATCGAGCAGGCGTTGGGGCCTCAACCAGGTTTTAATCCCAACTTGGGGAATATGAAATTCACCAAAACAAAATAGATGACTATAAAAATCAGCAGGTCTTTCATGACCAACTCCTTGTAAGCCCCAACCAGATTCAAAGGAAAGAGCTATTGAATTGCATACTTCATTGACCGAAAAGATACGATAACCTTGTCTGCTGTCAAGGCTGACCGTCACTAACGCTACATTTAGAATGTTTTTTTGACCCATCCGCCGTCAGACACCACGCACTGGCCGGTCAAATACCCAGCCCGCTCGGACATCAGAAAAACAATAAGGTCTGCCAGCTCTTCGGGTTCGCCCAACCGGCCGGCGGGGATTTCACGAGTCCAGGCGGCAATAACCTCTTCAGCAGAACATGCTTCCTGTTGAATTTTTTTAGCGATCAGCCGCTGCACCGCGCTGGTATTGTGGAACCCGGGAGCTACCGAATTAACCGTCACCCCATAAGCGGCCACATCGTCGGAAAGAGTTTTTGTCAGGGCCTGCACCGCCGGTCTCATCACACTGGAAAGCATCAAATTTTCCACCGGTTGCAAAACACTAATGGAAGTGATTTGAACAATGCGGCCAAACCGGCGTTCCTTCATTCCAGGCAAAACCAACTGGCATAGCCGGATGGAACTTTCAAGTGACAGTTCATAAGCCTGGCGCCAGGTGTCCAGATCCAGGTCTTCGAAATTACCAGCCGGTGGCCCACCTGCATTGACCAGCATCAAATCCACCGGCCCCAGCTGCAACTCGGTTTGTTTAACAAAATTTCGAACCGCTTCATCGTCGGTTACATCCACAGTATCCGAAAAAACCGGCCCAGCCATTCCGCCCCATACTTGCTGGCCCACAGCTTCAACTTCTTCGACTGCAGTCTTCAGGTCTTCCTCGTTACGGGCACAAACGGCAACCGCAGATCCTTCTCGTGCCAACTCCATCGCTACTGCCTTGCCAAACCCGCGACTGCCTGCGGTAACCAAAGCAACTTTTCCCTTTATTCCCAAATCCATTTTCCACCCTTTCATTTGATCCCAAATATAACATTGCGGCATGCCCCATGCACTGATTTTGAATAGTGGCACCCCAGAGGCACAATGGGGAACAACAAGAAACAACTAGGAACCGAGGCCACGTCGGGACCGTGCAGAGGACGTTCTGGTTTGTCTGAGAAGTCGCAATCCGCACTGCAGAATTACAAATCCAAAAGAGCCGGGACCTATATTGAGGACCTGGTATATCGGCCTGCAAAAAAAACTGCCAACAGCCCGGGAGCCGGACAACTGGCTTCGAAAGTATTGCTGCTGTTTCTTTTGCTACCCATGCTGGGTTTCTTCGGCTGGCACGCCTACCAGAACCTGCCCGGCGATCCGCTCGAACTCACTTATGAAGTGGATTTGAGTGATGCCCACCAAGGTACTTTGTTGATCACTCTTATGGCAGAAGGAAAACTTCCTCCCGAGTTGAATTTGGAATTCCCATCGGGAATTATGGGAAAATCAAACACCAACTTGAGGTTATTGCGCCAGTCGGCTCATGGCATTAATGATAACGGCCAAATGGGCAAACCCCTGGCGGTCGATATGACCGCACAGGGCTGGACCCTGGATACAAGGGGAATGGATCGCATTGGATTCATTTACCAGGTCGATCTGGCTCAGCCCCGATCCAGCGAAGCAGATGTCAGGAAGCACATTTCCACATCCATCAACGGTGGTGTTCGTTTTGCCGGTTTTGAAGTCTTTCTCGAACCAGCCAACGCTCCGGTGGGCGATATTACCGTAACGGTTTACAACCCTTCAAATATGCCAATACTGGTTCCCTGGCCAGCCTTGGTACGGAATGATTTGGCTCAGCCTGAAACACCGTCAGGCCCTGTGGCCACAGCTCACCTGGGTTTTGGACAAGGCTATAAACCCGGCAGTAACCTGAACCCTCAATCCAATAATTCAGAATCGGCGGAAAATCCAAGAGTGCAGGCGGCGCCCGTGCCCAGAAATCTATTCTATCATCCTCACGATTTGGCCGACCTGAACAACGCTCTGGTTGTGTGCGGGGACCTGCGAAACATCAACTCCCAGGCCGGGGACTGTGTTATTCAATACGCCACCGACAGAGACTGGCTCTTCCAGAATGGAGACGCCGTTGACTTAATCAGGCGCATTGCCAGAACGGAAATGGGCTTTTTCGGATCGCACCCGACGGAACAAATAACGGTTCTGCTTTCTGCAAACTCGGTAAATACCAAAGATGACTTTGATATTTACGGAGTTCATACAGGCAGCTCCATCCTGATCATGCTGGATGAAGAAACAACCTGGGGCCTGCTGGAAAATGAAGCCGCCAGTGTCATAGCTCATGAAATGTTCCACGGGTGGCTGGGTGAAGCCATCACTCAGGTCGATCCGTCCACTTTGTGGTTCACCGAAGGAGCAACAACCTGGTATTCAGCACGCATGCTCACAGCTGCAGGTATCTGGACTTCCGACCATGCGCGCCAGGTTTTGGCAGAGCGCCTGAATCGTGATTATGTGCAGAATCCCTGGCGGGAAAACACCTCCATTGCCGATGCTGCCGCCGACGTCATGGGCGATCCGCAGAAAGTGCGTTTTTCCTACGCTGGTGGTGTGGCTGCCAGCATGGCCCTGGACCAGTGGTTGGCCCGGCAATGCAACATGGCTCGTCCCCTGGATGAAATCCTGCGATATCTTTACAAAAACACCGACGAGGAAGGTTTCAGCAGGGAATCTCTCGAAGCTGCCGTTTTGGCCGTTACCGGGGTAGATTGCCATTTATGGCTTGAAGAACATGTTTATGGCACTCTGGATTTGCCGCCATTGGACAGGCTTATTTGACCCTGATTTCCCCCTCTGACATAAGGCCTCCAACCGGGGGCTTTTTGTGTGTATTGAATTCCCTCTTCAGTTGAGTTAGATTCTTTCGGTACCGATACCAACCGTGTGGCCAAACCGGAGGCATTGCCAGCATGTCCAATGACAGTTCCAGGAACTTCAAACGTACCCTCGTTACCAGCGCCCTTCCTTACGCCAATGGCGAAATTCACCTGGGGCATTTGGCCGGGGCTTACTTACCTGCGGATATTTATGTGCGATACCTGCGCCTGCGCGGCCAGGACGTGCTCTACATTTGCGGCAGCGATGAGTACGGAGTGCCCATTACGCTGACAGCGGACAAACTGGGAATTGACCCGAAGGAACTGGTGGATCGCAATTACGAATCCATCCGCAAAAGTTTCGAAGGTTTTGGCATGAGTTTCGACAACTTCAGCCAAACCAGCCGGGAAATTCATACCGAAACCGCCCAAGCGTTTTTCATCGACATGCACGCTCAGGGTTTGTTCAAACAACGCACCACCAAACAGTTTTTCAGCTCCAAGCAGAATCGCTTCCTGGCCGACCGTTACATTGAAGGAACCTGCCCCCGCTGCAAATCCGAAGGTGCCCGGGGCGACGAATGCGAGTCCTGCGGAGCCACATACGATTCCATCGAGTTGATCAATCCTCAAAGTGTGTTGGACAACAGTCCTCTGGAACTGCGTCCAACCACTCACTGGTTCATTCCTTTGGGCGATCTGCAGGAAAAACTGGAAACTTTCATTGATGCCCATCCTGAGTGGAAGGCCAACGTGCGCCAATACTGTAAAGGCTGGTTTGAAGACGGATTGACCGACCGCGCAGTAACCCGTGACCTGAGCTGGGGCGTTCCGGTTCCCCTGCCCGATCACGAAGGCAAAGTCTTCTACGTGTGGTTCGATGCACCAATTGGTTACGTTTCGGCCACAAAAGAATGGGCTGAGGCTCAAGGCGATGCCGAGAGCTGGCGCCAGTGGTGGCAGGACGATGAAACCCGTCTGGTGCACTTCATCGGCAAAGACAACATTTTTTTTCACGCCCTTATGTTCCCTGCTGTTCTGATGTCTCAATCGGAAAACTACATTCTGCCGGACAATGTGCCGGCCAATGAGTTTTTAAACCTCGAAGGGCAGAAACTTTCCACCAGCCGTGGCTTTGCCGTTTGGTTGCCGGAATATCTGGAGAAATTTCAGGCCGACCCTTTGCGCTACACGCTGGCCAGAAATCTGCCTGAAACCCGGGATGTGGATTTCACATGGAATGGTTTCCTGACGCGGAATAACAATGAGCTGGGTAATAACTTTGGAAACCTCATCAACCGGGTTTTCACTTTCATTCACAAGTACTTCGATGGCGTGGTTCCCGAGTGGAATGAAGAAATGATGACCGATCTGGACCGCAAGGCCCTGCGCGAAGTGAAAGAAGATCTGGAAAAATGGGACGCCCATCTGGCTGAGTTTGAAATAAAAGCAGCCATGGAAGCCTGTTTCCACGCCGGTCAGGTTGGCAACCGTTACTTCGATGAATCGGCGCCTTTCAAAAGTCGCAAAACTGATCTGGAGCGTTGCGGGCACAGCCTGGGCATCATCATCCAGATTCTGCGGCATCTATGCCTGATGCTGGCACCGGTGGTGCCTTTTGGCATGGAGAAACTCTGGAGCTGGCTGGGTATGAAAACAGAACTCTGGAACAACGGCTGGGATGAAGGCATTCTGGACATCCCTTCCGGCCGACAACTGGGAAAACAGGAAATCCTCTTTCCCCGCCTGGAACAGGAAGCCATCGAAGAAGAGATTGAACGTCTGAACAAAATGCTGGAAGACTAGGCCTTGCTGTTGCAGGAAATATCCCACTTGGGGGCCGGCTTTCTTTTTGGGCTGGTCACCTCCATGCCCATAGCCGGGCCCGTATCTATTTTTGTCTTCCAGCGCGGGTTATCCGGGCGTTGGAAATCAGGGCTGGTACTGGCTTCGGGCGCAGCTTTGGCTGAAGCAGGCTGGTGCTTGGTGGCACTGCTGGGTGCGGGGCAAATCATGTCACGCTGGCTGCCTGCGCCCTGGATGGCCAAAGCCATCGGGGCAGTGGTACTGGCTGGTCTTGGGGTTTATTTCTTTACCCGAAAAGCTCCCGTCACTCTGGTTGATGAAAAATCGATCCCCATTAGCAAGCCATGGCGGGATTTTCTTTTGGGGTTCACTCTGGTTGCGGGAAATTTTGCCATGCCGTTGAATTGGCTGGGTTTTTTGACCATTGCCGTCAGCTGGGGAATGAATCCCTTTGATTGCCCGCCTTTTGTTTTTATCGTGGGCGTTTCCCTGGGAATTATTTCCTGGTTTGCTTTGTTGCTCAAAGTTCTCGATTTTTCGCGCACTCGGCTGGCACCTGCCAAAATTCAATTATTCATGCGGGGCATGGGACTTTTGTTGATTGTCGCTGCGGTCACTACTTTCTTTCGTGAATCTGCTATGGGTTAAGAACTGTTGGAGTTATTTTGGGCCTGCTGAAGCAATACAAACAGTCAATAAAAATGGTGGAGGTTGAAGAACCTTTCGACCTGTATTTTCATCGCATTGTTTCCTTTATGTTTGTGAAACTGATTTTGCCTCTGCCCATAACCCCCAACCAAATTTCCCTGGCCGCGTTGTTTATGGGAATCATTAGCGGAGTATTATTCTCCAGGGGAACCGAGCAGGGCAATTTTCAGGCGGCAATTTTTTATGGTCTCTATTACCTGCTGGATTTGAGCGACGGCCAGGTGGCACGACTGAAAAAGAACGGCACACCTTTGGGACGCATCATCGATGGCATTGCTGATTACGTTACTCATCTGGCCATATTTACTGGTTTGGCAATTGCAACCTGGGGCGCAACTCATTCAATGGCTCAACTGGGCCTTGTATTAGTCACTTTGGCCAGTTTGCTGGTCCATGTGGTTCTTTTCGATTATTACCGCAACCGATACCTTGAATATGCTCTGGGCGAAGTCAGCCTTTATGGAGACGACCTGGCGGAAATGACTCTGGAGCACCAGCGCATGAGCAATGAAGGCGGACAATGGGTTTCTCGTTTGGTTTTAAGTATTTACCTGAAATACCTTAAGGTTCAACAGGCCATTTTGCCCGAAAAAGATGCCGATAATACTGCCAAAGCCTTCGAGACGGAAAGTTTTCTGGAACACAACCGTCTGGCCATTCGTTTATGGTCCTTCATGGGCAGCTCGTTACACATTACACTGCTTATAGTGATGGCTTTACTGAACCAAATCAGCTGGTATTATTATGCCGTCATCGGAGCCATCAATGCTTATGCTGTATTGATGCTGGCCATGCAGGTTGTGGTAGACCGGAAAACAATTAAGAACACCTAAAAAGGTGGATCCAGTGAGTGAAAAAGCTGACAACAGAATAAAATCATGGTTCAGAGATTTGCTGACCGAAACTGGCTATAAGTCGTCAGATAATTTCTATTACCTGACATTATTGAGTGCTCCGGTCTTGCTTTCGATTTATCGTTATTTCTTCATGGCCGATAATTTTACCCAGTATTTCTCTGCTCCGGGAAACGCAGCTCCCGGTGAAGTTCAAACTTATATTCTGGAATTTGCAGCCTTTTTTATTCTGGTTGCCGCACTTCCATTTGTTCTGATTATTGGCAGCAGGAAAAAATCGCTGTTCAAGGGTTTGTTCTCTTTCGAAAATTTTAAACCCCATGTAGGGAAAACTCTTCTCGCTTTGGTTTTCATTTTCGCCCCTCTGGCTTACAATTCATCGACCCTGCCTGCGGTTCAGGCCGAATATCCCCTGCCCCGTATTCTGCTTGAGGACCAAAGCCTGCTGAGTGTGTACTTCCTGGCCTTGTTTTTCCTTTATTACGTGGGCTGGGAGTTTTTCTTTCGTGGACTCCTGTTGTTTGGTTTAAAAGACAGGTACGGAGCACCGGCGGCTATTCTTATTCAGACAGTTTCCTCATGCCTTATTCACTTGGGAAAACCCTCTGCCGAAACTCTGGGATCCATTCCTTTTGGAATTGTTTTTGGAATTATTGCCCTGCGCACCAAAAGCCTGTGGCCGGTTATTATCTTGCACGCAGCCTTGGGGATTTTGAACGATCTTTTCATTATCTATTAGGGAGAATCATGTCGAAAATCCTTATTACCGGAGCCAATGGTTTTATTGGGTCACATTTGGTGAAGCGCTTTCTTAGTGAGGGATACGAAGTCCTGGGTCTGGTACGAAAGTCATCAGATTTAAAGCTTCTCGAAGGCACAGATGTTATTCTCAAATATGGAGATATTACAGATTATGAAAGCCTGAATACCCATCTTGCCGGGGTGGATGTTGTCATTCACAATGCAGGACTTGCTTCAGACTGGGGTTCACTGGAATTGTTCCGGCGCATCAATGTGGAAGGGACTCAGAACGTGGCCCGGGCAGCGGCCAACAACTCAGTAACCCGCCTGGTGCAAATGAGTACAACGGCCCTTCATGGCTTTGAACACACTCGCGCTGTCGAAGAAGACGATGCTCCGAATCCTCAGTTCAACTATAGCCTTTCCAAACTCGAAGCCGAACAATGGCTGTTTGATTTTGCCTCTGAAAGTGATCTTGAAATAACCGCCATCAGACCGGGAAATGTTTTTGGGCCCGACGACCACACCTTTATCGAAAAATATCTTGTGGCCATAAAAAGTGGGAAAATTGCTTACATTAACCATGGCCGAAGCCTGACCTGCCCCACCTATATCACCAACCTGGTCGATGCAGTTTTTCTGGCCGCCTTCCATGAGTCCGCTCCTGGTGAAGCCTTCCTGATTACCGACGGTCTGGAAATCAATTGGCGGGAATTTACCGAAGCACTCACTGAAAAACTGAGTTTCAAAAAACCCGCTCTCAGCATTCCTTTAAAACCGGCTATGCATTTGGCTTCTTTTGTGGAAAAGCTTTTTTATTTATTCAACTCCAAAACACCTCCTTTCATTACTCGTTACCGGGTTTTAAATGGCGGCACGGATTACCATTTCTCAATTGCGAAAGCTCGTCGGGTTTTGGGGTTTGAGCCTTTGGTAAATCTGCCAACGGCCGTTGACGAAACCGCTGAATGGTTTCGGGTAAAATACAATCTGGAGAACAGTAATTATTAATTCCAAACACCTGATACTTCTTTTTTTCAGTGGGGCCCTGTATTTGGCATGGTTCATTCTGGTTGTGGGCATAACCCCTTTTCAGATCGTCGTTTTCACTGCCTTGACCACTATGTTCATTGCCGGTCGCTGGCCCCGTCGCACTGCCTTTGCCCTGATGCCTTATTGGGTTTATGTGACTACTTACGATTCACTGAAGGCCTTCCCAAACTACCTCTATAACACTATTCATATTGAAGATTTGTATCTGCTGGAAAAGAAATTTTTTGGCCTAACCCGCATGGGTGATGTTCTGACACCCAATGAGTTTTATCTCGAGCATCAGTTCTGGTTGTATGACCTGATTTCGGGACTTTCGTATTTGACGTGGGTTCCTTTGCCCCTGGCTTTTGCATTGGTATTATATTTGCGGGGAAACAAACGGATCTTCATTAATTTTTCATTCGTCTTTGTTCTGGCCAATCTGCTGGGCTTCATTGGCTATTATTTGTATCCGGCAGCTCCGCCATGGTATGTGCAAATTGTAGGATTTGAATTCATTGCTGACACCCCTTGTGCGGCTGCCGGCATGAGCCGTTTTGATGAACTCATAGGATGGCCCATTTTTCAGTCTATTTACGCCAACAACAAAGTTGTTTTTGCCGCGATGCCTTCCATGCACGCAGCCAATCCTTTGAGTTGCCTGTTAGTCAGTTTTTCCCTGAAAAATTCATGGCCCCGCATTTTGTTTTTCCTGGTAACTTGCGGTATGTGGTTTGGCGCGGTCTACAGCAGCCATCATTATATTCTTGATGTGCTTGGTGGCGCTCTTGTGGTCTTTATGGCCTACGGAATTGTTTACGGACTCTTGCGACGGACATCGTTGAATGAAATTCTATTGAAGTTTGAAGCCAGGATTTAGGTAATAACTCCTGGCAAACAGGAAAAACTCATCCCTGTCGAACAAATCTACTGAATATCCGGGACAGTTTGGCCTGACAAACTTCCAAATCGAATTTTATATCCCACTCTGGCAGTGAATCCCGTATAGTCCATGCTCATTTTCTGTCCGTCTGGTTTAAACACGGTAGCTGAGGCATTTTTGAACGATTTTACATTGGCCTCACGCCAGCCAGCGGTCAGTTGAATGAGAGATTTTTCGCCCACTGAAAATTCTACAATTCCCATTCCCTCGAGTGACCAAGTTTGTCCCGTCAACTCGGATTTCCCGTAGCTGGCCCCAGATGTGGTTTTGTTGACATTGCCATTGACTACCAGAAAACCCAGGGCACCGGCAACTCCAAAACGCCATTGGTCGTTTGTAATAAAATTGTAGTTTAAGCGACCGGCAAAAATATCGGCCCGTAAATTCACATCCGCTTTCATTTCTACGTCGGTCCCGGAGGTGGAACCGTATTGATGTTCCCAGAACAACCCGTAGCCATAGGACTTGGACATGTCGTAGCCCAACCCGAAAGAGAGGGCCATACCGCCTGTTACATCGTCCAGGTCAAATCCGTCAGAATCTTCGTGCCAGCGGAAGTCGGTTTCGTTGATATCTTGCATAGCCATACCATTGTAGCCAAGGGAAACCTGAAACCAAGGACCTTCGCCCTCCCTGGCATTAGCTTGTTCAGTCTGAAGGAAGATTGTAAAAAACAGGCCCAATAGAAGCACCGGGGGAACCAGAATCAAATTAATAGTCTTGAACATTTTTTCGCCTTTCAGGAACTGCGTCATTCTGCAGCTGCTCTCATTTCCGGATCGAAGCTGGCCCTTTGAGCCCACTGGATCATTTTTGTTTCCTGTTCCTCTGTCAAATGCAATTCCTTGCGGGCCCGGATCAACTCTTGTTTGCGATTCACACCAAAAAGGCTACGGTCATCGGGATTTAACCCACATGGAATATCCGCTGCCAGGAATTGCTGGAGAGGATGATCAGAGTATTGAGTTAGGGCGCCAGTCATCAAATTCGACCCCGGGCACAATTCCATAAATACTTGTCGAGCGTTCAGCATGGCCATAACCATCGGATCAGATACCGCGCCAAGTCCGTGACCAATACGATCGGCCCCGCATTCGTCAACTGCCTGCCGGACCGAATCGGCCGCCGCCTGACCGGAGGCCGGGTTTTCCCCCGCGTGAATGCTGATGCCCAGCCCTTCAGCTCTGACCTCGGCAAAAAGAGGTGCGAAGAGGGACACCGAACCGGCCACCTCATCACCACCAAGGCCAAACCCGACTACACCCAATTCGGGTCCAGTTCGCAGGGCTGCCTCCAAAGCGAACCAGGCTTTGTCCAGTCCCCACTGCCGCACAGCATCGGGCAGCCAGCGCATTTTCACTCCGTGGGTTTCCAGAACCTGACAGGACGCTTCGTACAAGGCCTGCTGAATGGCCAAAGGATCCAGATTACGTTTGAGCATCACACCATATGAAAGGCTTATTTCGGCGTAGCCCACACCATCGTCGTGAAGGGTGCGGCCCAAATCCAAGGCCACCTGATGAAAATCGGCTGGGGTTTTTAAAAGCAAAGTTACTTTGCGAAACAAATCCAAAAATCCAAAAAACCCGTCAAAAACATACTCGGTACCCTTGTCGTTCAGGCACTCGGCGGCAAGGGCGGTTTGCCCGTATTTTTCAGACAGAGCCAGCAAACGATCACAAGTCACTGAGCCTTCAAGATGGGTGTGCAACTCTACCCCTGGCAAGTCCGGATTCCAAAGCCAAGACTTCGGTGGACTCATCGGGTCAGCATCACTTTCCGAATTTCTGATTGACCTTCGCAACGCAGTTGGAAGAAGTACATTCCTGCCGGCAGGTCGCGGCCTGAATCGTCTTTTCCGTCCCATGGACTGTTGGTCCAGGTTCCAGTGCCTTGTCCGGTTTGTAAACGGCGCACAATACGACCTCTCAAGTCGGACAATTGTATAGAATAATTCTGGCCTTCAGCCACCCGGAAGGACAGAATGCTGTTCGATTTTGCAGGGTTGGGCCAAGGCTTTTGCACCATCATCAGGCTGGATTCCGGGCGTTGATTCATGGACAAAGGCAACCAGGAGGTATCACCGTTGAGCTCCACTTGCCGGCCATCAGTTAAAATCAAAGTCGCTCGGTATTTGATGGGACCGGTGTTTTCAAATGGGCCGGCGTCGATCCATTGAAAAAGACAGCCTGCAGCCGTGCAATCAGAAGCCAAGCCAACGGCGGAACCATCATGAACTAACATCCAACCGGAAGACTGTTGGCGATACAGTCGAAGGTGATGAATTTCCTCAGCAGATACCGGAAGATTCAGGCTCACCTGGACCTGGCCGTCGGGCAGCCACAGAGAAGAAGCCTGCCAGGGAAAAGCAGCCACGGTTTGATCGTTGCTGGCCCAGATACGGCAAAATCCAGCCAACGCATTGTTGGCAATATTGCCCGAAGGGGCACCAATGGCATAATCGATATCTCCGTCGCCATCAAAGTCGGTTACTCCGCAGACAGCAAAGCCAAAACGGTCACCGCCGGAAGTATCGGGAACCAGCGGGTCGCTGCCAATGATGTCCAGGCCGGACGCCCCACCGGAGGAAGAACCACCTTCAAGAATGTAAGCTCGGCCCGCATCGTTTCCGCCAAGGGAATAATATGGCGCACCAATGAGCAGATCGTTTGCACTGGAACCTGAAAAATCACCGAGGTCTGCTAAACTGTAACCTAATTGGTCGCCACCGTTTTCCCCTGAGAAGTAGCGATCCCCCTGGCTTGAGGGGGTTGAACCGCCAAAGACAATTTCAACCCGCCCTTTTTCCGTACCACCCTGATTGTTATGGGGTGCGCCAATGGCTAAATCATCGACGGAATCGCTGTCCCAGTGACCTGCTGATCGTACCACCCAACCAAAGCTGCTGTGAGCTTTTGAAGAACTGCCGGTGGTAATAATGTGATCACTGCTGGCGTCTGGTGTGGATGGATGGTCGGAGCCTTCAAAAACATACACTGCACCTGAGTTTTCGGCGCTGGCCTGAGTTGTATTGTCAGGTGCACCCACTGCCACGCATTCCACATTACCGTTCAGAAAATTACCGGCTGAGCAGACCGACCAGCCAAAATGATCGTTGGCGTTTTCTCCGGATAGCATCAGTGCATCGGCCAGGTCAGTACTCGGCCCGCCAGTGGCACCAAAAATTACATATGCTGCGCCCGAGGCCACTGCCGGGGAATTGGCATAGGGTGCCCCAACAATAAAGTCGTCTTTTCCGTCACCATCAAAATCGCCGGCAGCAAAAATTGAAAAACCAAACTGGTCGCCGCCTGCAGCTCCACCGATAATCAAATCGGCAGAACTGGAAAGCGAACTTCCTCCGTAAAAAATATGGACCCGGCCTTTTTCAGTTCCCCCAACATCAGACAAGGGGGCCCCAATGGCAAAATCAGCATCGCCATCGTTGTTCACATCGCCAATGGCTGCGACGGAAAAACCAAATCGTTCCCCATTGCTGCCACTCCAGGACTGGGCGGCAGAGTGAGTGACATCATTTGTACCGTACCAGATAAAGGCGGCACCATCTTCAGCACCGTTGTTTGTGGGGGCACCAACCAGAATTTCACTGCTGCCATCGGAATTTAAATCAGAAAGACTGCAAATGGCGGCGGCAAAGTCCTGCCCCGTGGTTCCGGAAGCATGGTCGGTAAGATAAACCGCTCCACCTTGAACCACGGAAGGGAAGGTTGAAGCAAGTAAAAGCCCTATAAGCCACATTACGGCATAACTGTTGCTATTAGATCCACTAATTGGGTTTCTGATATTTGATCGGAACAAAACAGCCTCCAGGTCGTTATTTGGTTGATTGTGGCCCTGCTTGCAGGGTTTTTCCAGATAAGATCCGGTTTTTTCTCGGATAAATCTGGAAAACTGGAAATTCTGGATCAATTTGGAACCCAAATCAAAGCTTAAAATTCATGCTTTTTGCATGAATTGGCTCTCATATTAGCACGTCGAGCCGGGTTGTGAACAAATAAAGACACTCCGGCTGACATTCAGGAACAAAAAACGCTTGCCTAATAGGCTGCTGACCGTGCATTTTTGCTGTACGAAAAAATGAAAATCTCTCAGGAGGAAGAACGCTGAAACTGGCCAACTCAAATAATATCCTAAAAAAAATCGGTCTGGCCTCGATGGGCGTGTCCGGTATTTTGTTAATGGCCTGGGGCGTTGGTGCTTTCCATCCTGCCAAAAACCAACCTGTCCCCCAAAACGGAATGGGCGGCCCCTCTGAAAGGCCCATCAGCAGTTTTCTGGAAATGCCCCCCCTGGATCTGACCAATTCATTTCTAAAATCTCCCTCCTGTAAAGCTCTTCCCAGCCACTTGATGGGACCGGTTAACCGTCCGGGCAATGGCCCAACGGAAATGAAAATTTTACGGGGCCAAACCTTTTACGAAGCTTTGGCCGCCCAAAAAGTGGGCCATGAAGATATTATGGCGCTGGTTAAGGCCTGCAAGGACTTTCGCAACCTGCGTACCGTGCGTGCGGGAGAGATCTTCCGCATTGAGATTAAAGAAGATGGGGGCCTGGAAGCCCTCGGCTTTGACCTGGATGAAGAAAGCTACGTCACTTTTGTGCGCAAGGGTGATACCTACGAACGCATCGACGGTACCTATCCTGTTGAACGCCATTTAAAAGCTCTCCGTGGAACCATTAACCATAGCCTTTATGTCAGCCTCCAGGAACTGGGCGCCCCCCTGGCTCTGGCACCAAAAATGAACGACATTCTGGGTTGGGATATTGATTTTAACCGAGATCTGCGCAAAGGTGATACCTTCTGCATTCTCTTCGAAGAAGTTTATAAAGAAGACCAACTTGTACGCACCGGCTCCATTCTTGGTGTGCAAATTATGAACCGGGGAAAACTGCGTGAAGCCTTCCGCTTTACCAGCGCCGATGGTCGGCAGCACTATTACAACGCCGACGGAAACAACCTGCAAAAGCAACTGCTTCGTGCGCCGGTGGAATACAGCCGGGTCAGCAGCAAGTTCAGTAACCGTCGATTCCACCCTGTATTAAAACGCTGGATGCCCCACCATGGTGTGGATTATGCGGCCCCACTGGGAACACCTGTGCGTGCCGGTGGCGATGGCGTAGTTGTGGCTTGCACCAGCAAAAAAGGCAACGGCCGGTACATTCAAATCCGCCACACCAATGCTGAATATCAAACTTATTATTTGCACCTTTCCCGATACGCCAAAGGCATTCGAAAAGGTTCACAAGTTGATCAGGGACAAATCATTGGGTATGTGGGCGCAACCGGTTACGCTACCGGGCCGCATCTTGATTACCGGGTCAAACGGAGCGGTACTTTTGTCAATCCCCGCAGTTTAAAACTGCCAGCCGCTGCTCCGGTGGATAAAGCCTTAATGGATGACTTCAAGAGCAAAGCTCAGGTTTATGTTTCATTGCTGGAATCTGTGGAACTGGGAGCTCAGCCGGTAGTTATCCCGCCTCTGCAGATTGCTGATATTGAGAACTGGAAAGGTCCCATTGTGACTAGCGTTTCTTTGCCTGAGTTTGTTGGGGCTCATTGAAAGCCCCTATTTTCCCAACCCAGTCTGCCGATTTCTCATAGTAATCAAAATATGATCCTGAACCTGCAGTAATTGCCCTGTTTGCGGCCTCCACATCACCACTGGCAGAGAAGATCCTTCACCGGGTTTTGGAGCCATGGACCCTAGCGGTAAATGCTCGTCATTCAAATACCCAAATTCAATTCTTTCAGTTCCCTTGCCAGTGTAGTGTTCAATTTCATCAGAATCAGAATCAAATTCAAATTCCAGGACCACGCGTTCCTGGGGCATCAAAATGTCAGCATTTTTTACCGGTGGCAAAACTCTCAGGACCTGCAACCGCTGCAGGTCGGTAATTAAATATTGCACAATACCGTGATATCCGATGTCTGACAAACCCGTCACTTTTTCCTGCGCCGGTACGGTTGTCAGCCAGGATTCTACAGCGGGTCGTGGCCTTTGCCCTGGACGAATTTCTGGTGCAGGGCCGCGTTTCCCGGCAAAGACCAAATCATCTTCCCGAAAAGCACGCATGGAATTGGCAGAATCCAATTGGAAGGACAAGGCCCCCACCTGCAAAAAACCTCCAAGAGGCTCATTGAGGCGGCGTGCAGCCTCCGGTTCGGTCATCAAAACATTTCCCCGCCTTAACACGGGAACTAATTGGTCGGATAATGGGGCACCCAAAGCTATCTCCAAGTGATCTGCAGAATCCTCAGCAAAATCTGGATTAATACCTGAGCCGGTCAAAAGCACTGTTCGCCAAGGTGGATTCAGGTCCAGTTCTTCCAGTCGGGATCGCCCCCAGCGAGTGTCTGGAATATCATTGACAATAATTTCGCTGGTTTCATAAATCAGCTGCCGGACAGCCTCTTCGTTGGCCAGCAGCCAAAACTGGCCCTCATTTTGCAAACGTCGGTCCAGGTATTGCTGATGATAGGATCGTGCTTTGATCCCCAAGCCCGCTGTGCCATTTTTAGGTTCAGCCAACCACCAGCGGCCATTGATCTTCTTCAGTTGTAGCGATTCCAGATAGTATTTTACATCGACCTGTGAAATCAGGTTTCGTTCGAAACGAGGTAATAGCGTTTGCAGCTGCAATGATGCCGGTAAAGCAGCCAGTTTCTCCTGAAATGACGGCTTCAAAGGAAAACAGGCCGGACGTCCGGCTCCGGACGCATAATAAAAACCTGTGACCGGGTTGACAGACCCCAAAGCCAGGCTCTGGTTCTCTTTTCCGGTTTGAAAAACAGTCAGTCGCATAGCCTGCGGGCCATTAAACTCATAACGACGATCTTCAATTTCGGTTCCTGGCAGAACCCGGCCTCCCTGAGCAGCCACCAAATCATTCAAAAAAGATTCGACGGCACTGGGGTCGAGAAAATCGGTGATGGCTCCGCGTAAGGTCCAATAGCCTTTTTCGTTTTTATCGAAACGGAACTGGGCTCCGTCGCGTGTCAGCAAAAACCCTTCGATGGCTGACTTTTCCAGATCAAACAAAGATCCGCCAAGGGTTAGGTTTTCGGCGTTGTGCCGTCGGTTGATAAAAAACAAGGCTGTCCCAGCCACAACCAGAGCCAGAACCAAAATCATTGCTGTACGACCCGCCCCACCTGAACGATCAACCCCATTGGAAAAAATCAAGAGCCCTCCTCGGCTTTACGTTTGTGACGAATCATTACTCCTACACACAAACTGACCACAAACAGTGGCCATAAAACCACGGCCCCCCATTGCACCAGATTTTTCTGGTTGTTGGTTAAAATGACCGGCTGACTCATAGGGTCGCGGCCCCGCAATTCGATCAGATTTTCCTCCCGGGCCAACCAGCCCAGACTGTTGAGTAACAAGTCACGATTGCCATCACGGTTCAGCATACTGTTATTTGCAAATTCTGAATTTCCGATCACAACCATGCGTCCGAGGGCGTTTTCTTCAAGAGAAGAGGGTATTTCCATAACCAAACCAAAAGGCACTGGCCCAGATGAATCAACGGCGGGATCAAAACTTGCCTGCCCTCCGAATCGGGTTTCCGGGTCAGCTTCCGCCCAACTTAAATCACTGCTCATTAGCAAAAGAGCCCCTTTAATACCGGCCCCCTGGTCATCCAGAACTTCAAGGCCTTGGGCAAAGGGAAAAAGAGTTCGCACGTCCTGAAGTGGATGAACAATTGCATGCCCACCATAACCTTCAATTACTTCCAGCAAGCGACTGATTTTTCCCTGTCCCATGGACGAAATAATAACCTTGCCCGACAAACGAACCCGATAATTTTCAAGCCAGGAATTCCATCCGGGAGGGGTGACAGGATCTGAAAGAAAGATTACAGCTTTGCCTTTAGCCAGGTGGTTATCGATAGCCGCCGCTTCCATAGCCAGAGGGTCCATGCGTGGACCGGCAACCATGACCACGTCACAGTCATCAGGAACACCGCCGGTTTCAGTCAGAATGAGCGGGCGAAGGTCATAGCCACTTTCGCGCAATGCAGTTTGGGTCAGGGAATAGCCAGCCATTTCCAGACTGTCCAGCTGGTGCTCACCATGGCCCAGCAAATAACCCACGACCGGGCGCTTGCCTTGAACCAGTCGGTAGACAGCGTTGACCAGGCCACTTTCGTCTGGCTGAATGACTGTTAAGTAGCGGTCGCCAACCTCGACAACCAAACTTCCGTAAGATTGAACTCGATACTTTTTGACCAGTTCCAACTCGGTTTCCGGGTCCACCATCTGGAATTTGAAAGACGACGACTGCTGGTGAAAATTCTGAAGCAAGACTTCGGTGGTATTATAGGTTTGCTGGAATCGCTGCAGAAAAGCGTAAACAGTAACCTCATCGATACCTTCGAGATCCTGAAGATTTACTTCCAGACCATCAAGAATTTGAATTGTCTGGGGAGCCAGACTATAGCGCTGGTTGCCGGTAAAGTCCCAGGTCAGCGGCATATATAATGACAGTGTATAAAGAACCCCGCCTAATACCAGAGACAAAAGAGTTGGTACCCAATGCAGAATTTTCTTTTTGGCCGACAAGCGACGACCCGCCAAAACAGTGACTGCAGCAACCAAAGGAAGCACCGTCAGCAAAACAAAATAGACCACATCTCTGGAATCGATTACGCCCTGACTGAAGCGCTCGAAGTGGAGTTTGAGCGATAACTCCAAAGCAATTTTCCCCAGCATGCCGGGCAGAATGCGCTCCAGAAGTTGAATCATAAAGAGCATAATGGCAGTAATAAGAGTGACAAAATAAGCAAGAATTTGGTGAGTGAAAGAAACCGAAGCCCAGATGCCCACAGCCACCAGGCTGGATGTAAGAAGCAACAAGCCGAATGTCACGGCCAAAAGGGGACCTAATTCGGGTGACCCAAAAAACCAGACTGATACAAAAAGGACCATGGAGGCCAAAAGCATCATCGAGGAGGAAATCCAGGCCGAGAACCATTTTCCCAGAACCCACAGATGATCTGAAATGGGCCAGCTGGCCAGCAGGTTGTAACGACCGCTGCTGTACTCGGACGAGAACAGGCGCATGGTCAGTGAAGGTACAATGAGCACAAAAAGCAAAACCATGGTTGAAACCATGGGACGAAAAACACCTTCCACAAGATTGACAAAATTTCCCTCACGGGAATTCTGCAGGGCCTGGGTGCTCAGGTCGCTGTAGCCGGTCATCAGGCGAAGGAAAATCATGCCCACGATGAGCAGGAATCCTCCCAAAAGGATTGGAGCCATGGAACTGTGGAAGAAGGCCCCCACTTCACGGCGAACGATAGAGTTGAACTGTCTCATGAGTTCTCCTCCAGGTCTTCTTCAGAAACCGCGTTGGCCAAAGAATCCTGCCGGGCTTGCACGGGGCCGGTCAGCCGCAGGAAAAGATCTTCCAAAGATGGACCTTTGTCCTGAATAGTCTGCAGCTTTCCCCTCCCCTGCAAAACTTTCTCCACTAACAGTGGCCGAACAGTTGCTGGATCCCCCGAGATGAGTACCTCAGCTCCATCACCAGTGGCATCCACAGTATCAACGCCGTCGACCTCTAGCAGAGATTCGCAAACTTTTTCATGTGATCCGCTCCAAACCAGAACCACGCGCTGGCCGGAAGAAGAAAACGAGGAACCACCATGCAGGGCATCGGGTGTGTCTTCGCCTACCAACTTGCCTTGATTGAGAATGAGCACCCGGTCACAGGTGGCACTTATTTCTGATAGAATGTGACTGCTGATCAAAACCGTTCGCTTGCCCCGGAAACTCCGGATCAGCTCGCGGATACCCACAATTTGTTTGGGATCCAAACCGCTGGTGGGCTCGTCCAGAATAAGCACCGGTGGGTCACCCACCAGAGCCTGGGCCAGCCCCACGCGTTTGGTAAACCCGTGACTCAGGTTTCCCACCATTTTGTGACGCACAATATCGAGTCCGCACGAATGAATAATCTGATCCAGATGTTCCGAAATTTTTTCTTTGGGAATGTTCTTCAGATCCGAAACAAACTTCAGAAAATCCATGACCGTGTCGTCCTGATAAAGAGCCACATTTTCGGGCATGAAACCCACTAACCGACGCACGGCCAGAGGTTCGGAAATAACATCGTGCCCCCGAACTGAAGCCGATCCGGAAGTGGGTGCCACTGATCCGGTCAGGATTTTCATAGTAGTGGATTTCCCGGCTCCATTGGGACCCAGAAAGCCCACCACCGAGCCTTCAGCAACCTGAAAACTCAGATTGCTAAGGGCACGGGTGGATCCGTAGTGGCGGGTAAGATTTTCAACTTTTATCATGGCATATTATTAGGGGGAATTTACGGAGCTGTCCAGCGCAATACTGTTGAGCCCCAGGTAAACCCGGCACCAAAGGCACACAAAACAACCAAGTCGCCCTCTTTCAGGCGTCCTTCACTATTAGCCACACACAAGGCCATGGGAATACTGGCAGCAGTCGTATTGCCAAATCGGTCAATGGTAATAGCAACCTGGCTGTCTTCCAGCCCCACCCGGCGCTGGGCAGCTTCGATAATCCGAATGTTCGCCTGATGAGGAACAAAGAGATCCACGTCCGGCCCCGTGAAACCATTGCGGTCAACAATTTCCTTGGTCACACCAGCCATCCCTTTTACAGCGTATTTATACACATCGCGGCCAGCCTGGAAAACCGTGTGCAGATTATTTTCGACAGATTCGCGACTGGCCTTCATGAGGCTGCCCCCAGCCTTTTGATGCAAAAATTTTGCCCCTGAGCCATCGATCCGGTTTATGGCATCGATGATGCCCCCGCGGGATGGATCCACTGCCTCCACCACAACAGCTCCGGCACCGTCGCCAAAAAGGATGCAACTGTTACGGTCGGTCCAGTCGAGGATCGAAGACATTATCTCAGTTCCAATGACCAGGACTTTTTTTGCGTGCCCGGCTTCAATCTGAGCCCTGGCTGTTTGCAAACCGAAAAGGAAACCACTACAGGCTGCTTCCAGATCGAAACCCCAGGCGTTGGTGGCGCCAATCATTTCCTGAATAAGTCCGGCAGTGGCCGGGAAGACCATGTCCGGAGTTACCGTTGGTACAACGATCAGGTCAATTTCTTCAGGCTTGGCTCCAGCATGCTCCATGGCAGCTTCAGCTGCTTTGGCACCATGGAACGATGCGCCCACGCCCTCTTCAGCGATGCGGCGCTCACGAATTCCCGTGCGTTCGACAATCCACTCGTCATTGGTTTCGACAATTTTTTCCAGATCGGCGTTGGTCAGACGTTTTTCGGGAATGCTCATTCCGACACCGGTAATGCCAGCAGTAAGGAGAGTTCTCGGGGCCATGGGGGTCCTCCATGGGAAAACGGTAAAAAGAAACAGCCAATCAGGCCATTTTGAGTCAATTTAAGATTGGGGTCAATTTAAGTGAAATTGCATAAGGTATCAACATATGTTTGGACTTGAGGCCGACTTCCAGAGATCCTAGACCCTGGCCCCGGCCAAAAAATGCATTTTTGACTGCAAATCCTTCAACTCAATAGGTTTTGATATGTACTCATCGGCTCCATTGGCCAGGCACTCTTCTCGGGCACCGGGGAAAACATTGGCCGTTACTGCAATAATTATTGTATCGCTCAAAACCGGATTTGAACGAATTTTTGCAATGGTCTCATTTCCGGATAATCCGGGCATGCGCATGTCCATCAAAACAAAATCAAACCTCTGATGCTTCATTTTTTCCAAGGCCAGTTCACCGTTCAAGGCAGCACTGGACTCCACATTCCAAGTTTGCATGGCAAAACCCAGGCAAAAACAGTTGTCAGTATTATCGTCCACAATAAGGACCTGTATTGTTTCGGGAAAAGGTTCAATATTTTTCATTTTAATCACACCTTCAAAACTGTCTGCCAGGAAAAAGATACTATAAATTAACCGCCATTACTTGGTGCTTTTCTGTGGTTGAGCAAGATGCCCTTTTTAGACCATATATCTTCTCCAAGGCATCCACTTCATAATATTTCGGAATAACCTTAGGAAACTTAAGTGTTTCCTTAGCCCCTAAGCAAAGAATTCCCCCTGGATTCAGGCTTTGAGTTAAAAGATCCAAAACTTTTTCCTGCAAATGGTCATTGAAATAGATCATTACATTGCGACATAAAATCAGATCCACCTTGCCAAAAGGTGAATCGGTTGCCAGGTCAAAATGAGAAAAGTTCACTTTTTCGCCCAGGCTGGGGTTCATTTTTACAGAACCATATTGGCAATGGCAATAATTGGATAAACTACCTGTTCCGCCAGAGGCCCAGTAAGCTGAGGTACCCTCCTGGACCACTGGAATAGAAAAGACCCCTTTGTGAGCATGAGCCAACGATTTGTTATTAATATCTGTGGCATACGTGAGGATTGGAATTTGTCCCAGAACTTCCTGTATTATAATGGCCAGAGAATAGACTTCTTCGCCCGTGGCACAGCCAGCATGCCAAATCTTGAGAGGACGTTTTTTGGCCAGCAAGGGCAGAACTTTTTTACGTAGAGAAAGAAAAAACGAAGGATCACGGAACAAATTTGTAACTGTAATGGAAAGAGATTTGAGCAACCGGTTCCTGAATTTTTCATCTTTTTTCACCAAAGGAACCATATCCAGTAAATGTTCCAAGCCGGCACTGCGTTGCACATACCCGAGTCTGCGTTTCAACGTCCGGCTGGAGTAATCGCGAAAATCATAACCCGAAGTTTGTTTCACGACTTCCAGAAGAACATTCATTTCATCATTGTTTATCAGGTTGGAAGACATCAGACGGGACACTCTGCGTTAAAGGTCCACAACCGAACAAGAGACAATAATTTTTCCATATCTACCGGTTTGGCCAAATAATCATTGGTCCCTGCTTCAAGGCAGAGAGTGCGGTCTGCCACCATAGCCCGGGCGGTCAGAGCAATAATGGGGATGTGGGAAAAACCTTTTTTCGCTCTGATTTTCCGTGAGGCTTCGTGACCATCCATCACCGGCATCATCACATCCATCAAGATTAAATCCACCGGGCCATCCTGGTCCAGTTTATCCAAACAAATCTGTCCGTTTTCAGCAAAGCTTACCAACATTCCAGCAGCTTCAAGAACACTGGACAAGGCAAAAACATTGCGCATGTCGTCATCAACAATAAGGATTTTCTTCCCCCGAAGTCGGTCCTCTTTGGCGTGCAGCTCTTCAATTTTTGCTTTTCGATTTTCCGGCAGGATGGCTTCCACGCTGTGCAAAAAGAGGCTCGTTTTGTCAACCAGAGCTTCCAAAGCGTTTGGCTGTAAAGTCAGCACACAAACCCCTCGTAATTTCATTTTCTCCAGATCACTATCTTCAAAGTCGCCCCCATCCAGAACAATGCATGCAGGAAGGCTGTCAAATTCCTGATCCAAAATTTCTATCAAGGACGCTCCATTTAACTGGTTTTTGTCCCGACCAAGAATAAGACAGTTAACTTCTTCATTTTTAAGAAGACGAGTGACATCCTTGCAGTTGTCCAAAAGGGTAACTTTCAGCCCCTCAAACTGCACCGCCTTTTGAATCATGTCACGTTTGAAACCATTTTCTTCAACCACAACCAAGTGAAGCATTGGAGCATCCAGTTTCTTCGAAATTGAATCGAGGGCTATTTTGATGGATCCCTCGGATGTGGGTTTTTCCAAATAACCAATGGCTCCCAGTTGAAGGGCTGCACCTTTCTTGTCCCTGCCTGATATTATCTGAACCGGAATATGCCTTTGATACAGGTTGTTTTTTATTTCATCGAGAACCGAAAGACCATTCAAATCGGCCAATGAAATATCCAAAATAACTGCATCCGGTTTAAAGTTATCAACCATTTGCAAGGCTTGCACGCCACTGGGAGTAACCAAACACTGGAACCCTTTTTGGTGGCAAATACTCACCAGAATTTCTGCGAAATTCAGGTCATCTTCGACAATTAGAATAGTACTCCCAAGAGGCTTAAGGCTACACCGGTCATCAGCCAGGAAGAGGGTTTCCTCTTGAGAACCCCCGGGTTGACTGGAACTCCCAGAGTCCTTACCAGGCTCTTCATTATTAATTTCATCGGGAAGTTCAGGGACATTGCTTTCGTCTGTTATTGCTAAATGTCCCTTTTGGTTTTGCTCAATTCCCAGAGGCAGCAAGAGGGTAAAAACACTACCTTCGCCAAGTTCACTTCTTACCGAGACCCCACCGCCAAGCAACTCACTAAAACGCCGGGATATGGTCAAGCCCAGTCCTGTCCCACCATAAGTTCTGTTAGTGGATCCATCAGCCTGTTGAAAAGATTCGAAAATGGACTTTTGTTTTTCCGGAGGAATTCCCAGCCCCGTATCGACAACTGCAAATGCCAGCATTTTGTTGTTTGAAACGGAAAATCCTCCGGACCCCTTTTCACCATTTGAGTAACTAATTTTTAATATTACTTCCCCTGATGGAGTAAATTTGAAAGCATTGGAAAGCAGATTTCGTAGAACCTGCTCAACCTTCTGGCCGTCAGTGATCAAAACATCTGGCAAATCGTCAGCCACTTCAATTTTGAATTGCAATCCCTTTTCCCTGGCAACCCGGTTAAACATTTCCTTCAAACGACTAACCAAAGCAACAATTCCCATGGGCCCCAGATTTGCCTCCAGCTTCCCAGCTTCCACCTTGGATAGATCGAGAATATCATTAATCAGGTTTAGTAAATCGGAGCCACCACTATGAATAATTCTTGCGGCTTTTACCTGATTTTCATCCAGGTTGCCGGCTGAATTTTCAGATAAGGATTTTGACAGAATCAACAGGCTATTCAAAGGAGTCCGCAGCTCATGGGACATATTGGCCAAAAATTCTGATTTATACCGACTGGATTCGGCCAACTCCTTTGCATGAATTTCCACCAAAGCCTTGGCTGCTTCCACTTCTTCTTTTTGCCGGGCCAGATTTATTGTGCGGTCCTCAAGCTGTTCGTTGGTTGTCAGAAGTTCTTCACTTTGTTGCTGCAATAACTCTTCAGATTTCTGCAGTTTTTTGGATTGTAGAGATAAATTGATATTGGTTGTTTGCAGTTCTGTTTCCCGCGCTGTCAAAGCTTCTGTTTGGGCGTGCAATTCTTCGGCCTGAGCCTGACTGCTTTCCAGCATGTCCTGAGTATTAAAAAAAGTTTGGGCAGAAAATAGTGCAACACCTATGCCTTCGCTGACATTATGTAACAAAGAAATTTCAGCGTCGGAAAATGGTTTTAGAGATCCAAGTTCCAAAACACCAATTGTTTTTCCTTCACGAATAAAAGGCCAAATCAGCAAATGAGTAGGGAGCGTTCCCCCCAGACCAGAGCTAATAGTGAGATAGTTATCCGGCACCTGCTTCAATATCAAGTGTTTTTGTTTTAAAGCCACTTCACCTATCATGCCTTCACCCGGTTCAAAATGAATTTGGGTTTTATCAGTGAATTTCATGGCATAACTGCCTTGGAGCAGCAGACTGTTATTGTTTTGAACGGAATAAAATGCTCCAACCTGAAAACCCAGAGATTTTACCAAAGTATTGAGAATTGATTTTCCCAGAACACTGAATTGATGTTCCCCTCTGAGGTTCGATAGCAATTGTGTGGAGTTTTCTTCCAACCAAATTTTGGCCTCTTGTTCAAGGTAATTTTCTCGCAATTGAAATACCATGCTATTGAAACTTCGAGTCAATTGGCCCAATTCTGTCTTGTCTTTGCTTGCAATTTCCTGATCCAAATCTCCATCTGCAACCCGGCGGGCCGCCTCGGATAAACGTACAATGGGTGAAACAATCTGCTTTATTGAAAAATGAGTTAACAGGGCCACCAGAAGGCCAACCGATAAAACAATCAACACTACAATCCGTTGTAATTGAATGACTTGAGCAAAGGCCACGTCTGTCGGGATTTCGGTAATCAAGCCCCAATGAACTCCCACAACATCAATATCTGAATGCAAGCCTAATACTTTGCTTCCCTGAGGGCCCCGGTAATTCAAGGCATTGTTAAGATGACTGCGAGAATCTCCTGGCTCATGAGTCAGACTCCACAGATGTGTTTGTTCGGTTTCAACAACCGTATTCAAATAGTTTTGATTGTATTTTGAATTGACTGACCAATCTGGCCTGGATCGGAAGGTAATTCCATTACCTGAAAAAGAAGGACCAACCAAGTAAGTGCTTGCCCCCCCATTTTCAAGAGCTTTGTTATGAACAGCCATTTCAATATGTTTGTCAGTAAATTGCAGAGCCAATGCCCCAAGCAGTACGCCATTTCCGTCCAAAACCACTGTTGTCAAAAAACCAGATATTTTATCATTGGATGGTCCGTAAACTTCGAGATCAGAAAAGGTCGCCTTCCCTGTCTGCAAAGCGAGCAAACAGGATTTTGAAAATCGGCTATCTTTATTTTCTCCAAAAAATAAATTATCTCCCAAGTCGCTCTCTTCGGCCACAGAGAACAGGATCCCCCCATGAGTATCGATTAAAAAAGCATCGTAGTAGCCATATTCTTGTACAAATGCTCTAAGGTCAGTCCCTGGACCATCAGCCAAAACAGACCAGTTGTGGCTCTTTGTAAATTCAGGCAAAGCCATACCACTTGACGAATAGGACGTCAAAAGGGCCTCCATAAAACTTATATTATTCTGATTCCGACTCTGGTTCTCTAAATCAATTAACCTATAACTGAACCAGTTGTTCAGGAATAATTCACTGGCCTGGGTCGCTGTTACCAGGCGTTCAACCGTGGTATCATGAAGATTTTTCTTTGATTGGGAAAAAATCATCAAACTCACCAGAACCAATGGAATCAAAGCCAAGGCCAAAGAATAACTCATCAGTCGCTTATTTAAGCTCCCTTTGCGTTTTGATTCAGTCATTTCCTTCTTCTGGCCATTCATCTGATAACTCCCCTGGAACCATTGCGGTCAATTAATGATTAATCCTGTTTCGTAATGGCTGTCTGAACCGCGAATCTACAAAATTTCCATGGATGCAGCTTTGATTTCGTGTTCGTCAGACTCAGCATTCGACAATGGAGGGACAATCGCCCACGCTAAAAGAACCGCCATGCAGAGTGGAAATACCCATTTCATTCTAGGCCCCTTGCAGGCATGACTCTATGGTGGCAATCAATTCCTCTGCTTTGTAAGGCTTTACTATGTACCGATCAGCACCATTGGTGAGGGCTTGCAGACGATCATCGTCAGCCGTTCGAGCAGAAAGAATGATGATGGGAACATGCATGGTCACCGTGTTTTCACGAATTCTTTGGGTAACAATATGGCCATTTCCGGCTGGCAAACCCAGGTCCAATAGAATTAGGTCCGGTTTTTCACGCATGGCCATACTGGTGGCTTGCATACCATCCATGGCTGAAATCACGTCATAATCCTGTGCTTTGAGCCGCATAGTCAGCATGCGAACAATTTCCGGTTCATCGTCAACTAGTAGAATTTTCGCTTTACTCATTTTTAGATTTTCCTTTCAGTAATTCCCGTTCTGAGAAAATCCAGGTCTCCCTGTTTCATCCTAAACACCTGGGGTACAAAAGATTTTAAATTCAATTTCATCAAAATCAAAAATCCAACCTTCTGGGGAATCTGCCGACAGCGTTCTCACGTGCCAGGAGATATTTTCCGAAGACAACCCATTATTGGACCCACTGGGCCCTTGCATTCCCTCAGAAACTCTACGCAAAAAATGATCCACCTGGTCGTTGGGTACTGGAGCCAAAGCTCCCACCACACTCACAGACTCTGCAACAAAGACTTCATCATCATTCCCGCGAAGAACTTGCTCCAGCCCATTCCTTAAATTTTCCAAATCAGCTGCATTTGCGGGTCCGGGATTTGATTGTTTCATCAAAACTAAAGCCTGATCCGGAGTGTCCACAGGAGTTGAACTCATCCTGTCATTAATGAAAAACTGAAGCTCCAAAGCTGGTTTCATAGGTGAAAGGCAAAAGAAAAAAGTGGCCCCATGTCCCAAAGTACTTTTCACCTGCAACTGCCCTGCATGCAGGGCGACAATTTTTTTAGCAATGGACAAGCCGAGGCCCGTTCCCTGATTTCCCATGGAGTCCTGCCGCCCCACCTGAGTAAAACTCCGAAATATCTTTTCCTGATCTGCTTCGGCTATGCCAGGACCATGGTCTATTATTTTTATAATGACTAGAGGTCCCTGCATTTTTGCATCAACCAGTATTTCTGTTCCTTCAGGTGAAAATTTTGAAGCATTTCCCAGCAAATTAACCAGTACCTGAGTAAGGGCATGCTTGTCTCCGCAAATTGGAGGCAGGCTCTCCTGACACTGCATTACAATTTTCTGACCTTTTCGTTTGACCAATTGATTCATTTCGCGAACACAGCCGGAAAACAGCTCATTAACATCTGTGGATACAAAGTTCAGTTTCAATTTCCCCGACTGAATTTTTTGCAGATCGAGCAGATCATTCACCAAATCTCCCAACCGAATGCAATTATTTTGGGCGGAAAGCAAACAATCCCTTTGGTCATCATTAATTGGTCCGGTAATTTCATCGTGTACCAGAGCTACAAATTCCTGAATAATTGCTAAAGGGGTTCGCAGCTCATGACTTGCAGTGGCTAAAAATGCTGATTTTAATCGATCAATTTCTTTAAGTTTTTCATGAGTTGTTTCCAGCTTTTTCATCAGGTAGGCTTGATTAATTTCATATGATTTTAGATCACAAAAAAGTTTGACCTTACTTTCAATAATGATTGGATCTATGGGTTTGCTCAGAAAATCAATGGCACCGGTTTTATAACCTTCCGAAATTTTCTGGCTGTCCGGACTCATGGCAGATAAGAATATTATGGGAATTCTTTTGGTTCCGGAATGACTGCCTAAAATTTGAGCCATCTCAAAACCATCCATACCGGGCATCATCACATCCAGGACAATTACCGAAATGTCATTTCCATATTTCAGAGCTAAGCCAAGGGCCTCATTTCCAGAAGTTGCAGAAACCAACAAGCGATTGTCAGACTTCAGAATGGTAGTCAAGGCCACTAGGTTTTCGGGTCTATCATCAACCAAAAGGACTATGTTTTGCTGATTCATTTCCCTCCTAATAAATTACGCAATTTCCTGTGGGCCATTGTTAATTGTCTTCCAGGATTTGATCCCATATTCGGCAATTGCCACTAATTCATTCTTTTGATGAATCTAAAGCAAACCCTTAACACCCTGTTTCGGCACGACTAGTGTTTTCTTTAGTTTTACCATTTCAGACAAAAAAACCCCCAACAAAACCGGCGAACCGATTTGTTGGGGGTTTATGGTCGGGACGAGCACCACTGACGGTTTCGGGCGGACAAGAAAGCTAAAGTTTTCCCATCCCGGAGGCGTCCGGCAGTCAAAGAGGAGGGCGAACTAGTCCTCCTTCTTCTCCTCGTCCTTCACTTCTTCAGTAACTTCAGCGTCTGCAACTTCTTCAGTGACCTCTTCGGTTACTGCTTCTGCTACTTCTTCTTCAGTTTCAGTCAACGCAGCTTTGGCCTCTGCTTTTTCCTCAGCCTTGAGGATACGGCGAGCTTTGGTGCGCTTTTTACTATCGAGAGTCTTGGGACGGGCTGTGTTATCAACCAGTTCCAAGATCGCCATTTCAGTATTATCACCACGACGGGGACCGAGCCGCATAATGCGGGTGTAACCACCGGAGCGATCTTCGTACCGAGGACCAATTTCTGCAAAAAGTTTTTGCAGAATCGCAGGTTCCATGACCTTACGGGCAGCCTGGCGGCGTGAGTGCAGATCACCTTTTTTGGCAAAAGTGATCATTTTCTCTGCCACGATGCGTGCCTCTTTGGCCTTGGGAACCGTAGTGGTGATGCGCTCATGTTTGAACAGAGCGGTCAACAGGTTCCGGTACATCATTTTTCTGTGGGCCGCAGTTCGGTTAAACTTGCGTCCCTTGACATTATGTCGCATGACTTATTTCCATCCTTAATATATCAGCTGATTGTTTCATTTTTCCTTTGTCACTTTTGGTGAAAAGGCAATTTCTGAACCAATCAGTTGGTGCCCGGTTAGGAACCGGTTCTTTCCCGGACCTTGTCATTGACTTCGGGGTCGAAAGCCATGCCGAAGTCCAATTCCATGCCACTGAGGATCTCGGTGATCTCGTTAAGGCTCTTACGACCGAAGTTACGGAACTTCAGCATTTCCTGCTCACTCTTGGTTACAAGATCGAACAGACTTTTGATGTGTCCGGATTTGAGGCAGTTTGCGCTACGAACTGACAGTTCGAGCTCTTCCACATTCCGGCTCAACAATTCCACAAGACGTTCGTGCTCTTCATTAACTTCAATTTCCTGAGCGTCAATTGGCGCCTCATCGAAGTTGATGAACATTTGCAATTGGTCTTTAAGAATTTTAGCCGAGAAACCAATGGCATCCTCAGCCTTGACCGCTCCGTTGGTCGTGATTCCAAGCACCAGCTTGTCAAAGTCAGTACGTTGACCGACACGGGTGTCTTCCACCCTGAAGCTGACTTTCCGCACAGGAGAATAATTCGTATCCATGCGAATGATCCCGATCACTTCGTCCGGGATGTTATGCGTATCCCGATCCACGTAACCGCGGCCGGTATTGATGAATACCTTTGCACTGAATTTGGAACCCTCTTCGGTGAGAGTGCAAATCTGGTGATCAGTATTAACAACTTCCAGCTCGGGCATTCCCTGAATGTCACCAGCAGTCACAGAACCAGGACCGCTGACTTCAATGGTGGCCCATCCGGACGGCGCGTCGGAAAGACCAAAAACCACTTGTTTCAGGTTCAGTACAATATCGGTGACGTCTTCGAGGACACCGGGCACAGTACTTAGTTCATGTTTAACGCCTTCAATTTGCACAGCACCAACGCCATGACCATGAATGGACGACAAAAGCGTCCGGCGCAAAGCATTGCCCAGGGTGTGACCGAATCCCCGCTCCAGAGGAGCGATTTCCAGTTCGGCAAAAGTACCGGTTGTGTCCGCTACTTTTACGCCCTCGGGCATCATCATGTTGATCCACTTCATAAATTACACCATCCCTTGGTTTCAGCCTGGGCTTACTTCGAGTAGAGCTCCACAATCAGGTTTTCCTGAATGGGAATAGGCAGGTCGCCCAACTGAGGTTCGCTCAGCAGTTTGCCTGTCAGCTTTTTCTCATCGGCTTCCACAAATGGCAGACGGTCGCGCTTGGCGTTGTCTTTTATGGAGTCGACAATTTGAGGGATGTTATGACTCTTGGTCCGGATGGCAACATCCTGGCCAACACGCACTTGGCGGCTGGGGATATCGCAAACCGTGCCACCGATGACCACATGTTTGTGGCGAATCAGCTGGCGTGCCGCAGAGCGACTGGGGGCAAATCCCAGACGATAGATCACGTTATCGAGACGTTTCTCCAGGAGTGTGAAGAGATTCTCGCCTGTAGCGCCTTCCAAACGGTTTGCTTCTTTGAAATAAAGAAGGAACTGTTTTTCAAGAACACCATAAATTGAGCGGACCTTCTGCTTCTCACGAAGCTGAAGTTTGTAGTCCGAGGGTTTACGCCCGCGGCGACGTCCGTGCTGTCCGGGACCATAAGGTCGACGGTCCATTGCACAACTGCTGCCAAAACAGCGTTCGCCTTTGAGAAAGAGCTTCATCCCCTCACGGCGGCAGAGTTTGCACTTTGCCTCTGTGTACCTGGCCATGAATTGAACCTCCTGCGCGACCGGGTTCTCTTTCCGGGTCGCGAAGTTTGAAATGAATTGGGTCTCAATTTCTGCTTTTCAGAAACAGCCCAATCCGTAAAATTACATTCGGCGCCGCTTTGTGGGCCGGCATCCGTTGTGTGGAATAGCAGTGCAGTCCTTGATCCGGGTTACTTCCAGTCCCTCTGCCTTGAGGCTGCGTACTGCAGCTTCACGGCCGGAACCAGGACCCTTGACCCATACTTCAACCTTGCGCATTCCGCCCGCGAGGACTTCCTGTGCGCAGAAACGACCAGCAAGCTGAGCAGCAAAAGCGGTGCTTTTACGGCTGCCTTTGTAACGACCCTGGTGTCCACCGGACGACCAAGTGATAACGTTACCTTGCAGATCGGTCATGGTGATCAAAGTATTGTTGAAGCTACTTTTAACATGGGCTACGCCCACGCTGTCCAGCTTCATCCGTTTGGACTTACGTGCTTTGCCTTTTTTCTTGTCCTTGGCTGTCGCCACGTCAAACCTCCTGGAAGATCTCTCTTCCGTCTAAACGTCTACTTTTTCTTGCCGCCGGGACGGCTTTTGGGACCTTTACGGGTCCGCGCGTTGTTTTTCGTGTTTTGTCCCCGGCAAGGCAATTTACGCCTGTGCCGAATACCACGATAGCATCCGATATCCATCAGACGCTGCAGGTTCATGGAATTTTCGGTGCGCAAAGCACCTTCCACAGAATATTCCTTGTCGAGGACAGAAATGATCGAACGTGTCTGATCTTCTGTCAGGTCCCGGGTTTTAACTTCGGGATCGATGTTGCACTTCTGGCAAATCTCGAAGGCGCGGTGGTCACCGACACCAAAGAGATAAGTCAAGGAAGTACGAATCCTCTTTTTGTCTGGAATATCCACACCGGCAATACGTGCCACTATGGCTCCTCTCGTCCTGTTAATGATCCTTTGGAACAACACTAACTTAGCGCCGTCATCCCATCCGGACCTCTGTCAACTAACTTCACCCAAAAGATCCAGACTAACCCTGGCGTTGATTGTGCTTGCGGTTTACGCAAATAACCCGCACAACACCATGACGCCTGATCAGTTTGCACTCTTTGCACATGGGCTTTACTGAGCTGCGAACTTTCATGATCTCTCCTTATCGGAATCGATTTAACGATCCGACAGTCTACTTGTAACGGTAAGTTATGCGGCCACGCTTCAAATCGTAAGGCGACAATTCAACCGTTACTTTATCACCCGGAAGAATGCGAATGAAATGCATACGCATCTTGCCTGAGACATGAGCCAATACAATGTGCTCATTTTCCAATTCAACCCGAAACATGGCGTTGGGCAAAGCCTCAACAACTGTACCCTCGACACTGATTCCTTCTTCTTTGGCCATTTTGACCTGATCCTTCCGTAACTGTCGGCAACTAATATTAGCCTAATTCCTTAACCCTTAATCGGGGTTGAGGACCATTTCTGGAAATTAAAGCCCAGCGATTCCCGAAGGCCGCCTTGTCAGTACCCGCACTCCGTCGGCCAGTAGGGCGACAGTATGTTCAAAATGGGCGGAAAGTTTTCTATCCTGAGTCAGGATGGTCCACTCGTCCCTGGCAGTTATCACCCTCTTGGTGCCGCCGTTGATCATTGGTTCGATGGCAATAACCAAACCTGGTTCCATAATAGGATCCGGCATGGTATAGCAGCGGAAATTTGGTACCTGGGGATCTTCGTGCAGGTCCCGGCCAATGCCGTGCCCCACCAAAGTTTCCACTACCGAATATCCGTTGGCCTTGGCGTGGTCTTCCACAGCCGATCCGATGACCGAAAGTCTTTTGCCTGGTTCCATGGCCGCAATGGCTTTCGTCAGACATTCTTCGGTTGTTTTCATCAGCTTTACAGCTTCTGGATCAACAAGCCCTACCGGAAGGGTTTCTGCACTGTCGCTGTGCCAGCCATCCTTGATGACGCCCACGTCAATACCCACGATATCCCCTTCGGTGAGTACTCTCTCACCGGGTATTCCGTGGACCACTTCCTCATTTATCGAAATGCACGCAGAACCGGGAAAACCGTGGTATCCCTTAAAAGAAGGGATACAACCGGCTTCCCTGATATGCGTTTCTATTGCTTCATCGATGGCCCCCGTTGTTATCCCGGGTTTCACCATTTTTCTTATGTTAATGAAGACAGAAGCCAAAATCTCGGCACTGGCTTGCATTTTGTCAACCTGATCTGGCGTTTTCAGCAAAATACTCTGTTTCCTAAAGGACACTTTCGATCCTTTGGGCAACATCAGCAGGACGACCAATTCCATCAATTTCATGCAATTGGTAGGCTTCTTCCAGAATCCAGGCTGCTGGAAGAGTCTTTTTACGGAAAACTTCCAAGCGGTGACGAACTGTCTCTTCAGCATCGTCAGCACGCTGGTAAAGAGCTGGTTTGTGCCGGTTATTATCCTCGTGTTCTCCACAGAAAGGACAGTATTTGGGAGCATTACCACCCAAACCAATGAGGTTCATAACCTCATTGCAACTGCGGCAGGTAATACGGCCAGCAAGACGCCGGACAATTTCTTCCGCAGGAGCACGCATCACCAAAACAGCATCCACTTTACTATTCAATTCTTTCAGCATTGCCACAAAGGCCTCAGCCTGTTTTGGGGTCCGCGGAAAGCCATCCAGGAGCCAACCTTTTTTGGCATCCTCCTGGTTTAAACGGTCTTTTATCAATTCCATCATCAAATCATCGGAAACCAGGTCGCCGCTGTCCATGACACTCTTGACCTTCTTACCCAAATCAGTACCACTTCGAATGGCCATCCGCAGGATATCTCCAGTTGAGATATGAACCACGTTATGGTGTTCAATGATACGATGGGACTGAGTTCCTTTTCCAACTCCAGGAGGTCCCATAATGATGATGTTCATGACTATCTCCTTGCTCTCAGACGTCCTTTGGACATGAAGCCATCGTAATGGCGCATGACCAAATGAGACTCAATCTGTTGCAAGGTATCGAGAGCCACACCAACGACAATCAGCAAACCGGTGCCACCGAAACGGAAAGGCACGTTCAGTAAGGCGATCATCATATCGGGCAGAACCGCAATCAAAGCCAGGAAAATAGCTCCAGGCAAGGTTACACGTGTCAGAACCCGATCAATATATTCAGCAGTTTTCTTACCGGGGCGTACACCGGGAATAAAACCACTTTGTTTCTTCATATTGTCGGCCAGATCCACTGGGTTCATGATCACCGCGGTGTAGAAGTAGGCAAACAAAATAATCATTGCAGAGTAAACCAAAACGTACACCGGATGGGGCGGACGGAAGAGCATGCTCAAGGTGATGAAGAATTGGTTTTCAGGGAACATGCCACCCAAAGTCGCGGGGAACATGATTATAGACTGAGCGAAGATAATGGGAATCACACCAGCGGTATTGACCTTCAGAGGAATGAACGTTGCCGCTCCACCAAAGACCCTCCGTCCCACAATTTTCTTGGCATACTGTACTGGAATTTTCCTTTGCCCCTGAGTAATGGCAATAATACCACCTATAACCCCGAGCATGAAAACACCAATAAATACGGCTTTAATGATATGCATATCGCCACTGACAAGCATTTGACCAGTATTCAGAATGTCACTCGGATAACGAGCCACAATACCAATAAAAATGATCAGGGAAATACCATTACCAATGCCTCGCTCTGTAATCTGCTCACCCAGCCACATTACAAAAATGGTACCGGCGGTCAGAGTTATGGCGGTCATCAGTTTGAAACCAAGGCCAGGTGAAAGAACAATTCCACTACTGGCACTTTCCAGCCCCGCAGCCATACCGAAACTCTGGACCAATGCCAGACCTACAGTGGCAAAACGGGTATATTGTGTAATCTTCTTGCGGCCAGCTTCGCCTTCTTTGGCGAGTTTTTCAAAATGGGGCACAACCGCTTGCAAAAGCTGGAAGATAATTGAAGCACTAATGTAAGGCATGATTCCCAACGCAAAAATGGTAGCCTGACTAAGGTTACCACCGGAGAACATGTCATACAAACTCATCAGCGATCCCGATTGAGACTCGAAGAGTCTTGCTAGGGCCGCCCTATCGATTCCCGGGGTGGGAAAGTGACCACCCAAACGGTAAATCAAAAGGATCAAACCCGTGAACAAGAGTCGTTTCTTGAGCTCAGGGATCCGGAACATACTTTGATAGCTGCCGGCAATATTCACAGCTGAATTTCCTTTGGCTGAAAGGTTAAACCACGGCCGGTATTTTCAACCGGCCGGGTGATCATCCGTTGACCTCGACAGTACCACCGGCGGCTTCCACCGCGGCGATGGCCGATGCACTGGCCTTGGCGACCTTGACCGTGAATGATTTTTCAACTTTACCACGACCGAGAAGTTTAACAGGACGATCAGAGTATTTGACCAAACCGCTTTCCTTCAGTGAAGCTCCGTCGATGGTGGCACCGCCTTCAAAGCGAGCCTCCAGTTCATCCAGGTTCACCAGTTGGAAGACCTTTTTGAAAATGTTGGTGAACCCACGTTTGGGCAACCGACGGTTCAGAGGCATCTGGCCACCTTCGAACCATGCGGGAATACCGCCGCCACTACGGGCTTTCTGCCCTTTGTGACCACGACCACCGGTTTTCCCAGTACCCGAGCCAGGACCACGACCGCGTCGTTTTTTGTCCCGGTTTGCGCCTTTGGGCGCACCGATGTTATTCAACTTCAGCATGCTACTTCACCTCTTCCACGTTTACGAGATGGCGCACTTTAAAGGCCATTCCGCGAATCGCGGGAGTATCATTATGAAAGACCGAGCCTTGGTGACGCTTCAGTCCGAGGGCCTGCATGATGCGGCGCTGGTTGGCCGGACGGCCAATCAGGCTACGCACCTGTGTAATTTTAATTTTTTTGTCACTCATTATTCCGTAACCTCCGCATCCTTAGGCTCAGGAGCTTCGACTGCTTTTTCTTCCTTGGCAGGAGCAGCTGATTTTTCCAGGCCGAAGACTTGGGCAACGGTCAAACCACGTTTGGCAGCAAATTGCTCCACTGTACGCAGTTGCTTGAGTCCGTCCATGGTAGCTTTGACCACGTTATTTGGGTTACGTGAACCCAACTGTTTGGTCAAAATGTTCTTTACACCAGCTGCTTCCAGGATGGCGCGAACACCACCAGCTGCAATAACACCGGTACCAGGACTGGCTGGCTTGAGCAGAACACGGCTGGCACCAAAACGACCGATGACCTTATAGGGGATGGTTTCCCCTAACATGGGTACGGTGGTTTGTACGGCACGAGCGTTTTCGCTGCCTTTACGAATAGCATCGGCAATTTCATTGGCTTTGCCCATGGCCACGCCAACTTTACCTTTACCATCGCCAACGGTGACAATAGCGCTGAAACTGAAGCGCCGTCCACCCTTGACCACTTTGGCAACACGGTTGATGTTAATAACATTTTCATGCATTCCATCACCCTGGCTGCGATTGTCACGGCCACCTTGGCCACGTCCACGTCCGCCAGGTCCGCCAGGTCCACCGGGGCCTCTGCCTCCGGGTCCACCTGGGCCACGACCACCGGGACCACCGGGTCCTCGTCCACGTCCGCCACCGGGTCCACCAGGACCGCTGGGCCTTTGATTATTTGAGTAATCCGCCATCTGAAATTGCTCCTGTCATGTCCCCGGATTCAGCCGGGGGACTTCCCGAATTCACTTCGGAATTATCTAGACTTTTACTCCGCCGTCCCTGAGCCCGCGGGCCAAGGCAGCGATACGACCGTGGTAGAGATAACCGCTTCGGTCAAAAACCATGTGTGTGACACCTTTGTCCTTGGCTTCGTCAGCCAGGGCACGTCCCACACTGTAGGCTTGGGCACATTTGCCGGTAATGCCTTCAGGCATTTCGGCTACGGCTGCAGCTTTGCTGGCATTGTTTGAAAACAAGGTTTTACCCTCATCGTCATCAACCACTTGGGCATAGATGCTTTTGTGGCTGCGGAAAATGGCAACCCGGGGACGAGCGGCAGTGCCGTTCAGCCTTTTGCGGATTGAAACTTTACGCTTGGCCCGTATCTGGCGCCTTTTTGCACTAATGCTTTTCATTTCATTTCACCTTCCGACCTGGGCGGTCCTACTTACCGGCCGCCTTGCCGGCCTTCCTGATGATATTTTCACCCACGTACCGGATACCTTTGCCTTTATAGGGCTCTGGTTTACGATAAGCGCGGATCTCGGCAGCTACCTGTCCCACCTGTTGTTTGCAAATACCAGACACATTAATGTGGGTGGCATCGGGACATTCAATGAGAATGCCTTCAGGAATGGGGTACTCACAGGGATGGCTGAACTGCAATTGCAGATCCAGAATCTTCCCCTTTACGGCAGCCCGATAACCCACACCGTGAATTTCCAGTTTCTTACCGAAACCTTCTGTCACACCGGTGATCTGGTTGGCGATCAGCGCACGCACAAGACCGTGTTTGGCTTGGGCTGGCTTGGAGCTGTCGTTACAAAGGATGGTTAGCACGCCGTCATCTTCGTTGAACTCAAGACCCAACGGAATATGCTGGGTGTGCTCACCCTTTGGTCCCTTGACCACCGATTTGTTACCGTCAACTTTGACAGTCACACCGGCAGGCACGGTGATTGGACTTTTTCCTATCCGCGACATTAAATCTTCCTCCGCGATAATTTCAATCCTGGGCCGAAACGAATGATTCGGCCATAATCAGACTGGTTCCGCTGTTACCAGACTTCGCAGAGCACTTCGCCGCCGATGCCACGCATCCGGCACTGGTGCCCCGTCAATAAGCCCTGGTTAGTGGACAGAATGGAAATTCCATATCCTCCACATACTTTGGGAATGTTGTCTTTGGCTGCAAAGACCCGGCGTCCAGGGCGACTTACGCGCTGTATTCCTTCGATGACTCCGGTACGAACTCCGTCTTTCGAGTAGTACTTCAGGGTCAACTTGAGAGCACCTTGAGCGGTCTCTTCAATATCTTCGCATCGTTCGATATAACCCTGCTGAATTAACAGCTGAGCCATATTCCGCTTCGTATTCGAAGCTGGTACTGTAACTTTCCGGTGTCCCGCCTGGATGGCGTTCCGGATGCGGGTTAACATATCCGCAATGGGATCAGTCATGCTCATTGCACAAACTCCTGGTTCGCTACCAACTGGCCTTGGTGATTCCGGGTATATCGCCGTTGAGAGCCAACTGGCGAAAGCAAATGCGGCAGATGCCGAATTTCCGGATGTAACCCCGGGGACGTCCACAACGACGACACCGGTTGTAAGCGCGCACTTTAAAGCGCGGCTTACGATTGGCCTTGGCAATTAATGATTTCCGGGCCACTTCAAACTCCTCGGTTAACGCCGAAACGGCATTCCCAGCTGCCGTAACAGCTCGCGTCCTTCTTCATCATTCTTAGCCGAGGTCACTATGGTGATATTCATACCACGGTGCTCATCGACCTTATCGTATTCAATTTCGGGAAAGATCAGCTGATCTTTCAGTCCAATTGTAAAGTCACCACTGCCACTCAACCTCGTGGAAAGTCCACGGAAATCCCGAATACGGGGAAGAGCTACATTGATGAATCTATCCAGGAATTCCCACATGTGCTTGTCACGCAGAGTGACACGGCAACCAATGTCCATACCTTCACGAAGTTTAAAGTTCGAGATGGACTTGCGGGCTTTGGTTGTGACAGCTTTTTGACCAGTGATGATCTCCAGCTCTTCCACAGCCTTTTCCATGATTTTGGGGTTTGTGGGAGCATTTCCCAACCCCATATTCAGCACGACTTTGACCGGCTTTGGCATTTCCATCGAGCTTTTAAACTCAAATTTCTCTTGCAGTGCCGGAGCAACTTCCTGCTCAAATTTTTCTCGCAAACGGGGCTTTGCAGAAGCCATTATCTTTTCCTCTCACCGACGACTAGTCGTTCAGCATCTCGCCGCTTTTTTTGCTTACGCGAGCGCGGCTGCCGTCGGACAGGACTTGTTTACCAATTCGAGTCTGCTTCCCGGTGTTGGGGCAGACCAACATTACGTTGGAGGCGCTAATAGGGCCTTCCTGCTCAAGGATTCCGCCCTGGGGCATGTCCTTGCTCGCCTTGGTGTGGCGTTTGACCATGTTAATCTTCTCAACGATGATACGGCCCTGATCGGGAAAGACCTTGAGGACTTTTCCTTCTTTTCCGCGGTCATTGCCACTGATCACACGGACATTGTCGTTCTTGCGTATCCGCATTACAGGACCTCCGGTGCCAATGAGACGATTTTCATGAATTTTTTTCCGCGCAATTCCCGGGCAACCGGGCCAAAAATACGAGTCCCAATGGGTTCGATACTTTCAGGTTGAAGAATCACGGCAGCGTTGTCACTGAAACGGATATAAGACCCGTCCTTGCGACCCACTTCCTTGCTGGTTCGTACGACTACGCAGCGAACCACCTGACCCTTTTTAACATTGCCATTGGGGATTGCCGACTTCACTGAAGCGACAATCACGTCACCGACACTGGCGTAACGCCGTCCGGTGCCACCCAGGATGCGGAAGCATTCGACCACTTTGGCACCCGAATTGTCCGCAACTTTGAGTTTTGTTGTTTCCTGTATCATTGCACCATTTCCTCCGGAGCCTTTGACCAACTTCTAATTCTGAATTATTACTTGGCCCGTTCCAGGATCTCCGACACGCGCCAGCGCTTGGTCTTGGAAAGGGGACGAGTAGCCATGACTTTTACGACATCGCCAACATTACATTCGTTTTCCTGGTCGTGAGCCACCAGTTTCGCGGTCCGGGTTACAATTCTCTTGTAACGAGGATGCGGGAAACGACGACTGATTTTGATGACCACGGTTTTGTCGTTGGTTGCACCCACGACTTCGCCGATCCTCACCGCTCTCAGGTTTCTTTCGGTGTTATCCATCATTCCAACTCCCTGGCGAATTACCCGCCTTTTACTCGGCGGCGTTCCGCTTCTCGTTGATGACTGTTTTGATAACGGCCACTTCGCGACGCAATTCGCGTACCTGCAGCGGGTTATCCAATTGGTGCATGCTGAGTTTAATTTTCAGTTGCATCAATTCTTCGGCTTTTTCCCTCTCGACACTTTCGAGTTCTTTGAGGGATTGATCACGCAGTTCGTGAGCTTTCATTCCACTAATCTCCCATACGGCTGATAACGCGCGTTTTGAAAGGCAGCTTGGCTGCACCCAGGGTCAATGCCTTTTTGGCATCGGCAAGTTCCACACCGTTGATCTCAAAGAGAATACGGCCTGGCTTGACAACGGCTACCCAATATTCCGGGGCGCCTTTACCTTTACCCATTCGTGTTTCAGCAGCCTTCAGAGTGATAGGTTTATCCGGGAAAACCCGAATCCAAACCTGTCCCTGACGCTTCATCCTTCTTGTGATGGCAATACGGGTGGCCTCCAGTTGCCGGCTGGTCAGCCAGCCGCAATCCAGAGCCTGCAATCCGTAATCACCGAAGGCGATCGTGGAACCGCGACGGGCAACACCGCGTCGTTTACCTTTGAACGTCTTCCTGTGTTTGGTGCGCTTTGGCATCAACATGATTCGTCGTCCTCTTCTTTTGCCGACCTAAAAGCAGGCCAGCCATTTATTCCAAAAAACTGACCCTTAGGTCCGCTGCTCAACAACTTGTTTACGCAGCTGCTCTTTGAACTCGTGGGGGAAGATCTCGCCTTTACAGATCCAGACCTTCACACCGATGGCACCATATTGGGTGCGAGCGGTAGCAACACCGTAGTCGATATCAGCACGCAGAGTGTGCAGAGGCACACTACCGTCGTGATAACTTTCGATGCGAGCCATTTCAGCTCCACCGAGACGTCCGGCACAACGCACTTTGATGCCTTTGGCACCCATGCGCATTGCCGTGGCGATGCTTTTTTTCATGGCCCGGCGGAAAGCGACACGGCCGACCAACTGGGCAGCAATGTGGTCAGCAACCAAGGGAGCACTAAGCTCTGGCTTTTTGACTTCTTCCACGTCCAGTTTGACGTTTTTGCCAACCATCTTTTGCAGTTCAGCACGCAACTGATCTGCTTTGGTGCCTTTGCGGCCAATCACCACGCCAGGACGGCTGGTGGCGATGACAATAGTCACCTTTTCCCGGAAACGCTTGATCTTGACGGATTCCACGCCGGCATTACCGACTCTGGCCATCACGTACTTGCGAAGCAATTGGTCTTCATTGAGCCAATCGGCAAAGTGCTTGTTTGTGATCCAGCTGGAATTCCAGTCCTTCACGATTCCCAAACGGAATCCGATAGGATGTGTCTTCTGACCCATGGTCAACCTTTCTTGTGCCGTATCCCGTAGGATACCTGGCAGCCTCTTCCCTTTTCAGCCTCTCACCTCAGGTGAACAGACTGACGAATTTTTCGTGTTCCGACTTAATCCAACTCAACCGTTGGACTCAACCGTAACTTTTATATGACTGGTCCGCTTGTTGATGCGGAAAGCCCGACCCTGTGCACGAGGACGAATCCTCTTTTGCGTTGGGCCTTCGTCAATCCGAATCTCCGAGATGAAGATGTTCGAATTGTTCATGGCAACTGCACCATCGTTCTTTACCAGAACGTTTGCAGCAGCCGACTGAATGGCTTTAGCCAAAATTGGCGAAGCCTTTTTGGGCGTGTGAGCCAGAATGGCCAGCGCCTCATCGATACTCTTGCCACGAATCAAGTCAGCAACAATGCGTGTCTTGCGTGGTGAAACCCGGACAAACCGAGCCAAAGAAAGTGCCTGCATCAGATCTGCCTCCGCTACTGCTTGGTGGTGTGGCCGCGGTAAGTACGCGTTGGAGCGAACTCTCCGAGCTTGTGACCGACCATGTTTTCCTGAATGTACACGGGCACGAACTGTCGGCCGTTGTGCACGGCGATCGTATGGCCCAAGAACTCGGGAATGATGGTGGAACGACGTGACCAGGTTTTCAAAACCCGTTTTTCGCTCTTTTCGTTCATTGCCTCGACCTTGACCAGGAGGGAGTCATCAACGAATGGTCCCTTTTTTATTGATCTAGCCATTACTAATTCTTCCTTCGTAATGCCGGCTCGATTATTCGAGCCTCAGTTCAGCCAGTGACTACTTCTTTTTAGTTTTGCGGCGACGCACAATAAAGGCATCGGACGGCTTCTTGGAACGGGTTTTGAGCCCCTTGGCCTTCTGACCCCATGGACTGACCGGGTGACGACCACCACTGGTGCGGCCTTCGCCACCACCATGAGGGTGATCCACCGGGTTCATGGCCACACCGCGAACATGAGGACGACGCCCCAGCCACCGTGAACGACCCGCTTTACCACTGACGATGTTTTCATGCTCGGCATTGCCGACTTCACCGATAGTGGCATAACATTTAGTATGGACCATGCGAACTTCGCCACTGGGCAAACGCAGAGTCACGTAGTTTCCTTCTTTGGCCATAACCTGAGCGAAGCTACCAGCACTGCGAGCCATTTGGCCGCCTTTACCAATATTCAGCTCAATGTTGTGAACCAAGGTTCCCAAAGGAATTCTAGACAAAGGCAGTGCATTACCGACTTCGAAAGAAGCTTCAGGTCCGGAAATAACAGGATCTCCAACCTGGAGGCCTTTAGGCCAGATAATGTAACGTTTTTCGCCATCAGCAAAGTGAAGCAGACAGATGCGTGCACTCCGGTTGGGATCATATTCAACACTGAACACTTTGGCGGGAATGCCGTGTTTGGTGCGCTTGAAGTCGATCTTGCGATAACGACGTTTGTGTCCGCCACCACGATGGCGAACAGTAATCCGACCACGGTTATTACGACCGCCGGATTTTTTCAACGGTTCGAGCAGCGATTTTTCGGGCTCGGTCCGTGTCACTTCACTAAAGTCCGCTACCGTGCGAAAACGCTGAGTCGGTGTTACGGGCCTGAGTTTTCTAATTGCCATTTTCTTTTCCAACTTCCCTTTTTCGCCACACCTTTCGGCGGGACTACTGGGTGTTTTGCAGCCGGTTCACTATGAGAGCCGGCTATACTTTCGAACTGTTTAGACTATGTCGAACAGATCGATGGAATCATCCTTGGCCAAGGTCACGATTGCTTTTTTCCAATCGGCGCGTTTGCCAGCGAACCGGCCCATACGCTTGATCTTGCCTCGGTAGTTCATTGTGCGAACCTGGGTCACTTTCACGCCGAAGTAATGTTCCACGGCCTGACGGATTTCCAGTTTGTTTGCTTCGGGGGCCACTTTGAAGATGTACTGATTGTTATCTTCCCGCATTGTGGCACCCTGTTCGGTAATCATGGGTCGCTTGATAACTTTGCTCAGGTCTTTCATGATCCGAACACCTCCTCGGCACCGCTGAGGGCCTTCTGCGTGAAGACCAGGTTGTCGGCCCAGAGAATGGTATAAGCGTTCAGCTCGTCGGAGCGCAGAACCCGCACACCCTTAATGTTTCTGGCGGACCGGAAAATATTGTCGTTGCCGGCAGGCAATACCAACAAGGTATGCCGTCCTTCAAGACTCATTTCACCAAGCATGCTGGCCATGGTTTTGGTTTTAGGAGTATCCATTGAGAAGTCCTCAACCACCATTACGCGTTCATGATTAGCCCGGTCGGACAGGGCGCTCTTTAAAGCAACCCTTTTCAGTTTTTTCGGCATTGAGTAACTGTAGTCGCGCGGATGCGGACCAAAAGCTACACCGCCACCAATACGGGTCGGGCTGCCGGCACTACCAGCGCGAGCGCGTCCGGTACCTTTCTGCCGATACAACTTTGCCGTTGAGTATCTTACTTCAGCCCTGGTCAATGTATCGTGCGTACCCTGGCGTTTATTTGCCAAGTAGTTCCGCACTGCATCGTACAGCGCCTGTTTGCGAACAGGTTGCTCGAAGAGGCTGGCGGGAAGATCCACCATACCCTTTTCGCTGCCCTTATCGCTGTAGAGTTTTGCCGTTGCCATTTCCCTACCTCGTTGCTTTCCGGTCCTTAGACCCTATTACCGGCTGGCCCGGATAAAAACGATTCCGTTCTTGTGCCCTGGAATGCTGCCTTTTACCAAAATCAGGTTCTTCTCCTGATCGATGGCCACAACTTCCAGGTTCTTCTTAGTTTCACGTTTGGCGCCATAATGTCCAGGCATGGGCTTTCCTTTGGTCACACGACCGGGGAAAGTATGCATACCGATGGAACCCATCCGCCGCACATTTTTCGAACCGTGACCATCGGGACCACGGTGCTGACCGTGACGCTTGATCCGACCCGCAAAACCGCGACCCTTGGTGGTACCGGTAACGTCAACTGACGATACTTCGGCTAGAACCGACAAGTCTACGGAGTCGCCGAGATTATATTCGTGTTTTACATCAACACGATACTCGATGACAGTCCGCAGAGGGTCAGTTTTGGCCTTGCGAAAGTGCCCTTGCATAGGCATGGGCGTATTTTTGGCTTTTTTGGCGCCGAAACCAATTTGTACAGCGCTGTAGCCATCCGTTTGCTCGTTTTTGACCTGAGTAACCACGCAGGGACCTGCCTGGATTACTGTCACGGGGATGCTTCTGCCGTCCTCGTTGAACTGTCGGGTCATTCCGAGTTTTGTGCCGATCAAACCGATCATTTTCTCTTGCTCCCTTGATGCCGTTCCACGTGGTGGAATCAGACCTTGATCTCAACATCCACGCTGGCCGGGAGGGTCAGCTTTTTCAGGAATTCAGTGGTCTGAGGAGTCGAATTCTCGATCTCAATCAGCCGCTTATGGATCCGCATTTCGAATTGCTCACGAGATTTTTTATTCACATGTGGTGAACGCAAAACTGTGTAGATGCTCTTCTTGGTGGGAAGAGGGATAGGCCCCTTCACCAGGGCTCCGGTTTTTAAAGCGGTTGTAACGATGACCTCAGCCGATCGATCCAGTACCGCGGGCTCGTAAGCCCTCAACCTGATTTTAATACTCTGTCGAGCCACGCTCACTCCTTAGCGGTGGTTACTCCAGCGTCATCTTTTAAGATGCCTGCTCACCTGCCGCACGCCCTTTCGGGCCTTTTGGACTATCTATCAAAAGTGCGGGGGCTGTTGAACAGCCCCCGCTCGAAACTACTCAGTAATTTTAGCAACAACACCAGCACCAACGGTACGTCCACCCTCACGGATGGCGAAACGAAGGCCTTCTTCCATGGCAATTGAGTTAATCAATTCCACGGTCATTTTGATGT
>JAAEOA010000095.1 GCA_024223715.1 bacterium | reverse complement strand
ATCCAAACTTTCTCGGCCGAACCGAACACGCGTGTCTACCTTGAATCGTTGGTGGCAAGGGCTTTCGGGGAAATTCATGGCAGTCCTGAAAAGCCCCACCGACTGGCGCCCCTGCATTGGTTCTTTACAATTTTTCCGCAAACCTTTCGTAAACACATTCGCGCCTTCTGGATCTGTCTGGCGGCCATGCTGGTTGGCGGTGCCTTCGGTGGGTTTGTGATCGTGGTCGACCCGCCCGTCAAGGAAGTTCTGCTGCCATTTTCCCATCTGCATGGTGATCCGTCCGAACGGGTTGCGAAAGAGGAGGCTGCCAACGATGATCGGCTTGCGGGCGGTAAAACCTCTTTTTCTTCCTATTTAATGACCCATAATACAAAGGTCTCTATTTTTACCCTTTCCCTGGGAATGACCTGGGGAATCGGCACGCTGATCATGTTGTTTTACAACGGAGTCATACTTGGAGCGGTGGCGCTGGATTATGTGCTGGCCGAAGAGACGGCGTTTTTGCTGGGCTGGTTGCTCCCCCATGGGGTCATTGAAATTCCAGCCATTGTCCTCGCAGGGCAGGCCGGGCTAGTTTTGGCCGGCGCTCTTATCGGCTGGGGAAGATCCATTTCCTTGAAAGCAAGATTAAGAAACATAAGCGGTGATCTGGTGACCCTCATTATGGGGGTCGCCGTGATGTTAATCTGGGCCGGCATTGTCGAGGCTTTTTTCTCCCAGTATCATGAGCCGGTCATTCCATATGAGGTAAAGATCGGATTTGGTGTCCTGGAGTTTATCCTGCTGATATTGTTTTTAGCCAAATCGGGGAGAAGGGGAGGAGATAAGGGAGCTGAAGGCAAACTTCACCGCAGACACACACAGATGCATACAGACTCGAAAGATTTGAACACTCAAAGCAGTAGGAAAGCGTTCGGCTGGAGGCTCAAAGGTCGACGCTCAAGGCTGAAAGCCTAAAGGCAAAGAAAAAAAATGATGGTAGATAAAATAAACGCTTTAACTATCAGAACACCGGAGGGAATTGAATTCTCCCGGATGCTGGCCGGCCCGGTTACGCGGTTTTTGGCTTGGTCAGTGGACTTGCTGGCAATAATGGCAATCAACAAGCTGCTGAACGTTCTTTTGGGCGTTCTTGGACTCATCAGCCGGGACATTGCAATGGCAGTAACTGTTCTGGGGTATTTTATTGTTTCCATCGGTTATGGAATCGTGACCGAATGGCACTGGCACGGGCAAACCCTCGGTAAAAGACTTTTGCGGTTAAGAGTCACGGACGTGCGCGGGCTGCAGCTGCGTTTCAGTCAAATTGTAATTCGAAATCTGTTACGATTTGTGGACAGCTTGCCGGTCTTTTACCTGGTGGGTGGACTGGCCTGCCTTATAAATCGGCGTGCCCAAAGACTCGGTGATTTTGTGGCCAACACCATCGTGGTGTGGAGTCCCCCGGTTGATGAACCCGACCTGGATCAACTTCTTGAAGGAAAATACAATTCCTTTCGTAAACACCCTCACCTGGAGGCGCGCCTGCGCCACCAAGTTTCACCGGCCGAAGCCCAAATCGCACTCCAGGCCCTGGTGCGGCGGGATGAGTTCGAGCCCCAAGCCCGGGTTCAGCTTTTCCAGAGTATCGTCAATTATTTCAAATCCATCGTCACATTTCCCCAGGAAGCCACCGATAGTATTTCGGATGAGCAGTACATCCGCAATTTGGTGGATGCGCTCTACCGTCCCAAATCTACCGGGTCTATGAGCTGACCACGCTTGGTTACACCAGCGAACGCAATGTCATCCGACTGAAAGACTTTCAAGGAATTGGGCTGTTATCTGATTTCGCCGAAAATGCATAGTTTGAGGAATATCTTGCAATTTAAGGTGGATTTGGAATAAATAAAAGATAACGATCTAAAGGTTTAGGGATTCAGGGTTCAGCCCAGCCGACGGGCAAAAAAAATGGCCGGTCTAACCGAATAAAAAACTTACATTTATTATATGAAACCCATTGTCGCCATCGT
>JAAEOA010000094.1 GCA_024223715.1 bacterium | reverse complement strand
TGAGCATGCCTGGAATGATCTTGTCGCATGAGCCCAGCATGACAAGGCCATCGAAGCCATGTGCTTTGACCATGGCCTCGATGGAAGCCGCAATAAGGTCTCGTTGCGGTAAAATGTAGTGCTGTCCGGGACCTTGAGCCATCCCATCGCAAGGTGCCGGCACATTGAACTCACCCGGTGCCCCGCCGGCTGCCCAGATGCCTTCTTTGACCCTTTGGGCAAGATCCTTCAAGGGCAGATGACCGGGATTGACATCGGTCCAGGAATTAACCACTGCAATTTGAGGCTTGTCCAGGTCTGTTTGCCGGAAACCAACGGCATGCATGAGACCCCGGTAATAAGCCTCGGTAATGTCTTCGGGTCGGCCACGATGAGATGTCATTCTTGGACTCCCTTCTTGCGGAATTCAACATCTAAAATTTTTTCAAATACTTTGATCAATGCCCCCTTGCTTTCGGTCCCCAGACCCTGGGCCAAGGCCATCTGAAAAATATTCGTGGTGGCCTGGGTCAAGGGCAGGGGAATTTTATGTCGTGAACTGATTTCAGCAGCACTGGTCAGATCCTTATAGGCGCTTTTCAGGGGATAGCCTTCATCGAATCTGTTTTTCAGGGTCAAGGGCGTGAAAAACTCTGCGGCAAAGCTGCGCCCGGTGCCTGTGGTTATTACCTGACAGACCTTGTCCGGATCCAGACCCAGTTTGGCAGCCATGGGAAGCACTTCGGCCAAACCGGCTGCATTGATGTCAAATAAAAGCTGATTGACGAGCTTGGTCAGTTGACCGGATCCCACCGGACCCATGTGGAGAACGGTATTGCCGATAATTTCCAACAGGGGGCAGATGCGGTCAAATATCTTTTTGGGACCACCCACCATGATGGTGAGAGAGGCTTCTTTGGCTCGTGATTCCATACCGGACACGGGCGCGTCGCAAAAAAAGATATTCATAGGACTCAATTTGGCTGCCATATCAACACTGCGCAAATAGCTGATGGTGCTTAAATCAACGATGAGCATATCTTTTGGCGCCGCATGAACAAGACCTGTTTCACCAAAAATGGTTTGGTCGACAATATCGGTATTGGGCAGACTTAGAAACACTGTCTGGCATTGCTTGGCCATATGGGCTGGTGTCTGGCTGGCATTGGCGCCGTTATCCACTAGAAAATCCATTGCCTGGGGATTAATATCATATACGCTTATCTGGTAGTCGGCCCTGAGAAAATTCAAAGCCATCCACTTGCCCATTTGACCCAGACCGATAAAACCGATTCGACGTATCATGTTATTCATTCTCCATTAAAATACTTTTTTTCTGCGCCATTGTTTGGGGCGATCACTGGGAAAATTGAGACCACTGGCATCCACACCTAGGTCAACAAATAGTTTGGCCAGGGTGATGGCAGAGCTATACCCTTCCAGAACAGGGATTTCCCAGCCGATCTCAGTTAAACGTTTTTGCAGAAATGATTGCAACCAGAAAACATCGGAGCATCCAAAGGTAATGACCTCTGCTCCGTCTTCTTCTATGGCCGCAATGGCCTCTTTGACGGCACGCTCCACGGCTTCAGAGGGTTCGCCCCTCAGGGCTTTGTCACGCTCCTCATCGATGGTGCTTTCATCTGTATGGCCGGGTCTGCCGTGATAAAAGTTGATGTTCCGGATGGATGCGCACCGATCGGTGAAACGATGACTCACCACAAGATCGTAATAGAACATGTTGTGCGTTTCGGTGAAGTCAATGATGCTGAACTTATTTCCCAGCATGGAGGCAATGTGCATCTGGGAAAATGCGCAGGAGGTGATGGGGATGCCATATTGTCGAGCGATTTCCCTTGACTCTTTAAATCCTGGTTCACCGCCACCCAATAGAATGATAGCATTGTACTTGCCGCTCTCACAGGCTTCGCGGACAATGGGTAAACGGGCGGCTGCCACATGGGCAAACTCCTCGCGGGTTTCAACCGCCCAATTTCCATAGGGTGGAATGGGCCCGCCGTGAAAATCCCATTCAACATCTTCCAGCAGATGTCGAATGTTTAGATATTCCATCCTGAGTCTTTTTTCTTTGGTAAGTTCATCCGAATGATACCGGTCAACATATTTCCCACCGGTGGACAATTGAAACGGCTGAATGAAAAGAAACCGGTATTTGCTTTTTTCTACGGTCACGGGGTAACTCCTTTCTTTTTTTGATAGGTCAAGAGGTCTTCTCTACTCTGAATGGCATCCTGAATGGGCTGATCGGTCGCCCGGTATTCAAGCAGCCAGTCGCCAGCATAGGCCCTGTCAATTAATCGTTTAAACAACGCTGGCAAATCCACAAAACCCTCTCCTAAACCTGCGCACACGCCGTCATGGTTTTTTTGTTTCAGGTGTACAGAGACGAGTTGGTGGCCTTCCACACGCTCCCAAAATAGTTTGGTGTCTCCCAGGAGCATGCCGTCCTGATAATAATTATTGGCCTCGTCATATGCCAGATAGACATTGCTTTGGGTTGCCAGATGGAGAATGACATGGGGTGGCAATTGGCTGTTTTCCACCACCAGCGCTACCGGACATTCAGGTGCCAGGGACCGATACCGACGCAGATTAGATATCGCCGTGTCTTCGTTCAACGGCTGCTCAACTGCCAGATCCACCAGACGCAGTCGTGCCTTGTTGGGTGACAATAGGTAAGCCAGTTTTTTAGCCCGGATGATGCAGGCGTCATCCGCTATTATATTTTCCGGTGA
>JAAEOA010000093.1 GCA_024223715.1 bacterium | reverse complement strand
TAGCCCGTTGGCCCGTTTTCCTTCGATAACATCCTTTTTTACCAGCTAACCGGCTAAACGGGCTAAACCGACTAACCGGCAAACCGGTCAACGGGTTTACCGGTTTGCCTTGCGGATTCCCAGCTGATCCAGGGCAATAATCCATTTACAAATATTGGCCGAACCTTCCACCATGGTATAAGTGGGTGCATCTCTGTAAAAGCGGGCCACCGGGTATTCGGTGGAATACCCGTAGGCACCCAGAATCCGCATGGCATAATTGGCACATTTGTTAGCCACTTCACCCGCCAGGTATTTGGCCTGGGCCACATCCAGCCCGTTGTTCAGCCTACCCTCATCCTTGGCCCAGGCTGCCTTGTAAACCACCAGCCGGGCGGCTTCCAATTCCGCCGACATCTGGGCAATCAGGTCCTGGTTCATCTGAAACTCACCGATCAGCTTGCCGAATTGTTTGCGTTCTTTACAATATTTGATAGCCTCATCCAGACAGGCCTGGCCTACCCCGATTCCGCCGGCGGCTGCGGAGAGCCGGGTCTGGTTCAGGGAGCCAAAAAGAATTTTGGCACCGTCCCCCGGATTTCCAAGAATGTTTCCCTTGGGAAGTTTCGTATCGGTAAGATAAATTTCACCGGTGGGCGATGATCGGGAACCCATTTTATCCAGGGCCGTGGTCCGGATGTCATTGAAATTCTTAACTTCTACAACAAATGCGGAAAGCCCTTTGGGCCCTTTTGATCGATCGGTGTAAGCATAGTAAATGATAGCGTCGGCCACATCGGCATTGGAAATCCAGGTTTTGGATCCGTTTAACAGCCAGTGATCTCCCCTGTCATCGGCCTTTGATTTGATAGCCATGACATCGGAACCCGCATCCGGTTCAGTCATGGCGAAGGCACCCACGTATTCGGCAGTAACCAGTTTGGGAATATACTTTTCTTTGAGCTCATCACTGCCATAGGTCAATATGGTGTAGGCACATCCCAGG
>JAAEOA010000092.1 GCA_024223715.1 bacterium | reverse complement strand
TGTCCTTGACGATCACACGGTCGCCGGCAATAATTTGTTGATCACAAATAAATGGCCATTCATCCGCTCCGAGAAGAGGGGTTGTGAAACGAACGATACCGCGCTTTTCCTGTTCCGGAATCCTGATGACTTGTCCGATTTCACCCAAAATAGCTTCCCTGGAAATTCCGGCCTTGGTGCGATCCACCATCAACGGCTTAAAAAGCTTAAACCACAGAAAAGTGAGGATGCAGGAAGCAATGGCCCAAATAAATAATTGCCAACTTATAGCCAGATCCGGCAGCATTAAAAGAAGGCCTGCCACGAGGATGGCACCTAAACCGAACCAGAAGATGGTGAAACTGGGTATGAATAACTCGGCAATGATAAGGACCATTCCAAATACCAACCAGTACCAGTAGAGTAGTTTAAATTCCATTTCCTATCCTCTCTCCAAGAAAGTTTCCGGTTCGATTATGCTGGCCACTTCGGCATCAAACGGCTGGGCTGACACCTAATATGAGACTCCGGGAGGCCGAATAGCGAACCCAAGATCCAGAGAAAAGCGAACCGCAGAACC
>JAAEOA010000091.1 GCA_024223715.1 bacterium | reverse complement strand
GGCGCGTTTGGAATGTTGTCCAAGCGCGCCATTTTTTTGGGTGCCTTTTTTGTTGATCACTTTCTGAAAACCGTCATAATGAATCCATGAAACTAATAACCTTTATGCAGGGGACAGTACCGTGCTGCGGTCTGGCTCTGAGCGAAACTGTGGGCTTGAATTTGGCCGCGGCAGACTCCACTCTTCCTGGCAACTGGCACGCCTTGCTGCCCAATCTGGAGGTGGTTCATGAAATTCACAAAAAATACCTGCCTGAATTGGGCGAAGTTGAATCTGCCCGCCTCGGTGGTCACTTACTGCCGGAACCCTTCATTGACCTGCACAAAATTGAGTTACTGACTCCCATCGTTCTGCCATCAAAAATTATTGCCGTTGGTTTGAATTACCGAGACCACGCCGAAGAGCAGAATAAAGAACTCCCCCAAAACCCCATGCTCTTCAGCAAAGCCAGCACTTGTTTGCAAATGACCGGCGGCCCCATTGAATTGCCTGTGGGCCACGAACAAATTGACGCCGAAGCAGAATTGGCTGTCATCATTGGCCAACCGGGAAAAAACATATCCACCCAAGACGCTGCCAAGCATATTGCAGGATACACCTGCTTCAACGATGTCAGCGACCGGGAGGCACAGCGTAAAGATCGTCAGTATTTCCGTGCCAAAAGCATGGACACCGGTGGGCCCTGCGGCCCCTGGATTGTCACTCCTGACGAACTACCGGAGTTTGCCCAAGGGCTGAATATCACCTGCCATTGGAACGACCAACTGATGCAGAGCAGCAATACAAATCAATTAATTTTCCCGGTTGATGAATTGATCAGCTACATCAGCCGCACCATTTCCCTTATGCCTGGAGATATCATTTCCACTGGCACACCCGGCGGAGTTGGGGTCTTCCGTGACCCGAAAGTCTTCCTGAAAGCCGGAGACACCATCACAGTTGAAATTGAGGGAATTGGAGTGTTGAGCAATCCTGTTGTCGATGCTATCGATGACTAAAAATCCAGAACCTGCATACAAGTTACTCTGGGGACTGGGTCTGTTGTTTATGGGGCTGGCAGGGTACCTGAAGGTGGTAATAACCATCCCCCAGCAGAAGGGTGATCCGGCCTTTATCAGATTTATTGAAGCCACCATTATAATTTTGACGGGAAACCCTGAAGCTGCTGGAATAACCGGAACTCCGGTACTTATTGCAACTGCGGTTGTCTCCATAACCATGCTTTTTAAACGAGGTCGTAAACCCCGGACACTAGCTATAGCCCTGTTCTTTTCCATGTCCATCTTGCTATTTTTAACTCTCTGCCCCCTGCTTTTCTCCTGACTCGCCTATTCAATCATGCATATTTTTAGCTTTTGATGACAATTATTGCGTATTGCCATTCAAATCCATCAAACAAGGCTTATTATTTGGACCTTTCTTGAAAATCAATCAATAAAAAACCTGTCTCAAACTTTACCTAAACAACACTTTCAATCCACTTTCCCTTGCCTTCCTTAAAATGTCCCGACCTTCCGGAATGCTCCTTGCCGTTTCCTGTAACAACAACTAACTGAACGGGCAAGTCGCAATGCCCGTACAGATGAAAGACATCACAGAGCGATCAAAACTACGCGGAGCCCAAAAATGACAAGCGCACAAATCAGCTGTTCCGAGATGACTTTCCTTATGGAAAAAATGCCCGAATACAGCCATTACCGGTCCACCAAAGAAGCCTCCCAGGCTGAAAAGCTCTACCGGCGCGCCCTCGGTCTGATGCTAAAGGAATGCGGCGACCATCTGTTGACCGTTGTGGAAAAGAAGAGCCAACTGCTTGAAACACAACAGGAACACCTTATCGATGCCCTTATTGACCGTATAGGTTTAATTTTTCGACGCTTGGACCGCGAAGGCAACGTTTGCCTGGTGGGCCATTGTAGTTCCACCATAGCCGAACTTGAAGAACTCGATACACGGCTTCTATTGCTCATTGAAGAATCCATGGCTTTGGTGCGTGGTCTGGGATCCGATATCCCTGCCTCCTCCTGGTTCAAAAATGAAGCCCAGCGATTGCACCGTGACCTGGCCGATTTTGGCGAAATGACTGAAGAGCGTAATTACCTTCTGGGTTTGGGTTGGGAGTCTGAATTCACGTATGGAGGCTCGGCATGAACAGCAACCAGGGACTGAACAGTGGTCGAGACTGGGGAGCCGTTCCCCTTCGGCAAAATCAACACGAATGGACTATGGAAGCCGATGGCCCCATGGTACAAGGTCCCCTGGATATGGAATTTCTACGCGGCCAGCGTATTTCTTTGGTTTTGGATGAAGGCCAATATGGTTTGATGGTGCGTAAAAACATCCTTAAAGCCGTTTATCTGGACGGCGCTCATTATCTGGATATTGGCAGCTCGCCCGGACAAATCCCAACCGATAGTCATTTGTTCTTTTTATCCACTGACCAAGCTATTCACTTCAGCTGGGGAAAAAAACATCAGGAGGTTATTACCACTCAATCCGGTACCTCTGTTATTTGCCAGTGTTCAGTACGCATTGAAAAGCCTGCCCGTTTTTACCACCGCACTTTGCGTGAATTAAATCAGTGGGATCCCGAGACAATTGAAAATCATTTGAAACCTCTTGTTTCCAAGGCTCTCAGGTCCTTATTAGATCAAATCTGTGAACACAGCCATCACCACGATGCCAGTTTGCAATCCAATCTTATGGCCTTATCCCCAAGCCAACTGGATGAGTTTTTGACTGATCATGGCCTGTATTGTGAGTCCTTGGCAGCCTATACGGCATCTGGGCCGGTGGAAAATTATGAAGACCTGAGAGCTGGACAAACAACAGACTTGCTTCATAATTAATGGGTGTTGCCTAATAACCCCATCGATTGGAAAACCGTCTCCATGTTGTTTTCTTTGCATCGCAAATTTTTTGTTTCCCTATTTGTTTTATCAATCATTCCCGGCCTTGCGTTTGCCGTTTTTGGCGACACCAATGATTCCCAGAAAAACCTCACCCTCACTAACATTATCATCCAAGGCAATACACACACCAAAACCCAACTCATTCTTCAGGAAATGGGGCTGCAATTAGGCCAGGACTTCACTCGCGAGAAAATGAATGAAGTTTGGATTCATCTCGAAGACATTGGCTATTTCGCCTACGTAGATATGGAGTTTGACGACTCTTCCGACGAGGGTGTCGATTTACGAATTTATGTAGATGAAGAACACAACCTCAGCATTACCCCTCTGGTTCAATACAGCCGCCGCCACAAGTACCTTCTGGGGGCAAGCCTGGAAGACCAGAACCTTCGTGGTAGTGGTGAAACGTTGAAGGTGGATCTTGCAGCTCTTTACATTCAGCGCGGAAGCATCCAGTGGACACATCCCTGGCTTATGGGTGTTCGTGGGTTGGACATCAAACTGGGCCTTCTTGCTGAAAACTCCAACTTCGTTTTCCGACCCACCCGGCAACGATTGGGTCGACTTGATGCCCAACTCAGCTGGAATTTCTGGAACGACCTGACTTTCACCAGCGGTATCAGCTATGGTCTTTCCGATTATCGAAACGAATACTATTGGGATGATCCCATTTCCGGAAATCCGGTTTTCTACGCTTCAGATTCTTTGGAGCAATTTGCCCCTCGAGTGGTTCTTGAATTTGACAGCCGTAGCAACCCTTGGTACCCAGCCCAGGGGATTTTGGCCTCACTGAGTGCCAAACATTGGTCGGGCGACGGTTTCAGCTCCTACACAGAAACCGCAGCAGATTTGCGTTTCTTTGTTCCTCTGCCTTTGGGCAAACACGTGCTTGCCATGCGTGCCTGGGGCCGCCAAACCTCAGGCCGAACCCAACTCGACAACCTGCTTTTCTTTGGTGGGCCCGAAACCATTCGAGGGTATCAATTTGCCAGTTTAGAAGGAGATGAGGGCTATTTACTGTCCGCTGAATACCGTATACCGCTATTCATGTTGCCCATTTCACCTCGTGGCGAGATGGTTGGCCTGGGCCTGCATGCCTTTGGTGATGCTGGCGACACCTGGTTTTACGGAACCGATCCGCAGAAGGCTTTGCAAAGCTGGGGCGGGGGTATTCATATGAACATTGACCGTATGCAATTGCGATTTGAGGTGGCCAAAGCCCGGGATGGTGAATGGGTATTCGAATTCATGGATCGGTTTAATTTTTAGTTGTTCCGCGAAGAATGTAAGACCTTGAGCTTTCTAGCGAAACGGGGAAGGCTTCCGGTTTATAAAAGCATCGCGAGCCTTCTCAAATTCCGCCCCTGACCATGCCTCATGCCTCAACCTGGCAATTTCCAGGAGTGACTCCTCAGGCAAAACTTCAGTCTCCTCCAGTAAATTTAAAATCCGACGATTTCCCCGCAAAGCCCTGGGCCCGCCATAGCTCATCTGTTCAAGAATACCCTCGGCGGTGGCCAGCAATTCATTCTCGGGCACCAAGCGGCAAAAGAACCCGGTATTGAATGCTTTTTGCGCTTCAATGGCTTCCCCAATAAGC
>JAAEOA010000090.1 GCA_024223715.1 bacterium | reverse complement strand
CACGGTGAAGTGACGGATCCGGGTGTGGATGTTTTTGACCGGGAAGCAGTTTATATTGAGACTACCCTGCGCCCATTACTCGCGCGCCATCCAAAATTGAAAGTAGTTCTTGAACATTTGACAACAGCCGAGGGTGTGGAATTTGTTGAGCAGGCCTCCCGGAATGTGGCGGCTACTCTAACCGCTCATCATTTGCTTTTCAGTCGGAATGCCATATTTGCCGGGGGCATTAATCCACATATGTTTTGTCTGCCTATTTTGAAACGTGAAAAGCACAGGGAGGCGTTGGTTCGAGCAGCAACGTCCGGTAGCGGCAAGTTTTTTCTGGGTACCGATAGCGCCCCTCACACCCTTTCCAATAAGGAAAATGGATGTGGGTGTGCTGGAATTTATACTGCTCATGCTGCAATGGAATTTTATGCCGAGGTTTTTGAGCAAGCTGGTGCGTTGGACAAGTTGGAAGGATTTGCTTCCTTCTATGGTGCCGATTTTTACGGTCTTCCGCGAAACAATGGGCAAATAACTTTGGAAAAACAGGAGTGGGTTGTCCCACCGGTTTATGAATTTTCCGGACAGGAAGTAAAGCCACTTTCAGCGGGATTGAATCTTGGTTGGAGAATTAAACAATCGTCCTGATAAATAGAGGACGGCTGTTTCCGGCAGGAAAACCAGCCATGGTGAAACACCATAACCAGCTGGCAGGAAACCATAGAGAATGGTTTCGCCCTTGTGCAATGCTAAAAAGACCTGACCTATTGATAAAATAATGGTACGTTGTAGCTATTGTTCTTTTAATCGGTATTCAAAGTGAAAAAGGCTATGTCAAACCAAATCAGGGAATCAGAAAAGAACCTTTTCAGTAGTGAGCCCTTGGGCCGTCAAAAGGTTGTCAAGGGGACGCTGGTTATTTTTCTGCCCGTGTTTCTCCTGATCCTGGCTGTTGCAACCCTGATAATGTTTGCGAATGAGAATGCCCGGATGGCGACCCTTCGTGGCGATCAACAACACTCTCTTTGGATCCAAGCGCTGGATTTAGACCACGATGTTAGGGGAGTCTCTTCAGATCTATTGATCCTGGCCAACCAAAACGAAATAAAGTCGTTTTGGGATGACGATGGCGAGATGGTTCCCACAGTTCGTTCCGCACTAAACACGGAATATCTCAATATTTCAATTTACCGTGGTTTATACGATCAAATACGCCTGATAGATGAAAATGGTATGGAAGTCGTAAGGGTGAACTATAATAATGGGAAACCTGCCGCCGTCCCCACAGAAAAACTGCAGAACAAAAAAAACCGCTACTATTTTTCCGAATCGTTCACACTCAACCAAGGTGAAGTGTTTGTCTCTCCGCTGGACCTGAATATCGAACATGGCCAAGTTGAAGATCCTCCCAAACCAATGATGCGCTTTGCCACACCAGTTTTTGATGCAAAGAGGAATAAAAAGGGAGTGGTAATTCTCAATTACCTGGCAGAAACGTTGCTTGAGGGTTTTCGAACCAGGTATGACCCTGCTCTTGGCAGTCAGGCCATGTTACTTAACTCTGATGGCTATTGGCTGGACGGCCCGATTCCTGAAGATGAGTGGGGTTTCATGTATGAAGCTCGGAAGGAACAGACATTCGCAAAGGATTTTCCTGATGCCTGGGAAACGATTTTTTCCCAAGAGTTGGGCCAATTTGAAACAGCCGCGGGTCTTTTCACCTTCAGGACCGTGTACCCGCTACTGGCGGGGCAAAAAGCCAGAAATGGGCTAGGTCATTTCCCGCTGTCCAGCCCAAGCTATGTGGGAGGGCATGAGTTCTTTTGGAAAGCGATTTCCTTTGTTCCAACCGATGCCCTCTATGCCTCACGTGCTGAACATATGCGGTCAGTGTTTGCTATTCTGGTTGCGGTGTTGTCGATAGTATTTTTTGCTGCCTGGCGCATAGCCAACAGTGTGGCTCTTCGCAAACAGGCGGAAAATGATTTGCAGAGTTCGGAAACCCGATTACAGGCATTGTCCAGTGCATCATTTGAAGCCATTTTCCTTTCGGAGAATGGTATCTGCGTAGACCAGAACCAGACTGCCGAACAGATATTTGGCTATACTCATGCCGAGGCTGTTGGCAGGAGAGGAACCGACTGGATCGTGCCTGAAGACCGGGAGCTTGTGAAAACTTTCATGTTATCCGGTTATGAAAAATCATACGAAACAATCGGTCTTCGCAAAAACGGCACCTCATTTCCCTGTGAAATTCAGGCACGAGTGAGTCGCATAGGCGGTCGCACCATTCGGATGACGGCTTTGCGAGATATTACCCACCGCAGACGTACGGAAGAGGAAAACCAGCTCCTGGAACGGCAAGTGCAGCATGCGCAAAAACTTGAAAGTCTGGGCGTGCTGGCAGGGGGAATCGCTCACGACTTCAACAATCTGCTGATGGCCATTTTGGGCAATGCAGAATTGGCCAGCCATGGTTTGTCACCCCAGTCGCCAGCTCAGGCCCATATCAAAAAAATTGAAGATGTTTCCAGACGGGCGGCAGAATTGGCCAACCAGATGCTTGCCTATTCGGGCAAGGGCAGGTTCGTTGTTGAGCCGATTGATGCCGGAAGTCTAATCGAGGAGATGATGGACTTGCTGGAAGTGGGGATCTCAAAAAAAGTTGTTCTCAAATATAATTTTGCCAAACAATTGCCTGCCTTCGATGGCGATGCAACCCAGATTCGCCAGATTCTTTTAAATCTGATTACAAACGCCTCAGAGGCGATTGGGAGAGAAAGTGGGGTCATTACGCTGACAACCGGAATGATGGAATGCGATCATTCCTATCTGGACAAGGCCAATGCCGCTTTGAGCCCAACGCTGAGTGAACAGATGCCCGAAGGTCTCTACATCTATTTTGAAGTCATTGACACGGGTTGCGGAATGTCTGCTGAAACTCTTGAGAAGGTTTTCGATCCCTTTTATACGACAAAGTTCACTGGGCGCGGTTTGGGTATGTCTGCGGTTCAGGGCATCGTGCGTGGTCACAATGGGGCGATCAAGATTTCCAGCGAAGTTGATAGTGGAACAACTTTCAGAATTCTTTTTCCAGCGAATGAATTTATGGCCAAAGACATTCCAGAAATATCACGATCCACCAATGGTGACACCGATTGGCTGGCTGATGGCACCGTCTTGCTGGCCGATGACGAAGATGTGGTCCGTGCTGTGGGAAAACAGATGCTTGAACAAATGGGGTTTCGTGTTATTGAGGCTGCCAATGGACGCGAAGCTGTGGAATTGTATCGGAAACATGCCGACGAGATTGCTTGCGTATTACTCGATCTTTCCATGCCGGATCTGGACGGGAAAGAAGCCATGAAAGAAATCCGTAGCCTTCATTCCGGCGCTCTGGTTATTCTCTGCAGTGGTTATAGCGAGCTTGAAGCCGTTCAGCATTTAGAGGGTGATGGCCCTGCTGGTTTTATCCAAAAACCATTTTCCTTGAATGAGTTGAAAGGAAAATTGGAAGAAATAATGAATGGCTCAGGTGGTGGGGATTAGACCGACTCACCGGCTGGGTTCCCATTTGCATTGCGGCGTAAATGTCCCCGTTGGAGGCGATATCCAGGCTAACATTGCTCATGTGGTCATCAATATGGACTTGACATCATCGCCCCCGAAATCGTCAGCCAAGGCCCCTTTTGCCAAAATACAGAAGGTTAGGACCAGAATCAGATAGTAAGAATTAGGTTTGATTGTTTTTGGGGCTGACATATCCGCATCTCCTTGTAATTTATTGGGGAGGACACTCCTTATAAAGTGGACTCAAATACATTTGTTTTGAGGAAAAGGAAATTCTAACAAATAATCTATTGGTTAGCGCTACGGCAGAAAATTTCCCTGATAGATCGCTTGCAATATTGTGTTATGGTGGTTGGCTTAACAGTCGCTTTCGGCTATCATTAAGACTGGTAAGTCAGGAAGCGAAAACAAATTTCTGCTCCAAATTCCAAAATCCAATAACAGGAACCTTCCAAACAATGCCAGATTGCATGACCGTCTCGACAATGATATCCGCTCCGCTGGCCTATATTGGCCCCGGGGCCGGCTTTGCATTAGGCGGTAGCTTCCTGTTTGCTCTGGCAGGAATTCTTCTGGCTTTTGTAGCCATTCTGGCCTGGCCGGTGCGGGTTTTCCTGCGGTCTTTACGCGGACGAGGCAAACGCCAGACTGGAGCAGCCAAGCGGGTCGTCGTTCTGGGCCTCGATGGATTCGATCCGGTCATTTGCCGACAGATGATGGATGCAGGTGATCTGCCTCATTTAACTTCAATGAAAACAACAGGAACTTACCGTCCTTTGCAAACCACGTTCCCGGCCATGTCTCCGGTGGGTTGGTCCACTTTTGCAACGGGTGTGGATGCTTCGGGTCACAATATCTTTGATTTCCTGAGCCGCGATCTGGTGACTCATTTGCCCGTTCTCTCGTCCACTAAATTGCACAAGCGTCCGGCTCGGAAACTTGGCCCTATTAATCTTCCGGGTGGGGGATCAAGTTTTGAACTTCTGCGCCGCAGCAAACCCTTCTGGAAAACCTGTGCTGAAACCGGCCTGGCCAGCACAATCCTGCGGGTCCCCATCACCTTCCCTCCCGACAAATTTGGCGGCAAAATGCTCTCGGCCATGTGCGTGCCTGATTTGCGAGGCACCCAGGGTACGTTTTCGCATTACACTTCGGTCAAGGCTCATTCTCCGGAAACCCGCACCACTGGTGGTGTGCGCCTGCATTTGAAAGAAAGTTCGCCAGGCGTTTTTACCAGCGTGCTGACCGGCCCGGATTTGCCGGATGGTTCCGGTTGCATGACTCTTCCGGTCAGTGCCGAAGTTGACTTTGAAAAACAACAGGCGTTGTTCCATTTGGGGGATGAGAAATTCACCATTTGTGCCAATGAGTACTCTCCCTGGATTCCGGTGGTTTTTGGTTCCGGTTCGGGTAAAGCCCACGGCATTTGCAAGGTTAGAATTACTTCATTTGAACCGGGATTCTCTTTTTACATAACCCCGGTTCACATTGATCCACGCAACCCGGCCATGCCCATAAGCAATCCACCTCATCTGGCAATGGCCTACTCCCGCCTGCAGGGGAGGTTTGCCACACTGGGTTTAGCTGAAGATACCTGGGCTTTGAACGAGCGGGTCATCGACGAACAGGCTTTTCTGGATCAGGCCTGGTCCATTCACGATGAGCGCTGCACGCAGTTTTTCCATGCGCTGAAGCGCCAGCCTGAAGGTGTTATTTCCTGTGTGTTTGATGCAACGGATCGCATTCAGCACATGTTCTTTCGGTATCTTGATGAAGACCACCCCGCGAATAAAGGCAAAGACATTCAGAAGCATAAAAATGTAATTCCCGACTTGTACCGGAAAGCCGATGCTCTGGTGGGGGAAACTCTGGACAAGTTGGGAAAAAACGATGTTTTGCTGGTGGTCAGCGATCATGGTTTCAAAACTTTTCAGCGTGGCGTGAATCTGAACAGTTGGTTCCGTGATCATGGTTATTTGTTCCTGAAAAATGATCCCGATAACGGGCCGTTGCCAGAAATCCCTGAGGGCAAACGCTACGAAGTTGCAGACATCGACTGGCCAAGGACCCGGGCTTACACCAACGGATTGGCGGGATTCTTTCTGAACATCAAAGGGCGGGAAAAGCAAGGGTGTGTGGAGCCTGCCAATGCAACGGCGTTGAAACGGGAACTGATCGATGCTTTGCGCGGTATGCCCGATGGAACCCGTGGAGAAGCGATCACCGAATTATGGGACTGTGATGAGATTTATCATGGCCCGTATAAGAGCAATGGCCCCGATGTTATTGTCGGATTCAAACCGGGATATCGTGCTGACTGGGACGCTGCGGTAGGGGCGGTTTCCGGCGAAGTGATTAGCGACAATACACGCAGTTGGTCTGGCGATCATTGCATGGATCCGCGTCAGGTGCCTGGGGTTTTGTTCAGTTCGCGGCCGTTTGAAGTTGCTAAACCTGCATTGTTGGATATGGCGCCGACAGTCCTGGATTTGTTGGGTGTTGATGCTCCTGCGCATATGACTGGGTGCAGCATTTTTAATCGAAAGGAAGGAGCATAATGGGCGGGGTTTTTCTTCGAGTTGTTGTGTGTGTGTGTTTAATAAATATAGTTGCCCCCGCAACCATTTTGGCTGGCACAAAAGTTTTGGTTCTTGGGTTCGATGGCATGGATCCCATTCTGCTTGATGAATTCCGCAGTCAGGGCTTGATGCCCAATTTTGACAAGTTTCTGGCCGAAGGTGGTCAGCTGACCCCTTTTGGCACATCAACTCCCCCGCAATCGCCCGTGGCATGGAGCAATTTTATTACCGGACGCGATCCGGGTGGCCATGGTATTTTTGACTTCATTCACCGGGACCCACAAACAATGCAGCCCACTTCATCGACCAGTGAAGCCAAAGGTGCCACCCGGTTCTGGCAATTCGGCAAATGGAAAATTCCCCGGGAGTCCGCCAACATTCATAACCTTCGGCAGGGCACAGCTTTTTGGGAAATCCTGAGTGAAGCAGGCATTGACGCGACCATTTTCCGTGTTCCTGCCAACTTCCCTCCTGTGGAGTGCGAGGCCCGAAGTTTGTCTGGCATGGGCACTCCAGATATTACCGGAAATTATGGTATTAGCACTCTCATTACCGACGACCCGCCGGTGAAGCGGGACCTGGGTGGTGGGCGTGTGGTTTCGGTTTGGCTCGATGGTGGAACATTCAGAGCTGATCTCCTGGGACCGCGCAATTCCTTCCGTGAAGGTGACCCCGAAACCACCGTTCCCATAGAAGGAAGGGTGGACCGAAAATCTCATGCTGCCTGGTTAAAGGTCGGATCTACGGAGCTGGTTTTGAATCAAGGTCAATGGAGCGACTGGATTACTGTTGAGTTCGAAATGATTCCCTACATACAGAAGGTTAGCGGGACCTGCCGGTTTTATCTTATGGAAACCGACCCGGTTTTGCGATTGTATGCCTCACCGGTGCAAATCGATCCTAAAAACCCGGTCATGCCCATTAGTACACCAGAGTCTTACAGCCGGGAAATTGCCAACAATACGGGCTATTTTTATACCCAGGGTTTGCCGGACGATACCAGTGGCCTGGAAAATGACTTCCTCAGCGATGACGATTATGTTCAGCAAAGCAGCCTTGTTCTTTCTGAAAGAAAGCAGCAGCTGGATGCCGAACTGGATCGATTCTCAGATCTGGATGAAGGCCTTCTGTTCTTCTACTTCAATTCACCTGACCAGACCTGCCATATGGTCTGGCGAAATATGGATGTCGATTCTCCCACTCACGATGAGGCCGACAGCCAGCACGCAGATCGCATTGCCCAGGTCTATGCCGAGCTGGACCAGGCGTTTGGCGGAGTCATGGAAAAAGTTTCCGATGATACAATTATCATGGTCATGAGTGACCATGGTTTTGCTCCCTGGCGACGAGCTTTTAATACAAATACCTGGCTGCACCAGAACGGCTATCTGTATCTGGAAAATGAAAACAATTTGTCCGATACCGATATGCTTCAGGGAATCGATTGGTCCCGGACCCGGGCTTATGCGGTGGGTATTAACGGGTTGTACATCAACCTGCAAGGCCGCGAACGCGACGGAATTGTTGATCCAGATGAAAAAGATGCCCTGCTTACCGAGTTGAAATCGAAACTGGAAGCGGTGATCGACCCAGACCTGGGATTACAGGCCATTAAGGTTGCTGACCGGGCAGATCAGGTTTATCACGGCCCTCTGCGCGATGCGGGGCCAGATATTATTGTCGGTTACCAACGAGGATGGCGCGGCAGTAACGAATCGGCTCTGGGAAAAGTGACGGACACCGTTTTTATGGATAATGTGTTAAAATGGAGTGCCGATCATTGCATTGCTGCGGACGAAGTGCCCGGAATTCTGATGGTTAATCGTCCCATTAAAAGAAATGATCCTTCTTTAGTGGATATGGCGCCCACAATTTTGAATCTCTTTGGTGTTGAAATACCCGAAGAAATGGTAGGGGGAAATTTATTTTCCCCCAGTACGAAAGGAGACCGCTGATGTTTGGCGGAAGCAAAATTAAAGTTGATAAGGAATTGTTGGAAAAGGTTAAAAAATATTCGGCCATAGCCGGGTATTCCTCACCTGAAGAATTTGTGAAGCATGTACTTGAAAGGGAAATCAGCAAGTTTGAAGAAAGCGGCGAAAGCGAAGAGGAAATCAGAAAACGCATGCAGGGCCTGGGCTATATTTCATGATTCAAGTGGTGCGAGTTATTAACGGATTTTTCACCTGGGTCTTCGATCTGCTGTTGGCTCCGTTTGCCTCGGTGCCGGCTTTGGGAATGATTTTTATCAGTGCTCTGACGGCGGTTTGGGCTTTGTTGTTGTTTAAGGCTGTGACCCAACAGGACAAACTGACCCACACCCGGGACCAGCTTTTTGGACACATCTATGAAATGGGTTTGTATCAGGATCACCTGGGAATTCTGGCTCGCATTCAAGGCGATTTAGCCAAGACCAATTTTCGATATTTGTTTTTGACTTTGCCTGCTTTGGTGGCGCTAACTCTTCCCATGATTTTTACCCTTGGGCAACTGGAGGGACGGTTCGGATACCGTCCATTGAAAGTGGGGGAAGAGGTTGTGGTGACGGTTCAGGCCGATGACGATACTGAAACCTCTGTTCAAGACCTGGATGTGAGATTGCCTGCCGGTTTGGTGGTCAAAGCCGGGCCTGTGCGCAACCAGAGGAAACGGACGGTTTCCTGGCGGTTTGGCATTTTGGATGCGGGCGAATATGAGTTGGAATTTTACCAAGGTAAGAAGCTGATGGGCCAAGCTAAATTGAACGCGGAGAGGCGTTTGTCCGGGCTGCATCGGGAAACTCAGGACTCATTGCTGGGAGTGATGCTGTACCCTGCATCGCCAGATTTGCGGAACAGCGAAGGGATGGCTGGGTTGGCTATTCAGTGGCCGGTTCGTGAGGTTCGTTATCTTGGATTTGAATTGAATTGGCTGGTGGCTTTTATGGTTTTTTCCATGGTAACCGGGTTATTGGTTAAGGATGTTTTGAAGGTTTCTGTTTGATTCAGTGGTGGTAGTAGAGAATGCGGAAAAAACCGTCTTCCATTTTCAAGTAAAAACAGGGATTTTCCTCTTCCCGGACCGGAATGAATCAATGCCAATTTCATCCAAATCAATTATTTTGTCAGCCCTCATAATTTTTTTTGCATTGGCTGCCGGCTGCTCCAAAGAAGAACTCCCTCTTGATACCAGCGCCAATAAACTCCTGGTCATTGGCCTGGACTCCGCCGATTGGCGTCTGCTGCAACCCATGCTGGACGAAGGTCGTTTACCGCACCTTGCCAAGTTCAAAGAAGAATCCACTTACGGCCGCATGCGGACTTTTTACCCTCTGGAAAAATCACCTCTGCTTTGGGCCAGCATCTGCACCGGTGTTGAGCCTTCGGTTCATGGGGTTGCTAATTTTGTCAAAGGCTCCAGCCAGAAACCGGTTCAGGGCAGTGCCTGGTTCGCACCGGCTATTTGGGATATTCTGGGTGCCGCCAATCGCTCAACCTGCTTGGTGGGTATGTGGACTACCTATCCGGCCCGGCCCATTAACGGAGTTATGGTGAGCGATTATGTTCCGTATGGCAGTAATCGTGACAAGCCTTTGGCCGGTTTGTGTTATCCTGATTCCCTGGCCGAATTTGCTGTTTCTCTGAGGGTTGATGCCGAAGATATTACCGACGAACAATTGGCCATGTTTATACCTTCGGATAAAGTAGCTTCCGTCCGGGAAAAGTATCCTCAACAAATAGACCGGCTATCTTCAGTTTTGGCAGGAGATCTAACCTATCTGGCTATTAATCGCGAGTTGGCCAAAGGCGATTCTTATGACCTGTTCTTTTTTTATCTGCGTGGCCCAGATATGATCAGTCATTATTTTTATAACTACTACACACCGGAAAAAGGAAACTACCGGCATACCGATGAAGACCTGGCAACTTTCGGCGAAGTGGTTGAAAAGTACTACGACTGGTCTGACAAGGTCACCGGTGAAGTGCTCAGTTGGTTCCCTGCCGACCGACAAACCATCATCACTTCAGACCACGGTTTTTACGGTCCTCGTGACACTGGGGACAAAGGAAGCGCTGAACATAGCGAGTGGGGGGTTTTCCTGGTGCGCAGCCCGCTTTATGAAGCCGGTAAGTCTTTTGATTACCTCGAATTACTGGATATTTGCCCCACCATGCTGGCTCTGATGGGCCTACCGCCGGCAGCAGACATGCCGGGCAATATCATGAGTTCCGGATTAACTAACCAGGGTAAAATAAGAGTGAACCGCATGGAGGAGCATCGGGTGGAAACCTACATGCCTTTACGCCCTGCGGACGGACCAGCCGGTGAACGGGACGCAAAGGTTGATGAAGAGATTCGCAAACAATTGCGGTCTTTGGGGTACATCAACTGATAGAGTTGGGAAACAAGCCTTCAACGTCTTTTAGCTGACGGAATTCGGCCGCACGTCATTTCCTGAATTTCCTGCTCTCGTCATTCAAATCCCGACAGTCATTGGTTCTTGAGAACACAGCTATTAGTCTGTGCATACCATTTAATCCGTCCACATTGATATCTAACGACTTAGCTACTTCTGACGATACATAGAATTATGCTAATATACCTCCTGAATATCCTGCTTTCGTCCTTCAAATCCAGACATTCGATTGTTCTTGAGAACATCGCCCTTCGTCATCAACTCGACGTCCTCCAGCGAAATGCCAAGAGACCAAGACTGAAGCCAAATGACCGGGCTCTTTGGGCTTTGTTATCCCGTTTTCTGCCCAACTGGCGACAACACCTGACCATTGTCCAGCCAGATACGGTGGTCCGCTGGCATCGGTCTGGTTGGCGGTTATACTGGAGATGGCGGTGCCGCTCAATTCGAGGGCGGCCAAAAGTGTCGGTCGAGATTCGCGGTCTCATACGAAAGATGTCCTCAGAAAATCGACTCTGGGGTGCGCCCCGCATACACGGTGAGTTACTTAAACTTGGCTACGACATCTGCGAGACTACCATCGCCAAATATATGGTTAGAAATCCAGGGCCGTCTGCCCAAACCTGGCGGACATTTATCCGGAATCACATGTCCGATATGGTCGCTGTCGATTTCTTGACGGTTCACACGGCGACATTTAGAACACTCTTTGTCTTCGTGATCCTGTCTCTCGAACGGCGACGAGTCATCCACTTCAACATCACGACAAATCCAACGGCAGAATGGACGAGCATGCAATTGACCCAAGCGTTTCCGTTCGACTCGGCACCGCGATATTTGATCCGGGATCGAGACGGGATCTACGGTCAAAAAACCATCGATACAATTGAGAATCTTGGGATAGAGCCAGTCGTGATATCGCGCCGGTCACCTTGGCAGAATGGATACTGCGAACGGGTCATTGGATCAATCAGGCGAGAATGCTTGGACCACATCATCGTGCTCAACGATAGGCACCTGCGACGAGTCCTGAAGGAGTATCTGGCGTACTACCATGGGTCGCGAACACACTTAGGTCTTGAGAAGGATACGCCGTTTTCGCGTCCCATCCAGACTTGCGATGCCGGCCCGCTCATCAGTGAGCCTGTGCTTGGTGGCTTGCATCATCGGTATCATCGCGACGCTGCATAACAAGTCGACGCAGCCTTCTGAGTTCGTTCCGGGGATTGGTCTGTCCGGTTGGCACCACACTCGGCACACTATCAGCAGATATGGCTGAAAATTTCCGGTTACAGCGAAATCACGGCCGCCAATTTTCGGAATACCGCATACACCTCAAACGATCCGACCGATATTTGTGGCGGATGGATTAAATGGTAGGGACACAGGTTCAGGATGGCAAAAACTCGCCTTTTGAAAGTCCGTTTGACGGGGCAGCTAACGATTCGTAAGCTCCCCCTGAATTAGGAGAATTTAAAAGTATAGCTTTCAAGCCAATTCTTCAAAGATCAATCCGTTTACCCGTACCCCCACCGGCACTATCCAAAACCTGATTCTCCTCCAATTCAACACTTTCATTCTCTGGCAAAGGATTCTCCCCTTTCCCTTTCCCAAAATTCAAAACCGACTTCAATTTAGCTAACTTGTCACTCCCACCAACAACCTCAGCCTCAGGCCGATAATGATCAAACCAAGGCAATCCAGCATCCGTATACTGCCGAGCCGTAGGTGGAATAGTCGGCGGTGCATCTCCCGTAATCGCCCGCCAACTAATAGAGTTGGATATATGTACAAAACAGCGACTCACATGATCCAAAT
>JAAEOA010000089.1 GCA_024223715.1 bacterium | reverse complement strand
ATGAGCAAAGAACTGGCTCAGGGTATTCGACAATGGACCGATTTCCAGAAAGATCTTATCGATAAAATCATTAAACAGCATACCTCCATATATTCCAGGGCAGAAGCGCAGAACAAAAAATCAGGATCCGCAAGACCCGCACTGGTCAATGAAATGAAACGTCTGGATCAGGAACACATGCTGCTGCCGCTGTTTATGTATGACTATGCCGCCTGGCATGAACAAGACCAATTACCCCGACTGATCAAGGATCTGACAGGCAAAAATCGGTTGGATAAAACCCTGGAACTACTATTGACTGCCAAAGCTAAAATTGCAGATGCTACCGTTCTTGAACAAAAAGCCTTTACCGAACGGCTACGGCCCGGCCCCACCAATAAACAAAGACTCCTGTTTGAACGGGCCACCATTAAGGGAGATCCATTAGGATACCTTGCCGGTCGAACTCGAACCCAGGATATACTCAAAACCGTTACCCAGGCTGATGTATACCAGACCACATCCCAGACCCAGCGCCTGGATGCCATAGTATTGCTTCGGAATATACTTAGAAACAACCCGGGTGACACCCAGGCCAGATCCCTTCTGGCTCAGCAGGAACTCTACTGGCTCAAACGAATTTCTCAAAAAATAGAGGGGCAGAGTAAAATGGCCATGAGTGCTTTTTCAACATATCTGGTCAACAGGGGATTTGACCCCGTGCATAGGGAGGGGTGTGGTGGCCCTGGCTGAAAGACTATTCATCCGCCATTTGGGGCTTGGGACCCATTTCAATGTTTGCCGGCATTCCAGGGATAGATCTGCCTGGTGCAAACGCTGAACTGGTTGGATCTCAGGTAATGGATGCAGCCAAGCACAGGATTTCTCTTGCTGCCATCATGCGGCTGGTTAAAACAGGCCACACTCTGGTTGAACTCCGGGCAATGTCTTCAAAGGAAATGGCTATCCTGTTTCATGATCTCTGGGGAGAATCTGCAGACAAACGAACGAAATCCATTCACAAAATTGCAGTTGACGTTCACTCAAGTCTCAGACAGCTAAGAGATCTGAATCGTCTGGCTCAGGACGACGATTTTGAGTTTGCCAGGGATATTAACCAGTATTTTGCTCAGAATT
>JAAEOA010000088.1 GCA_024223715.1 bacterium | reverse complement strand
GGGTAAACACTACGACAACTGGGATTTTGACAACACCAAATATGTTCTCAATTTCGGCGGCAACTGCATGGCAGCCCACACCAACGGCATTCCTGTGGGCCAAAGACTGATTGATGCTGTGGCAAGCAGGAAAGTGAAACTGATTACATTTGACGTCAGGATTTCTAACACTGCAGCAAAATCCACGGAGTGGGTGCCTGTAAAGCCCGGTACCGACGGTGCGGTCGTTTTGGCCATGTGCCGAGAGATCATGAATGCCGGGCTCTATGACAAAGATTTCTTTAAGTTTATCAAAGCCACCAAAGGTCGCGACGCCAGCACAGATCAAAAAGTGGCTGCTTTAAAGAAACACCTGGCCCAGTACACGCCGGAGTGGGCAGAAAAGATCAGCGGTGTTCCGGCAGCCAAGATCAAGTCCATTGCCCTGGAATTCGCCAAAACAAAACCGGCCTGCGTGATCAGCTACAGGGGTGCTGTGGCTCATTACAACGGTACCGATACCGAGCGGGCTGTGCAGATGCTGGCCGCTATTACAGGAAACATTGACAACCCGGGCGGCCGTTGCAGACCCGCGGGCGCCAAATGGAAGTACCCCAAGGGCCCCAAGAAAAAGCCCAAGTCCAAAAAGCTTAAAATTGTCGATGGGTTCAAGGGTGAAATCGCCTTTCCGACCCACCATGCCAACCACCAGATTCTCAAGGTGATTAAAGACGGCAGTGCCGGGCGACCGGAAATTTACATGTGGTACTGTTATACACCGGTCTACGCCAATGGCGAGTGCCAGGAAAACATCGACATTTTAAAAGATGAAAGTCTCATTCCTTTCACCGTCGCTGTCAACGCTTACTATGACGAGTCAACGGCTTTGGCAGACCTCATTCTGCCCAATCCGTCCTATCTGGAGTGGTGGGACTGGGAAGACATGGTATCGCCGATTCAGGTTCCCGAGTATTACATCCGTCAGCCCTTTGTAAAACCATTGGGGGAAAGCCGAGATTTCAAGGACGTTGTATGCGAGATGGCTGAAAGAATGGGATTTCCATTAGGTTTCAACTCTGCCGAAGAATTTGTCAAGAAGTCATGCGAAATGACCCCGGGTGTCAAGGAAGCCGGTGGGTTCGAATACATGAAGAAACACGGTGTCTGGCATGATCCCAACGCCAAACCAAAGTACTACATGTACAAAAAAGAGGTAAGCGCCGACGATCTCAAAAAAGAGGGCGTCGTTCTGGACGAAGCCACCGGCGTTTACTGGAACTGGAAAAAGGCCAAAGTCGCAAGCGAAGCCGAAGCCAAAGAAAAAGGCTACACTAAAACCAAAAGCGCCTACAAGGCGTATGTGGGCCAGAAGATCGGCGATAAGGCATACGCGGGGTTCAAGCCGGATAAGCTCAACAAATCCGGATACTTTGAGGTGTATTCCGAGCTGTTGGAAGCCAAAAAGATTCCGCCCCTTCCGACATATATGCCCATTCCGTCGCATGAGAAGATGAGTTCCGATGAGCTGATCCTGACCACATACAAGGTGGCGGTTCACATTCACTCCCGCTCGGCCAACTGCAAATGGCTCACCGAGATCTATAATGACAACCCGGGCATGATTAACTCCAAGACGGCCAAGCGTCTGGGGATCAAAACCGGTGACAAGATCAAGGTCAAGTCCGAGATCGGCGAGATTACAACCAAAGCCAACGTTACAGAAGCGGTGGTGCCGGGTGTCATTGCCATCTCGCATCACCTAGGTCACTGGGAGTATGGGCGATATGCTTCCGGCAAGAAGGCTCCGTTGGCCGGAGACAACGACCCGGATCTCAAACTCAAGAACTGGAACACCTATGGCGTGCATCCCAACTGGATCATTCCGAACCGCCCGGATCCGGTCAGCGGACAGCAGAGCTGGATGGACACGGTTGTCAAGGTGACCAAAGCGTAACCGAAAAAGGAGATCAAATTGAGTACGATTGGAAAGGAGGATAAGAGAGCCGTGGCCAAGAACAGGAGCGATATCTACGGCCTGCTGGCCACACTCTACCGTCAAGAGGTGACTTCAGATCTCCTTCAGCAGATAAAAGACCCCCAGTTTTTGGGGGTCTTGGCTGACCTTGGGTTTGATGTGAAGAGAGAATTTCTTCTTAAACCCGAAAAGGAGCTTCTCGAAGTCCTTGCAGTGGAATATACCCGGCTTTTTTTGGGTCCTGGAAAACATATCTCTCCCCATGAGTCAGTCCATCACCAAAGGGATGACGGCCAATGGGGTAATTTATGGGGAAAATCGACCGCCGAAGTTAAAAAATTTATCGAGTCTACAGGGCTTGATTATATTGAAGATTTCAAGGGGCTTCCAGACCACATCAGTGTGGAATTTGAGTTCATGCAGCAGCTCACCCTTCGAGAAGAACAGGCTTGGAAGGAGGCCGATGCGGACAAGGCCACTGCGTGCCGGCAGGTCGAAAAGAAATTCATTGAAGAGCACCTGACCCGCTGGATCCCATCCTTTTGCGAGCAAGTATTACAAGAGGCGGAGCTACCCTTTTATCACGCAATGGCGGCATTGACCCGGAGCTTTATAGAGTTTGAGACGGAAGAAATGAATAAAAATGGAGATGGTGCGTAATGGCGGCACCGGCAAACATGGGAATTAAAAATATTCCAAAGGTGCCACTGATTATCGGTACCATTTTCGCCCTCGCTTTAATTGTTGTTATTGTTACAACAATTACTTTGAAAAAAACGGAATTGAGCTTCAGAGTGATCCAGCTCGAGGGCAAATTCAAAGATAGAGCCGGTGCCACCTTCGTAGGCTCTGAAACCTGTAAAAAGTGCCACGAAAGGACATATCTGGAGTGGAAGACTTCCCTTCATTCCAGAATGATGCGGGATGTTAAGTTGGAACCACTGGCGAATATTGGCGATTTTAAGACACCCAACGACGTCAGAACATTTAGTAAAGAAGACGTGGCTTACACCCTGGGCAGTCAATGGAGGCAGCAGTATCTGAAAAAAGAAGGGCAAGATCTAATAGTGCTCCCCGCCATGTACAACGTATCTCTTGGGGTGTGGAGGGCCTATTTCCCGGATAAGCCGGTTGAAAGAGACTGGTTTAATAGGTGTGCTGGATGCCATGCGACCGGTGTAGATCCAAAGAAGCAGACCTTCGTGGAGATGGGGGTAGCCTGTGAGGCCTGTCATGGACCGGGGAGCAACCATGTCGAGGCCGTTCCAGGTTTTGAGATTCCCACGATTATCCAAGCGTCACGGCTCACCCCGGCCTTAGCTGCTCAGATATGCGGTTCCTGCCACACCAGAGGCCGGGACATGACAGAGAAATATGCCTATTCGGTCGAATACCAGATTTACAAGGGAGTTGGCAACATAAGGCTATATTTCGACGAAGTTGATCCAGCTAATAATCACGAATACTTTTGGCCATCAGGGGAATCCAAATACAGTAACCAGCAGTATCTCGACTGGAAGCAGAGCGAACACGCCAAAGTAGGTGTGAACTGCATCACTTGCCACGACGTCCACAGAAGTAAGAGTGCTCTGCAAGACGTCGGAGAGGTGCCCAACCCTCTGGTCGTCATCCGTTCCAAGACCAGGTTGTTTGAAGACCAGCTTTGCAAGTCCTGCCACACGACACCACAATACCGCTCGGTCCACCGGATCCACACTTTTGGCAGCTGTGTCCGCTGCCACATGCCCAGAGTGGCGAGTATTGGTGAAGCCGGGGACGCGCATAGCCACACCTTCAGATTCATGTTCCCTCAGACCACATTGAAAGCAGGCGGCCTGGATAAGCAACCCAATGCATGTAATGCCTGCCATCATCATAAAGACACTCCCACTGAGAATCTGGTCGGTTTTCTGGAAACGGCCAAAAAGAATGACATGCCCAGACCCGTTAACGTCCATCGAAAGCCGATGGGATCTCAGTGATGACCCATATTATTTTGGATTATAGATTAAGATCCGTAAAACAATAGCGACCGATGAATAAAAGGGCGAAGAGAATAAACAGAAGGCGCTTTCTGAAGCTTTTGGCCGGCGTCCCTGTTTATGCTGCACTGGGGTCTGTCGGGGTTGCTTACGCCGAAAAACAGCGCTACGGAAAACTGGTGGATACGGGAAGATGCATCGGCTGCAAGAGGTGTATGTCCGCCTGCAAGCGCTGGAACAATTTAAGAGTAGAGCGTGATGAACTTATCACCGACCGTGAGACGGATCTCACAGCCAACAATTGGGTGGTAGTCAATTTGCTCATCGACTCCAAAAACCGCACTATGAAACTCTATAGCCACGTGGCTTGTCAGCACTGCATACAGCCGGCCTGTGTTGGAGTTTGTCCGGTCAGGGCCATCACCAAGATGCCTGAGGGACCAGTAGTCATCAATGAGAAGAGGTGCATCGGTTGCCGTTATTGCTTTCAGGCCTGCCCCTACAAGGTGCCTCGGTTTGATTTTGAAAAACGGGCCACCAGGAAATGCCATATGTGCTACAACAGAACACCGCTTCTCAATTATATGAAACCGGCCTGCGTGGCCGCCTGTCCAGTAGGAGCGCTCCACTTTGACTTTAAGCATGAGATCATAAAGGAGGCAAAGCGGCGGGTCCAACAGAGGGGAGTGTCTGGTTACATTCTGGGGCTCAAAGAGGCGGG
>JAAEOA010000087.1 GCA_024223715.1 bacterium | reverse complement strand
TGGTGGGTTTCAATAATGCCCGCTTGGTCAACGTTTCAGGCATTGTGGCGACAGAAGAGCAGACGTGGTGCGGGGTCAAAAGCCTCTATAGGTAGGCCTTGTTGCAACAAGGGCCCTGTTGCGGGGCGGTTCATTTTTCTGGGGCCGTTCTAACAAATAGTTGAACCTGACAATTGCGTCTGTCACACTTTGTGCTGGCGCACAAACCGCGCCAGCCACACTTGCAGGTTAACAAAACGTTAGTTGGATAAAACACCAACCCTCGAACCACGGATAACGTTATTGGGAATGATTTGGCATGAGGAGTTGCCCGTCAACCAAGGAAAACCTGCATGGGTTTAACTTGGGCCGGCTTCAGAAAAGTCCTGAAATCGGTCTGATTTCAACGTGTGAACGGTGAAGGTCATCAGATTCATTTTTGGCCTTAAAAAAAAGGCAGTTGACGCATAACGTTATTCGTTATATGCTTAAGCCATGATTAGATCGTTCAAATCCAAAGAGGCTGAAAAGGTCTTCAACCGAACTCGGTCCAAGAAGCTACCAGGAGATATCCAACAGGTTGCTCTTCGTAAGCTTAGAATGCTAGATCGGTCAAAAACCTTAACTGATTTGCGTGTTCCGCCTTCTAATCGGCTGAAGCCCCTCAAAGGGGAACGCAAAGGGCAATACAGCATTCGGATCAACGATCAGTGGCGAATATGCTTTCGCTGGGAACGCGGCGACGCACATGAAGTTGAAATTGTCGATTACCATTGAGGTTTAAAATGAGTGGAAAAAAACTATCTCCAATACATCCAGGTGAAGTTCTTCGTCACGAATTTTTGGAGCCTATGGAATTGAGCCAAACCCGCTTGGCCAAGGGCATTGGTGTCTCACCGCGTAGAGTGAATGAAATCGTTTTGGAAAAGCGTCGAATAACCGCTGATACTGCTCTACGTTTTGCCAAGTATTTCGGCATGTCGGCAGATTTTTGGTTGGGGCTTCAGATGGATTATGACCTGGATACAGAAAAAGATCGGCTTGGTGACCGTCTTGAAAAAGAGGTGGGGCAATACATTTCAGGTTGAACTACAACTAACAAAAAGTTGAACCCGACAATTGCGTCTGTCACACTTTGTGCTGGCGCACAAACCGCGCCAGCCACAATTGCAGGTTAACAAAACGTTATGACTCTAGGGTACAAGAACCTTGGCTTAAGTAGGTTTGCTCAACCAACTCCTTGGTTTCAGCCACCGTCGTTGTAGGGCGTCGTGTAACCCGTAATTTTAATTAGCTCCAGAAAATCCCTATCTCAAATGCTCGACCAACGTTTCGGAATCGTTTTTTCTCTGGTCTTAGTACGCCATGCGGAACTCTGAACTGGAAGAGGAATACT
>JAAEOA010000086.1 GCA_024223715.1 bacterium | reverse complement strand
CACATTGGTGCCCTCGGGTGCGGCCAGAACAGAAATTCAAGGCATTGGCGTCCAGTCCCTTCCCATTGGCTGGTTTACCCGGAGTAATTTTGGCGGACGATTTTCAGCCATGCTCAAATATGCTGGCTGGGACGGTATTGCGATCCAGGGTCAAGCAGACAGCCAGGTGTGGATTGATATTCGAAATCACGATGTCAAGATTAGGGAATGCGACGATTTGGATCTGTGGGGAACCGATACCTGGGAATGTCAAAAGACCATCTGGAAGGATGTGGCAGGAAAAGGGGTATACGGGGACTGGATTAAGGTCAATGAAAAAGGAGATATGACCACCCAGCGTCCTGCGGTTCTTGCCATTGGTCCTGCAGGTGAAAACTTAAGTCGAATGGCCTGCCTGATCCATGATGCCGGAAATGGTGCTGGCCAGGGCGGTTTTGGTGCAGTATTTGGTAAGAAAGGTCTTAAAGCCATCAGCGTTATCGGCACTGGTAGTATTCATGTGAAAGATCCCAAAGGGTTGATGGCATCAAGACTGTGGCTCAAAGAAAAGTATTCATTTAATTTGAAAAATTTGAAAATTAAAACCGTTTCCATGGGATTCCAAAGCCCACCCGTTCCAATGGTCTTATACTCAGGTGGGAAGCCCAGGATAGGCCAGAGACCCCAGGCATGTGTTGGATGCACTGCCGGGTGCCGGGGTCGCTACGAGGATGGTATTGGTAATGAGGCCATTTGTTTTAATTCCATATTTTATTATTTTGGCAAGTCGCTCTTAATCCAGCGCCGGGCTGCCGATCTGCTCAACAGGTACGGTTTAAATGCAGCAGAGATGTTTGTGGGTGAGCTTTATTTGAAAAGGCTATGGGACACGGGTATCCTTGGAAAAGAAAAAGAGATTGACTGCCCCCTTGATTTTAAACAATACGGTGAGCTGGCATATGCCGAGCAACTGGTCAGCGCCATTGCCTATCGTAATGACGGCAAAGGGAATCCTCATCCTTTTGGTGATATCCTTGCTGAGGGGTTTGTCCGTGCTGCAGAAAAATGGGGTCGCCTGGACGGGGAACAGTCTGATCTGAAAACCGGACTGCTCAAGTTTCCTCACTGGGGATTGCCAATGCATAAGCTGGAACGATCACAGCTTGACTGGGGTTACGGCACCATCTTGTCTGACCGGGATATTAATGAGCATTGTTTTGATATGTTAAGGGCATTTCCAACATATTATAAACAGCTTGGTAAACCATTGCCCCCTTCCGAAAACGTGGTCAAAATTATAACTGATAAAATGGAGCCTTTTCAGGGGGATATGAAAATGCTCGATTTCAGTACAGAGAACATGTATTCAGAACATATAATCAAGCTAGTAACATGGCACCGATACTATACCCGGTTTTGGAAGCAATCTACCCAGTTGT
>JAAEOA010000085.1 GCA_024223715.1 bacterium | reverse complement strand
GTTTGTGGCGCTGATGGTTTTATTTGTGGGTGGGGTTTTTGGTGGGGCTGATGTTTATGCTGCTGGTCCGCAGATGCATAATGGGGGGGAAGGGGATCCGGATGATGGATGGGACATAGTAAGTGGCGGTGGCGGATCTTCAGATGGCGAATCTGAATACGAAAGCGTTTGGGATCAGATAAATGCAGGGTACAACCCATTTAATGAAAGTGTTTTCCTTTATAATCCTATCGACCTCAATTTCCAATTATTCCCGATAATTGAAAATGGAGAAGTTGTTTGGGTCTTCAGTTCTTCTTCTTTGGAAAGGGGAGGAAAATGAGGAAACAGATAAGGTTGAAAGACATTCTATTTTCTGCATCGGTGCCTGAATCTGTTTTTAATGCCGCCAGTGATTTTGTTACTCTTGAAGAATACGGAAAAGCTCAAAGCCTCATTGAAGAGTCATGGCTTGGGTCAATTGTGGATATTGGTTCAACAGTTGTTTCTGGTGACCGTTTACTCTCCCTCTATGCTGGAATTCTTTTGGCGACAAAAGAGTATGAAAAATTGGCCGATTTCTTTTTGTCAACGGATGATCTGGAGGAGTTTCCAAAATTATATTTAGTGAAAATTAAACTACTTGGTTTTAATGGTCAGATTGAAGAAGCCATTGAACGTTGCAGTGCCTTTATTGATTCGCATGATAATCCTATTGATTGGTTGGTTGCCGATTATCTAAGTTTTAGAGGCTCTGCCTATTATAGATTCGGAAATCTTCAAGCATCCCAAGATGATTTGGAGATTTCATTTTCTTTGTTTAAATTGCAAAATAATTACTTTTCGATGGGTGTGTCTGCCAATTATAAAGGTCTATTACAAAGACAATTAGGAAACTTCTCTGCTTCTGAACTGTGGCTGACCCGGGCCTTGGATTCATTCGCAAGCCTAAATCTCCCAAGAAAACAATCCATGGTTCTGTTAAACCTAGGCGTAACCCACTACAAATCCGGCAACCTAAAAGCCGCAACAACATCCCTAAACAAATCCCTAAAAATAGGCAAAGAAGGCAACTGGACCCACCGCATGCTGTTCCCCAACATCGCCCTGGGCAACGTGCAACGAATGAAACAGCAATACAAATCCGCCCGACGCCACCTTCATACCGCATACCAACAAGCCCAGGACCTCGGCTACCCGCGTGAAGAAGCTCTCGCCTTGGAATTCCTGGGTGACGTCTACCGCGACGAAAACAAAACCACCGACGCCCAACGATTCTATTCCCGAGCCATGGCCATCGGCCAAAGCATCGCTCCGGAAGGCGACATCGTCATGGAACTTTTCCGTCGTCAGGGCGAGCTCCTTTTCGCTGAGAATAAACCCGCAGAAGCCATCGCCGAACTCAATAAATCCATCAAGCTGGCCCAGGCCATGGGCGACCGTTTCGAAGAAGCCGTGGCCTTACGCATTTTGGCCGAGATCAAACTCGAAGCCGGCCGCTACACAAAAGCCGAAGAGCTGATCACTGAATCGGTGGACATTCTCAAAGATATCGATTCACGCTATGAACTATCTCTTAGCCTCAGCACTTTTGTTGAGTTGAAAATGCGCCAGGTCAATCGGAGCGACAGTTCTTTGCCCCCAGCCCTGCTCTTGACGCAGGCTTGGGGACACGCTACCAAAGCTCTGGACCACGCCATCTTCACGGGCGCCAAAAGCCTTATCGCTTCCTGCCAAAAAGACCTGAAAAAAGTAAGCGACCAACGCTCCATTCAGGAACGCGCTGACCGCAAACAATTGGCTGTTTCGGGCAATAAAACGCGCAATACTTACAAGCCCAGTCAGTCGATCATTCACCAGTCTCAGAAGATGCGCGAGGCCGTCGACCTGACCGACATGTTTGCCCAAACCGAAGAGCCGGTACTCATTTCCGGCCCAACGGGAACAGGTAAGGAATTGATTGCCAAACGCTTGCATATGAACAGTAACCGCGCAGAAAATAAATTGGTAAGCGTGAATGTAACAACATTGCCGGCAACCATGTTCGAACGCGAAATGTTCGGTCATGTTCGCGGCTCTTTTAGCGGTGCTGACCGCGACGGCAAGGGTTTTGTAGGGGAGGCTGAAGGGGGCACTCTTTTCCTTGATGAGATTGGTGAGTTGTCGTTGGAAATGCAGCCTAAACTGCTGCGCCTTCTGCAGGAAGGCACTTACCAAACCTTGGGCGACCCCACAGAAAAAACTGCCGACATTCGCATTGTTGCTGCCACCAATGCATCGCTGCCGGAGATGGTCAAAGCGGGCCAGTTCCGCGAAGATCTTTATTACCGTTTGTGCGTTTTGGATCTCAATTTACCGGCTCTGAAAGAACGCGATGGCGACGTTCTGGTTTTGCTGCGTCACTTCTTGAGTGAGGCAGCAGGTCGGGCGGTTGAGCTGAGTTCATACTTTGAAACCACCAGTCTGCAACATCTTCAGGATTATCACTGGCCGGGCAATGTCCGTGAGCTGGAACTGTTTGCTCGTCGGGTTCACGTGCAAATGAAAACTCGTGGTGAGATTCATTTGCAACTGAATAATGAAGATGGTGTTGCACTGGATGTTTGGGGTCCCAATCTCACTTTTAATAAGAGCAAAAACGAGAAAAAGTTGGCCATGGAGGCAGCCTCAGGAAACGCAAATCAGGAAGCTGTTCAGGGATTTAACAGGGCCGATGAACGTGAGCGCATCGCTTTTGTTTTAGAGCAGTGCAATGGCAACCGAATTGATGCTGCGGTGCGATTGGGGATGTCACGTACGACGTTGTATCGGCGGATTAAGCGGTTTGGATTGTAGATTCTATTTGAATATTCTCTAATGAATTCAGAAAGAATCAGTCCCTGTCGGAATGACCAAACAGGGACTGAAATTTTTTAGATATTACCCTTCAACAGCAATCCGAGACCAATCCTCAAACTCGCCGCCTTCAGGTCCATTACCACAACCCATCATTCCCTTCAGATCACTTAAAGCAACCCACTTCGCTTGGTGTGGCTCAGCCTGCTTGCTGACCAATTCCATTATTTCTTCATCACTACCAGGCAAGGCATCCAGTGAAACCCTGAATACAACACCAAAGTGCACGCTGGATACATCTTCGCTGTCGCTATTGATGAACCCGGTCATTTTAAGTGCATCGGCACCAGGCATCAATCCGGTCTCTTCTTCGAGTTCTCTTAAGGCTGTGGTCATGATCAGGTCGGAGTCTTCCTGCCTGTCAATGGGTTCAACGTGGCCACCAAAACCGACAGACCATTTTCCGCCCAGGCGCGCTTCGGTATGTTTAGTCTTGCGCTGGTAGCAAAGAATTTTGGCATCTTCGCCCCAACCACGTTGAAGCATGAGGTAGGGGATGATTTGTTTGTAATGTGAATTGACTTCCATGTAATCGCGCTCGGCGAAAAACAGGTGCTCGCCCAGGCTTTTCATGTCCACTGCATCGGGGGACAAAAAGCCCTGAGGGCTGAGTCCGGGGAACAGATGTTTTCGTTCAACAACGAGAATGACGCGCACGTCAGGTCCTTTCGGTTGGTGAGTTGGGTTCTGTCGCCAACTGGTTACGTCTTTGCTTGATGAGACTATCTAGATTGACACTTATTGTTTTCAGGTTTTGTCCAAAATTTTGGGCTTCTTTCGGGCCGAGACTCTTGATAATAACTGATTCGGTATCTTCAGTGATACTGCTCATTTGGGGGATGAGTGATTTGGCAAGGTTTGTTGGCAAGATTGAAAGAGACTTTTTATTGCCGGTCAGACTTCTGATTTCTACATATCCGGCACGAGATAAAATGGTCACTGCCCTTGAAATTGTTGATTTGTTGAGATTCGTTGCTCGGGCCAAACTGTTTTGGTTGATGCCGGGGGTTGCTAAAACCGCAGTTAATACCCGTATTTGACCAGGTCCAAGTCCCATGAATTCAAATTCCTGACTCAAAAGCTCTTGGGTGCGTTGGCCTAAGTCGCGAATTAAAGGGAGGATTTTGTGATGATGCATGACTCTCCGATAATGTTGCCCCCGCAACTATTTTTTTAGCTCAAATAGCCATTTAACCAGGGAAAAATAGTTGCGGGGGCAACGTTCTGGCGTAAGTGTGTACACACAACAATCCCTGGGATTTCGCGGTGGCAAGATTTGGCCCAAATCCAACCCAACGATATTCTTCCTGTCCCTAAGGCAGGAACCGCCCAACATTAGCCAACTTCTGTGGCAAATATTCCTCAATCACATAATTCAAACCATGCTTGGCCAAAGCCTGCTGCTCAGCACGAACTCCCATTTTGATCATTTGCTCAAGGGCAATTTGCCAACTCCGGTAATGCAGTACAAACGGATCATTCTTCAACGCATCGGTGGCCCGCTTAATATCCACATCTTTTAATGGATGAGTGGGCAGCTTGTAATCAATAATGTCCTGAGGCGTAATGCCCAACATATGCGCCTGAGGCACACAGAAATATTCATTCAGGTGTGCGGCATTTCCACTACCCACCTTCAGGGTCCGGTAAATGTTACTGTAACCATAAGGGTCACCATCAACAAACACATAAACCGGCAGACCATGGCTGTCTGCCAATCGCCGGACAAAACGACGGCAGGCCCGAGTCGGAACACCGCCCAAACTGATCAAAATGCAGTTAGCATTCTTCCAGTAATTATGCTTCACCAGGCGCTGGAACATACCGGCGGTTTCAATGCACAAAATGAATTGTGCATCGGTTTCAAACTTCAGGTCTTCCACGGAAATAGGAATACTGTAGGCGCCACTGCCAAATCGGGTGCAATCAATATGCAACTCTTCGCCGGTATCGCGGTCGTGGTCGATGACCATCAATTTACCAGCAACATCGCCACCTTTTTCTTCGGGCACAAAGCCCAGTTGTTCCCGGTTGACGCTGAAAAATGCTTCCACATCTTCCATTACCGTATCGGACTCGGGTTGCTCCTTGAAACGTGCATCGGCCCAGTTTTTAGATACATAATAAGCTTCACGTTTGGTGGCTATATCGTCGGTCTCAATAAGCTCTTTGGACAGGGACATCATTTTCAGGGTTTGGGCAAATGTTTTTACGGTATTGACCGTCAAGGTCCGTTCTTTTTTCTTTCCCTTGAGAACGAAGTGCCCGGCTTTGGGGTTGTAGTTCACATTAGCCAGGGAACGAATGGGAAATTTCATGGCTGGCTTCTGGCCCAGCAGAATTTTCTGGCGAATGATATTGGATTCCGTGCGGATGCGTCGGGCCACAGGACTGAACGATGTCTTGGCAGCTTCTTTTTTCTCTGACTGGCGTGGGGGTTCCGACTTGTCGAAACCGAGCTCAGATTGAGAAGAAGTGTCCGTATTCTTTTTCCGTTTTGCCAAGTTAGAATCTCCTCAGAATATCACTTGAATTTAGAGTGTCACTAGAGTTTACGGCTGCGTTCCAGGGTGTCGGTCAAGGTGGCGATCACTTCTTCCCGCTCGGCATCTTCAATGCCCAGGATTTCCTGAAGAGCTTCTCCAATATGCGGAATGTATTTCTGAATGTAGCTCTGCTTTTTGAGAGCATCTTTTTCCCGGGCCCGTTTATTAATGTGTCGCTTAAGCTTGCGACCGGCTTCCTGCAGGGCCAGAGTCATTTCCTTGATGATTTCCGGATAATGCGCCACTGCTTCCTTACTCTCGGAAGTAAACGGCACCCAAACTGAAGCCATGTGAATGAGAACAACCATGGGAGCGGTGGGCAAAGCACCTTTGCTCTGCTGCACTCCATAGTTCCGCCAACTGGCGCCCAGCACTGACTTGTGAATTCCACAGGCGGAAGCCTGATAAAGCAGCGGCACACGGTTTGCAAATCGCATGACCTTGGCCAGTTCATCGCCAGGAAGCTTTCCTCCAAAGGCTATGCCCACTTCGATCTGGAAGGGATTTCCTCTATAAACAGCTGCCGGCCGGGTCACTGATGTATAAAAATCAGCTTCGACACCACTTTTCAGCCCGGCCATAACCAGTTCTTCCCCAATAGGAGACAAACAGTCGGTGGGCGGAGCGGCAATTTTAGTTACTGCAATAGCGTCCAGAAGGTTCTGGATATCGGCCTGCTGCAAACGACGCGGATGCCGACGGGGTGGAATGCCCGCCTCGGTAAGAATATTCTCGCAGGTTTTGGCACCCACTCGGCAGAATTCATCTTTCATAAACCCGGTAATGTTACGGCTCTTGGTGTCTTCGAGCATGCGGGCGAGAATACCCAACTCAACGCCGTAGGGGTGGGGTTTTATTTCATGGGGTTCAGTCGGTAACTCTTGAGTGCTGTTGGGATAAAGCGACTCCTCACCTTTGGGATTGATGTAAGTCAAATGCAGGTGCGGATTGGCAATGGAAGTATGCTCAAGATAATTGTCCACCGAATGCTGGCCCCGTTTGTAACTACCGGTCAGGGTGATTTCAATGCGGGTGCCATGCTCTTTTTCCCAAATCGTCTCGTCGCCCTCAAGAATGGTGGGCTCGTTCTTTTTCAGGTCCAGTTTGATTTTGAAACGATGGGCAGGCTCATTGGCTCCGGTGCGGCTGTAAATGACAACAGGTTGTCCGGTAGTGAGTTGGCCATACATTCCAGCAGCCGAAATTCCAATTCCCTGTTGTCCACGGCTTTGTTTCAGGCTGTGGAATTTTGATCCATAAAGCAATTTACCAAAGATTTTGGGAATCTGGGCTTTGACAATGCCTGGCCCGTTGTCTTCGATAATGATTTTGAAGCGGTCTTCTTTGGACGACTTGCCGTTTCCATTCCCGTTCTTGGGTTTGCTCTCCTGGCTGGACAACTCAATGCCAAGGTTCACTGGTACATCGGGCCTGATTTCAACCAGCAAGCGGGGTGGGATGCCAGCTTCTTCGCAGGCATCGAGGCTATTGTCAACGGCTTCCTTAATGGTAGTCAATAGGGCTTTGACCGGGGAATCGAACCCCAGTAAGTGGCGGTTTTTGGTGAAAAACTCACTAATGGAGATTTCCCGCTGACCCTTGGCCATGGACTGAGCGTTTTTCGTGGTGCGCTTCTTCTGAGGAGCGGCCATACGTTGGGGCACCTTCCGGATGAGACGTGAAAAATGTGGGATATCGCGATATGAATGCGGAATCCGAACCGGTTTTTTCCGGGCAGTTCATATTATAGTGAGGTCGGAAATAATTCAACATACTTCGGGAAATATTCGGGAAATACTTGGAAAAATTTTTGGATAAATATGAAAATCCTGCAGGATCAGGCTGTTAGTAATGTCATCCTGCGGGTGGATAATGATTTACTCTTGGGGTC
>JAAEOA010000084.1 GCA_024223715.1 bacterium | reverse complement strand
CGGAAGACATGGCTCGCAAGGTAATGCAAATGTTGCGAAACGATGAATACGGGGGGATCGGCAGGCTGAAGGCTTACCCGATGGTATATGTCCGCAGGGATGGAGAAGTGGTTGAAGGAACCCTATCGGCAGCCACCATCCATGATGCCAATGGAAACGAAATTGCGACGGTGGGATCTTTTGTCGATCTTAGAGAACGGCTGGAAATGGAGCGCGCCTTGCGCCGCACCCAGGAGCAATTGCTGCAATCCGAAAAGCTGGCGGCTATGGGTCGTTTAACCTCACAGATTGCCCATGAATTGAACAACCCCCTGTATGGAATTATGAACACCCTGGAATTGTTGAAAACCGAAGTTTCGCCCCAAAGCAAACGTCGCAAAATTCTGGAAATGGCGCTTTCTGAAACTGTAAGGCTTAGCGACTTGTTGCGTAAAATGCTTTCTTTTTCCAAACCGGATCAGGAGCAACGGCAGCCGGTCGATATCAACACGGTCATTGATGAAATCTTGCTGCTGCATGAGAAACAGTTAAGAGAAAACGACATCCATATTGCCTCAACGTTTGCAGACGGATTAGGCCGGGTGAATGCATCCAAAAACCAGTTGCGCCAGGTTTTTTTGAACATTGTTGCAAATGCCCGAGATGCCATGACCAACGGTGGGACCTTGACGGTGACCACCAGCGGTGATGGTGAAAACGTCATCATTGAAATTACCGATACCGGCACCGGTATTAAAGAAGAGCACATGGACAAAATTTTTGACAGTTTCTTCACCACCAAAGGCGAGGTCAAAGGTGTCGGTTTGGGTCTCTCGGTCTGTTACGGATTTATCAAAGAACATGGCGGAGATATTGTCGTGAAAAGCCGGGAGGGAATCGGAACCACGTTTGTCATAACCTTGCCGGTTTTTTCCGACGACACGAGAGACAAGGTTGGTAACGAAAACCACTAAATCTCACGGACTATGAAGATGGGAAGCTGGGAAGGCAGGAAGGTGAGAAGTTGAGAAGATAGGAAGCTGGGATTGAGTTAAAGATTATTCGTCACTCGGCATTCGTCATTCCAAACATTCGTCACT
>JAAEOA010000083.1 GCA_024223715.1 bacterium | reverse complement strand
TCTGCCTGCGATGGATCGCCCCTGTGAAAAGAAGCCCTGATCTGCATCTTACCACCTTGCGGCATGGACTGAACCGCGTTGCGAATCAGATTGTGCAATGCTCTGACCAGCTGGTTTGCATCGGCCTTAACCGGCGGCATATTATCGGCAATGACACAGCGACACTGGATGTGCCCGGCCTGCAGCTGCGCATCGGTTGCGTCCAGTGCCTGCTCCAGGAGGGTCTTGAGATTAGTGCTTTGAAATACATACTTGGGAACCCGGGCCAGATCCAGGAGATCCTCCACCAGGGCATTGATCCGGTTCAGTTCCCGCGGAACTGTTCGCTGAAATTTTTCAAGAAACCCGGGTTTTTCTATTTTTTGAGGCAGCAATTGGACAAATGTTTTAATTGAAGACAACGGATTCCTGATTTCGTGGGCCATTCCGGCGGCCAGTGTCCCCAGGGCCGCTAAGCGTTCGGCCTGTCGTATGGACGCTTCCAATTTTTTCAGCGTGGTGATATCGTGCAAGTTCAGAATAATCTCCTGGGGCTGATCATTGCGATTTTTAAGCAGACTGCAGCTGACCAGTAGGCTGCGCGTTTCATTTTCTCCCGGCAGTCTAATTTCCTGGGGCT
>JAAEOA010000082.1 GCA_024223715.1 bacterium | reverse complement strand
TCTCCTTTTCCCATTGAATCATTAAATCCTTTGAATGAATTCCACGCCGCTCAGAGTCAAGAAGTATGACCTGCACCGAACCCAAATGAGGTCCTGACCTGGGTGCGATATCCTCTATAGTCTGGCCGATCAGGGCCAAACGGTCTTCGATTAGAGGATCCCCCGAACGGGTTTGAGTGTTCTCGGCCAGACGCAGGAGGGCCGCTTCGATCTGTGCAATCGCCTGCTCGGTAACGTCCGACGGTGTCCCGCTGGGAAACTCTATGGTCGAGGTCATGATAAACCCGTCAACCTCCGGAAAAATTTCAAACTTCAGGATGCCCCCCTTAATCAAACCGATGGTTAAGAGAAGGATACTGACGGCAATACAAAGTGAAATATAGCGCCAGTAAAGCACCTTGCTCAAAAGAGGCGTATACACATGGGCCACAAACCATTCCATTCCGGAACTGGTCAAGTGTTGCACTATTTCCAGTTTACGTGTCAGGGGGTTCAGATTATTGTTTTTTGAATCCGGGTTTGGCAGATGGCTCAGATGAGCCGGCAATAACATCAGACATTCCAGCAGGGAAACCGTCAGGCAGGCAATCACCACCGCAGGC
>JAAEOA010000081.1 GCA_024223715.1 bacterium | reverse complement strand
GGGTGAATTGTTATCGCCTGAGGTGTTGCCGCCTACGGTATCATCTCTCAAGGATGTGAATACGACGTTGTCGGCCATGATTCCGCCGGGGTTGCCAGCATTGGTACCAATAATAAAATTAGAACGCCAGTTTTTGATGAGGGTTCCTGGGGCTAGGGTCAGGACCGGGCTGCTGGGGCCACCCACAGTGATCGTTATTTCATGCAGAAAGTAAACGATTCCCGCGGGCAAAACCGGCCAGGTGGTGCTTTCGGTAATAGTGCCGGAATGAATGCGAACGGAGTTGAGCTCGCCGCTGGCATGGGGGACAATGGTTGCAGCATTCACCACACTGTTGACAAGGCTGACGGGTAATTGCATCTGGGAATTTCCTGTTTCCGAAATAACGCAATCGGAAAGCTGGAAAGAGGTGATGGTTTCAGAAAGAGTCAGGCCAAAACGTCCGCCGATAAGAGTCAAACCGGAAAGATCCACGTCATCGGCAGTGACGGTGATCACATCGAGTTCCGTATCGGGACCGGAGACAGTAGTATTGCCGCTGCCATCGAGACCAATCAAAGCAAGGGCTTTGTCAATAACGACTGATTCATGGTAGGTCCCAGCTTCAATTTCGATAGTATCGCCGGCCACAGCCAGAGAGACGCACTCGCTGATGGTATTGCCACCAGGGCTGGCCACATGAGTTGCGGCGATTGAAAGTGTGGTGCTGGCTGTTAGAAACAGGAAAAGAAAAGTAGTATGGAGTTTTGTAATTATTCTCAATGATTTATTTTGATGACTGGATTGGCGCATGACTTCCCCTGGCTGTTGATAGGCAATAGCTGTTGATCCCCGATTTGCGAATGGCGAGTGTATCACACTTCTTTTGTGAAATGGTGATAAAAATCAACTGAAACTATAAAGAAGCCCTACTTGCACTGATACCAGTGGCAGAACATTTAAAATTTTGTGACATAGTGCCTTGGGTTTCCCCAACAAATGGGGGATTTCATGAGAACGACAATCATGGTGGAAGCGGTCAAAATTTGGACTTACGAAAATTACGTTATATCTCCAAAAACACCCCGTCCCGAATAATAACCTGATCCAAATCCGGCCCCGAAAGCTTCACTTCCCGAACCACAACATCAGGCTGAGTTTCCGGAATATATACCCGATCCAAATGAATAACCGCATCGGGACTTGAAAAATCATCGGGCCCAACAGACCCGCCAAAATGATCGCTGCGGCCAAAGGCAATGTGCAGTCCCAGTTTCTCGTCCAGCAAAATGCTGCCGGTGGGTTTGAGGTTAAAATCTCCCAGAACACCAAGGCCCAGCTCAGACAAATTTGCATAAGCGGGCTCGGCTTTAATGTGCCGGGCTTCTTCTTCACTGGCGGGACCGGTGGTCAGAATTTCGACAGCTTTGTTGGCTTCAATTTTGTACAAAACCACTTCATCGCCAATTTGAACGGGCATGGTGCCGCTGCTGAGGCTGGCATCGCCAGTAATATTTCCTTCGTAAGGTACAATGTAGGCTTCGCCCGAGGGCAGATTGCCGGCGATGCCGTTTTCGGGGAACAATCCACCCGAGGCGTGGCCGCCATTGTGGCGCAAATCGAGCATGAGTTCATGGGTGTCGTTGCCCACGTCGAAAATGAAATCGGCACGGTTGGCCCTGTCGAGCAAGCCTTTCAAGGTCCAGACTCGCTTGTTGATCAGTTCATAGTCCAGGCGCAAAGCAGGAATCATTGAGGGCAAAAAACCGGGCATGGTGGCGGCGCGGAAGCCGTTACCTGTTTCTTGAGCCTGACGCGTGGCCACTTTCAAAGGAGCGGTGGCCGAAAGTTGAGTTGGAGCGAGAACCATGGAGCAGGTCTCGAATAAATCGCTGAAGGTTTGGGCCTCGCCTGTGGGCTCGTCAGCATGATTATAAACAGTTTCGCCATCACCGGAATGCCATGTTTCGGGCAAATCGGCATTATTGCCCCCGGCGTTGCGAAACCAGGCCAGGGTTAAATTATTCAGCCCCAGAGCTTCTTTTTCCGATTGCAGGGCTTTGAACCAGCCCGCGGCCATGGCCCGTCTGTTGGCCCAATCTTCATTGTCGGCCAGGCGTTCATCGGGAAGGTCCACAATAATGGCCAGGCCTGTGTCTTTATCAGTAGGCTGGAAAACACGTTGAATGAGCAGACGAAGGTCTTCGCAAGTGAGGGACTGGTTCATGGCCGAACTCCGGATGGCTGAAGAATGGATCGTTAGTGTACGTTTCCTATTTTATGCTCTATTCTGTGGATATGCCCGAACTTTCTTTGGGCAACGACATTAGTTCCCATCTGAACGGCAGGGAGGCTTTCATGAGCCGGGAAAAAGATACAACCATTGCCTTGTTTATCGATTTCGATAACGTGGCGCTTGGGGCCCGCGATGCCCAGCAACGATTCGATATTAAATTCCTTATGCAGCGCATTCTTGAAAAAGGGAAAATCCTGGTTAAGAAGGCCTACGCCGACTGGCATTTTTATAAGGAACACATGGCTCCTTTGCACGAACACGCTATTGAATTGACCGAAATCCCTACTCCACGAATAAGCGGAAAAAACAGCGCAGACATTAAGCTGGTGGTTGATGCTATGGAGCTTTGTTATACGAAGGATCATATCGATACTTTTGTCATTGTTTCCGGTGATTCTGATTTCTCGCCACTGGTTTCCAAACTGCGGGAAAACAACAAACGGGTTATTGGGGTGGGTGTAAAAAATTCCAGCAGCCATTTACTGATCAACAACTGCGATGAGTTTATTTTTTATGACAATATTTATCGGGATGCCGTGGGCACGCCCCGCCGGAATGTGGGCCATGTGCCTGCAGACAAAAAGGAAATGTTCGAGTTTCTGGTTAATACGGTGCAAGGCCTGCTGCAGGAAAGCCGCGGGGTTTTGTACTCCTCATTGATCAAAGATACCATGACCCGCAAGATGCCTGACTTTAACGAACGAAGCTTCGGGTACTCAACCTTTGGCGATTTGCTGGATGATTCCCGGCGCTTGGGATTGCTGATGGTGGAAAGGGATTTGCAGGCTGGGGGAACCTGGGTTGTGCACGGGTTGGGCGATGGTAAGCCTTTGGAGAATGAAGAAACCAAGGGTAATCGGCCAGCTACGCGACGTCGGCGTCGGCCTGGCGGGCGGGGCCGTTCAGCCGGGGGTGAGCGGGGGCAGTCTGAGGAGGATTTGGTTGGAGCGGAGAAAAGTAAAGGGAGTGATTCCAGGGGTGATAAAACTGATACTTCTGTTACAGATTCTCTGAAGGTGGAAAAAGCGGGAGTGGAGTCGTCCCCGAGAAAGGTTTCAAAGAAAAAAACACCGGTCAGGAAGACGGAGGCCAAAGCCGTTCCGGGGAATAAGGCCGGCAGTAAAAAAACACCACGTAAAAAGGCCCCTGTAAAAACTGTTTCGGTAACAACGGATTCCAAAAAAATTATGTCCACAAAAAAAGTGGCCTCGAAAAAGACAACTTCTAAAAAGGCCGCGTCAAAAAAAGAAACTGCCAGGAAAGCTCCAGCAAAGAAAGCTACCGCCAGGAAAACTGCGGGCAAAAAAGTTACCAAGAAGACCGGGGGGCGTAATAATCCAGGAAAAAACTAGGGAAGTTACCAGTCTTTGGAAAATTTAGGCAGATCCCATCAGCGTTGATGACAAACTTTCGTGAAAGAACCTTGGGAGAAACGCTGCCATGAGAAACGTTTGTTGGCACTTCGTTTCCATTTACTGGCAACAAAACATACTCTCCCACCGAGTCTGGAGTACTCGGGAATGTGGGTTGCCATTAGGTCATTTCGTACGTTCTATGAAATGGTTGATCGCTCCAAATCATTTAGGGCGACAGCAGCTTTGGCGGTAATTGAATCGAATGCTGCCGAAGCCATAAAGGTGTCGAATTTTGACTTATCGTAAAAGAGAACGGTTTCCGCCATCCGCATAGCCCGATTATGCACTTTGGGATTCCCAGCCATATACTCCTTACTTTCCCAAATTTCCTGCAAGTCCAACCACTCAGCCTCCGAATACATACTCACTTGATTTTGATAACATTGAATTAAAAGATCTGTATTCACTGGAGCCGGAGAGATAGCAATAAGTCGCTCAACATTATTTGGATGTTCGACAGCGTAATACATGGCCAGCAAGCCACCCCAGGAGTGGCCAATAATATTGAGCTTTTCAATGTCGAAGGCACGGCGCAGTTGATCCAGATCATCTACCAACAATTCTACATTAAAATTGGTAGAGTCAACCGAACTCATTTGGGATCTGCCGTTACCCCGTTGATCGTAGAAGATCACACGATGTGATTTCGCAAAGTCGAGAAAAAACGGGTACAGTTCGTCGTGGTACATGCCCGGTCCACCATGAAGGACCACATACGGCTCTCCCTCACCAACTGAACGGTAAAAATGATCAACACCGTTGATATGAAGGTAGCCCTCTTCAGCAGAGCACGCTGGCGGTACTGCCAATACTGCCCCTGCAATAATGGATACAAATATTAATGCAAACAGACTTCTAATTATTATCCTGTTCCTTGGTTTAACTAAATATACAATCCTTTTAGTAAATGTTTGGTGTTTAATAAAGGTTACATCTCAATCGACGGGCCACAGCGGATATTCCGTCAACATCGATTCCAGCTTCCGCAAAATGATGCTTTAATAGTTCCGCAATTCTCCTATTTAGGGGGATAAAACTCCCGCAGTACTGCTGGGGCCACAGACCTGTAGATGTTGTTGTGACGAAGGTCAGATCTGGGTTTGTAGGTCCATCGAATACCAGATGGGCAATTCTTCCGCAATTCTTCTGCAAGACGTGAAACAGGCGGGGCAATATCGGTTTCATCGGCAGATGTGAGGTATAAGTCTATATCGAGGCCAGACCAGCCCGACAAACGGTCGGCCGCTTGCCTGACAAGTCCTTCATTGTTCCACCACAGACTGGGGCTAATAGCAATGTACACATCGAACAATTCCGGCTGCAAAAAGAAGGTTTCCACGATGAAAAGCCCCGCCGCCGATTCACCAATAATACCTGATTCGTCTGTTATTCTGTACCGTGAGTGAATCTCAGGAATCAGTTCTGTGGCGATAAACTCCCGAAAGACAGCCGAGCCACCCACCACTGGCGCAATTTCCCGGTCCCTGGCAACAGATGTCGGCCCGCTCATGTCGCGCCTTCGCTGAGTATTTTCGATACCGACCAATACAATGGGTCGCATCTGCCCCGCGCGTATTCCTGCATCTATCGTGTTTGCGATGTGCGGAAAATCTTCTTTTATACCCCCGTCAGGCATATACAGAACCGAATATTTCTCTGTGGCCGACTCATCATAACCGGGTGGCAAGTATACATTGATGACCCGCAGTTCGTTCATGACCTGTGATTCAATACTAAAAGTAACGTGCGGTGGAGTCGATTCACTCTGCGAACCATAACAGGCGCCAGCAGCAAGAAGAACCAAGGCAAGGACAATTGCTTGAATCTCAAGAATGGACTTTTTCAATGTGCGACCCTCTTTTTAAAATCTTTTTTGTGATCAAAATGCCTGATACGCTTCCCCGTAACTTCATTAGTTCAGATCTGGCATTTCTCCCTAATTTGTTGGATCAATCTGGAACCGAAGCTTCAGTCGGGGCAGTATCACATTCTGCCAAGCCTGTTCAGGGTTCTCTCCAAGCCCATTTATAGCACATTTCTTTTTCGACAGATTAAAACTACTTGGATCTATTCTGACCAACGGTAACTTGTTTGGCCTTTTCCGTAAACCAACCATTGAAGGCCGGAAATAACCCCGATGCTATTTTCGAACGGCCAGCCACTTTTGGGACGCCTTTTTTTTTGTAAAGATATCCCCATATGTGCCGAATCAATAATTGGGAATCAGGGGTGAGGGTCGTAAGACCTGAAACTACAACAATAACGGGAGTAACGAGATGACGACGGAAACCCAGAGCCTGGATAGCGTCCTGAATTTGAATGAAGCCATGACTAACCTGGACGGCGATGCCGAACTGTTGGAAGAAATCATGGAAATTTTTCTGGATACTGCCGGCGAGCAACTGCAAAGCATTCAGGATGCCATCAAGGCAGGCGATATTAAGCAGGTTGCTGTTCAGTCCCACGGCATGAAAGGCGGCGCTTCCAATTTCTGCGCCAAAAAGTTTGTGCGGTCGGCACTGAGACTTGAGTTGAAGGCAAAAGATGAAAATCTTGATGGCGCTCAAGAGCTGCTTGACGGAATGAGGGAAAATTTTGCTGAATTGCAGGAAGTCGCCAAATTCATCAATTGGCAAGAAGTGGAAAATAACTGGGAAGAATAACCCAGCTCTTATACAAAGTTATTTGAACCGCCGGTCACTGTTGTGACCGGCGGTTTTTGTCGAGAAAACCGGGCGGTTTTCCCGCCCCCACCAGGGCTCAGCGGTTCCGATGACCGTCAGCTTCAGGGTCGACGTTCTCGGTGGTGGAAGGCTCTTCAGTCACTTCGGCGGCCTCTTCTTTGGATCCAAAATCAAAACCCAGGAAGGTGGCGCCGATGGCGGCGACTTCCATGTCTACCGCCTCAGCGTCTTCAGTGATGGCCTCTTCGGAAGTTGCTTCTTCAGAAACGAAGGCTACTTCAGTTTCTTCTTCAACTATGAAGCTTGCAGCCAGAGCCATCAGGTCCATTGTTTCAACGCTTTCGTCCTGAATTTGATCTTCCAGACGCGCCAGGCTGATTTCCGCTTTTTCGTAGTCAGCGTCGGCAGCCAGAGCGTTGGCGAAAGCTTCACTGGCCAGATCAATTTGACCGGTGCGTTCCAGGGCTACTCCCAGGTTGTTTTGAATGAAGGCCACGTCGCTTTTCAGGGAAACGGCTTTAGCCAGGGGGGCTACCGCGTCAGCATAACGTTCCTGTTCAATGCGAATCAGGCCCAGATTGTTCAATGCCCAGGCATCGTCTTGTTTGGAGCGCAGTACGACTTTGTAAGTGGTGGCTGCATCTTCAAGTTGACCTGAGTTGTGTTGAATGCGTCCCAGAACACGAAGGGCGGAGTTGTTTTCAGGGTTCACTGCCAAAGCGATTTCGATTTGCTGGCGGGCTTCTTCAGGGCGTTCCAGTTTAATAAGAACCCGACCGTAATTGACCAGACTTTTCTGGTGATCAGGCTTCAGGTCAAGGGCTGCCAGGAAGCTCTCTTCAGCCACATCCGGAACGCCGGCTTTCATGTAGGACAGGCCCAGCATGTAGTGCCCCCAGGCGTTGGCCGAGTGCTCGTCGGTGTATTGTTCGAACATATCGGCGGCCTGGTCGAAGTCACCATCGAAGAAGGCCTGTTCAGCCATACTGTAGGTAACAACGCGGGGTTCGGGAGCCGGTTCTTCAATGATTTCCACAGGCTCTTCTGCAGGAGGGGTTACAGGTTCAATGACGGTGACTTCAATGGGTTCAACGGCGGGGACTTCTTCCTCAGCGATGACTGTTTCCTCTGGAGCCGGCTCTGGGGTGACTGTTGTAATCTCGTCGTTATTACCTGAAAAATGTACACCTAGGAAAATCGTCAAACCCAATACCAGGGTCATCAGGATTCCAGCTTCTGCTACTTTCATTTTCTTTTCCTGTGATTTGTTTTGCTTCTTCATGATCGGCTCCTTCGTCCAGGTGAGTGCCGGGTTGTTCCGGCTGGTTATTGGCGGTTCACTGGAGGAGTTGCAATGCTGGTGCCCAAAAAGAAGAACAGCGTAACTTGAATCGTTTCAGTTGATTAAGGTTTGTCTCGTATTGGTCGTTGGAGGTTTGTGTATTTTTGGACACAGTGCAAATGTGGTTCCCAAAACACAATCCCTACAAAAGACCCCCGGCTCTTTACAGAACCGGGGGTAGTCGATAACCAGAAACAAAAAATCAGTCAGATCAGTCCATTTCCCGCCAACCTTCAGGCAGCAGATCCGGAGAAATAATCATGACCGGATTTCCGTTGGCCTGATTCAAAGTTCTCAGGAATTGAATTGCCATGGGATCAACACCGAGGGGCAGATCCACCAGGCCGGCTGCTGCTGCGTCACCGTCTGTGGCCTCAGGAGCATGCATCAGGGTCTTGGCCATCATTTGGTTCAGGCGGTCGCCAAAACCAAACAGTGAAGGCAGGCCAGGCATGAAGCCGGGCATTTGGAACAATTTACGACGGGGATATTCCACCACGTCAACCGTGCGCCAATCGCTTACGCCGGAAGCTTCCCGGGCCATTTCAATTGCATCGCTGAGGGAACCGAACTGGTCACAGAGGCCGTTGTCGACAGCGTCGCCGCCCATCCAAATCCGACCCTGGGCCAATTCGCCCACATCGGCAACGGCCATGCCGCGACCTTGGGCTACAGCCGCAACAAAATCATCGTACATACTAAGGATGATGGTTTTGGTTCGTGCCAGTTCCTCTTCATTTTTCGCACGGGCGGGAATGCCACCAAGGAAGGGGAAGCTCACAGTGGCTCTCATGGTGGCATGAGCACCGCGGTGGACCTCATCGCTGGTAATGCCTGATTTGGCAGCAATGCCATCGTCGTATAACCAACCGCTGATAACACCAATGGAACCTGTAATTGTCAGGGGTGTGGTCAGGATTTTGGTGCCTTCCATGCTGATCCAGTAACCACCGCTGGCTGCCACATCACCCTGGCTTATGATGACGGGTTTTCCAGCTTTCTTAAGCTGCATCACTGCATCAGTAATCAGGTCACTGGGCAGAGGATCACCACCAGGAGAATCGGCACGGAGAACGACTGCAGCTACGCTTGGGTCGTTGACCAGGCTGCGCAGGTACTTGCTGGTGCTGCGTCCTCTAATGCCTGAATCCATGGCACACGGACCCACGGCATACACCACAGGGATTTTCATGTGAGCGCCCCACTGGTCGTCATAAAATTCGCCAGGAGTGGGCAACAGGTTTCGAACAGTCAGGCTTGCTCCGCGCTCTTCGCGCAGCCATTTACCCAGCTGATCCCAGCGGGCAATTTCGTCTACCAGGCCATTTTCAAGAGCATCTTTTGCCACCAAATTACCGAGAGTATCGATGATGTTGTCCATGTGATCCTGTGTCAGATTGCGGCTTTGGGCGGTTTCGTCGCGGAACAACTCATAAATAACATCGACAATGCGCTGGCGTTGCTCACGGTCCCCGTCACTCATGGATTCCCGGGAAAGGCTTTCCACGGCACTTTTGTATTTCAGGTAGCGGTGTTCCTGGAAACCCAGGCCCAGTTTTTCCAGAGTTCCTTTAACATAACTGCGGGACAAAACCAGACCTGGCATGGTGATTCCACCGTAGGGATCAATGGTCACCCGATCAGCACTGCTGGCCAGGTAATAGAGGCCAGTTTCAGCGCGGTCCAGATGTACAATGACTTCTTTGCCACTGGCTTTAATCTCATCAATTTTCTGGCGGAATTCCCACAACAGCGAAGAGCGGCTGCGCAGGCCGGCCATGTTGATGGCCACACCATCAATTTTTTCACTCTCAATAATACGGTCCAGCAGGTTCATCAGATCCAGCCAGGCTACATGTGTGTCGTCGAAATAGACGTACTTCTGGTAGGTAAGGATTTTATTTTCAAGGTTGATGGGGAAGTAGTTGGTCTTTTTGCCAAACAGGGGTTTGCCTTGTCCAATGGGCAGCCCACTGAAAGGAGGGTTGGTTCTGATCAGGTAGGCTGTGTTAATAAGTTCGTTATCGGCATCGTAGTGAGGCATTCCCGTAGCGTTAAAACGCCCCAGAGTGAAGCCAATGGTTGCTGAGTATTCAACATCGTCACTGCCCAATTGCTGACGTGCCTTGGCCCCCAAATGCAACCCGCTAATTGGACGAACTTCCAGGCCGGCACCCCAGTAACCGTCTTTGAAAAACACCTGGTCATCGTTGGCTGTATAGTCGCCAAAAAGGGTCAGCCAAGAGCGGTTGAAAGGACGAATACCCACATCAAAAACATACTGGGAGGCTGACGATTCCAGGCTGAGGACACCCGAAGCGCCAAAAGTGAACCAGCTGCGTCCACGAGTAATGAAACCCAGGGAAAGGGCTTGTTCACGAGGGATGCGCTGGGTCTCGCCGTGAGCCCATCGGTAGCCTAATCCAAAAGAACCGAATCGGGTTCCATGGGAGAGGCCCAGTTGATAGTCATAGATTTTGAAGTGATCACCAGTGGTGCCAAAAGTAGTGGTGTTCATGCCAAAACCCAAGCCCTTGCCCATGGCAAAACCGTAATTGTCCAGGCCGGAGATTTCGTCAGCGTCGTTGAACCAGAAATCGCCAGCGCCGTCGTCGGTCATGGCCCAGGCCGCCGGGTTAAAAAACGAGGCTGCAGGTCCTGAGGTAACAGACGGGCTCTGAGGCAAATACCAGCTCTCGGAGCGATAGTCCATAAATGGCATTTGGGTGCGTTCGGCAAAGGCCGATCCGGCTGTCAGCAAAAGGGCTGTCAGAATTATCAGTGAAATTAGCTTTCTAAACATGGATTCCTCCGGATTATTTTTTTAGCTCGTGACGTTTCATGATTTTCAAAAGACTGCTGTGGTCCGCAAGACCCAGCTGTCGGGCGGTGTTGGTTATGTGCCAATTATTTCGTTCCAGACTTGTCAAAATTATTTGCCGTTCGGCGACCAGTTTTTGCTCCTTTAATGTTCCGCTGGAGGGAGAGTCGGTTAATGAGTGTTTTTTTGTTGTAATTGTTATCTCCGAGGGAACCAGATCTGCAGTAATGCTCTCTTGGGAAGCGGCAATGACCAGACGTTCGATGACATTTCGCAGCTCTCGGATATTGTTGCGTGACCAATCGTATCCTTTAAGGCGGTCCAGAGTTTCAGGGGCCAGAGATTTGCTTTTACAACCAAATTTTTCACAGGTCAAAGTCAGGAAATGATCGGCCAACAGAGGAACGTCGCTGAGGCGTTCGCGCAGAGGCGGAACCTGAACCACATGAGTATTCAGACGATAGAAAAGATCCTGACGGAAACGGCCTTCGGCCACTTCTGATTCCAGGTTGCGGTTGGTGGCGGCGACGACCCGGGTATCTACGGGCCGACCTTGATGAGAGCCCAGCCGGGTCACGATACCATCTTCCAGAACCCGCAATAGTTTGGCTTGAGCAGCCAGCGGAAGTTCACCAATTTCATCCAGAAAAAGAGTTCCCTTATGGGCGGTTTCAAAGGCACCTTTGCGAACTTTGTCGGCTCCGGTGAAAGCTCCCCGGTCGTGACCAAAGAGTTCGCTTTCAATCATGGTATCGGGCAGGGCAGCACAATTAACCGGTACGAAATTCTGTTTTTTGCGGGTGCCTGCATCGTGCAGACGTCGAGCCACAAGTTCTTTACCTGTACCGCTTTCACCCATAATAAGAACAGCACTGGGAATAGGGGCCAAACGATCAATGAGTTCCAGCATGGATACCGCGGCGCGGCTTTCGCCCACCAGGGGCGAGCTTTCTCCGCTTTGCCTTTTCAGACGATTGATTTCATTGCGCAAGCCTCCCCAGGCCAGGGCGTTCTCCACTTCACGAACCACACGTTCAAGGGGTTCATCTTTGGCAATAAAACTGTAGGCACCCAGTTTGACGGCCCGTACGCAACGGTCGTAACTCCCGGTTCCGGTATAAACAATTACGGGTACTTTGTTGCCTTGCTTTTTGAGTGTGGCCAAAACCTGAAAGCCATCCACACCAGGCATTTCCAAATCCAGAATGACGCAATCAACAGGTTCGCTTTTCAGCTGCAGCAGCCCTTCAGAGCCCCCGTTGGCGGTGAGGGTTTCAAAACCGCCCAGCCGTTTCAGGTCGTAGGCATACTGGTCCCGCATGGCGGCAATGTCGTCGATAATCAATATCAGGCTCATGATTCCCTTTGTTATTGCTTACGGTTATTGCTTACGGTTATTGCAGACAGTTATTGCTGACAGTTATTGCTACGGCCCTTAAAGGTCAGGAATAGGGAACGACAGGACAAAAGTGGAGCCAATTCCCAATTCACTTTTTACACTGATACGAGCGCCACAGTCGGCAGCCAGGCGGCGAACATTGCTCAGGCCCAGGCCTGTGCCTTCTTTCCGGGTTGTGAAAAAATCGGTAAAAATTTTGTCCAGATTTTCCGGGGCAATTCCTTTGCCAGTGTCTTCAATCTCAACCTGAATGCGCATCTCTTCCAAGTCGGGATCTTCTTCAACAAAAGCGCTAACGGCAATGGTTCCGCCTTCTTCGGGCAGGCTTTCCAGGGCATTGCGCAGCAAATTATCAAAAATTCGACGCAGGCTAATTGGATCTGCTTCAACTGGAGGCAAATTCACCGGCAACCGATTCTCTAGTTTTACTCCTTCGCCATAAGACGGTCCACTGATGATTTGGGTTACCAGAGTATCAATATTAATGAGTCGTGTTTTTCGGTCTGGGCTGAGCCGAGCGTAGTGGGCGGCGAGATCTTCCAGATATGAGAGACCATCTTCAAGGGTGCCATGCCGTTCACTGAAAACAGCGCCCAATTCCTGGGGCTCGTTTTCAGCAACTTCGGAAAGATGCCGCATGACGTTGCGCAGGGGAGTGATACCGTTCCGGATGTCATGATTAACCTGCCGGGCGACCTCGCCAAGGGTGGCCCGATGTTCAGCATCTTTCAATTTTTGCACACCTGAGCGCAACCGTTGGGTCATCTCTGCCAGTAACCGGCTCAAGTGACCAACTTCGTCCCGGCGTCGGGAATGGAAGTCTGCCTCAAGACGATCCAAATCCAGGCCTTCGGCTTGTTCGGATAATTGACGCAAAGGCCGGCTGATACGGTTGGCCAGAAGTATGGACAGAAAAATGGAGGCAATGACAGCCAGTGTCAGAATAATGGCCATGCGCAAGTTTAATGAGAAAATAGCCTGTCGAAGTGAGGCCTGACTGTGAGTGACCATAAGGGTCGCTTCAGCTGGCAGGCTGTCAATAATCATGGGCCACTTGCTGGTTCGCACAATGGCCTGGCGGCTGCGTAGAATGAAAGGAATTTCTTCGGTTTGACGGGCGGCAGATAACTCCCGGCCGAGGTCTTCGGATGTGGTCAACAGACCTTCATTCCAGGCTACGACAACATCCAGGTCGTCGTCATGACTGAGATCCCGTAAATCGTTCGACTCGAGACTGAGGCCACCGGTGAGATGAAAAACCTGTCCGCCGAGAGAAACACGGTTAGTGCGGGCCAGTACCAGAAAAGAAGCAGTGGCCGACCGGGCGGGTATGAGAGCTTGGCCGCCTTTAACTTGCCCCAGTAATCGGGGAAGGGCAAGATCCACCTGGCCAATGCTGTGCCGAAAATGGCCTGAGCTGATGACTTTTCCTTCATGGTCCTGAACCAGCAGAAAGTCGAGATTCATAAGGGACATGTGACGGGGTGCAAAGTCCACAAGGTAAGGATCCAGATGGGGTGATGGATTGACCGGCGCGGGACCAATTGTGGATCCGATAGCCAGTCGGAATTGATTGTCTGATGAAATGTTTGAAGCCAGGGCCGTGAGCATGGATTCCAGATTCTGGCTGCGCGTTTCCAGATCGGCCCGGGTCAGCAACATTTGGTCTTCCACACGGCGGGTGTCCAGTTCGGTGAATCGGCTGGTCACACCCAGGCGGGTCCATTGCATGACCAGAGCCAGTGGAATAATAGTGATCAACAGAACACCCAGCAGAATTTGGCCGCGCAGTTTCAAGGCAGATGGCCTCCGGTTGGATCGGTTCCCACGTTGCATAACAGTGGAGTGCCGTCAAATGCCAGTTCCAATCCGGTCCAGGAACCACGGGTGATTAGCCAGGAATGGGTCAGGGCCAAGGGGTGAACCAGTTGCTGGTCGCGCAAATTTACGGTGGGAGAAGCCTGGTTTGTTCGGTTCTGGTTTTCCGCCTGGACCAGGTTTTCCGCCTGATGGCTGGGCGATATTTCTGTGCGAAAGGCGGCGGCCTGAAGCCAGGCGGCTCTTCCAAGAAGCGTGGCCATTTGCAAGCATCCGGTGGGAAAGTGCTGGTCTGAAGGCAGGATAACCGACCCGGCCATTTGCCATCCCAAAAGAAAATCGAGAGCATCGGGATGCACACCCTGGGCTCGCAAATTGTCGGCACCGAGAGCGACCATGCGTTCGGCCAGAGCTTTGGCGGCCGGATCGTTCATGGGATAAGCAATGGTTTGGGCATCCAGGTTTGCATCGCCAAGATTCCAGTCCCGGTTGGCATTGTTGCGACGGCTGATGGGGCCAGTCAATTGCGGACAATCGGAAGGACCACCGGCGGGAAATACAATCTCATCCCAATGTCGGGCCGCTACCAGGTTCAAATCTTTTTCCGGTTCCAGTTTTTTCGCCAGCTCAACCCAGGGGACGGCCTTTTTTTCTGGAGGACAAACCAAAAGATAAAGCTTGTTCCAGGGCAGTGTGGCTGTTGAAAATCCGGGCATATCCTGGTAGAAGCGAACCGCATCCAGACGTCGGGTCAAACACAAATCCACGTCGCGGGAAACTAAATCCCGCACATCAGCCCCCGGCAAAACCCGAAAGGTGAGTTTTTTCCAAATAGGATCTTTAGGATGATGGGGATTTGGCAGGCAATCCAGATCCGGCATGGGAGCCGGTGAAGAAGCTCGCAGCCGCAAAGGGCCGCTGCCCACTGGCCATGTCCAGCCGTCACGTTTGACGGAAATGGCCGTGGCCGGATGCGCCAATAACAAAGGGAAGCGCGATTGTGGCTCAGGCAGTTGAATGGCCAGACGGGTTTCGTCGATCAGTTTGATGGTTTTGGCCCGAGCATTAAACCAGGTCCAAAGTGGTGTTTGATCGCCGCGCCGGGGACAGCCCTGATTGGCTGCCCAGGCGTCACGAACATCTCTGCTGGTCACATGAGTGCCATCCCAGAAACGGGCGCCGCGCCGTATGGTGAAGACCCAAACGGTGCTGTCTTCGGTGCAGCTCCAGGCACTGGCCAACCCGCCGGTAATATTGCCCTGGCAATCAACATTGATAAGAGTTTCGTACAGATGAGCAAATACAAGACGTTCGGATGGGTTGTGCGGGATGGGGGCCAGACCGGGCGCAACGCTGTCGGTCAGGGCAAAAACCAGGCTGGCGCCGGGTGTGGCATCACCGGAGAGATTGCTGCACCCTTGACGTTGGTGAGTTTTTCCGTTTTCAGATGGCCAGGCTATGGGTTCTGCTGGGCGTTCATCGGGATCTGTTTTGCCCGCAGGTCCATGCCCGCATCCAGTCAAAAGAACCAACCACAGGCTTGCCAGCATCAGATACTTAGTTATTTCAGAATGACGCAAATGTCCCTCCTTGGGGCCTCCCGAGCCTGGGTGCCAAACTTGCGATGATTCCCCGTCAGAATAGTCGCAACCAGGTGTGGTGTAAAGAGACATGGCCCAATTCCCCAAAGGAATCGGGCCAAAATGCTTTATACCGACAAAGGTTCATCGAAGGAAAGTTCTTTGTCCAGAGGGTTGACAGTATTGCTTTGGCATTTTGTGGGGATCAGCCCCGTGGTATTGGCATCCTCAGAGTCTTCGCTGGAACTGCAGGATGCCAGGGTCAGCCCAATCAAAATGGCTGCAACAGCCAGCGCCAGCAGGAAAAATTTTCTGTCGGAGATGTTCATGTTTTCCCTTCTACATCACAAATATTTGATTCTCTTAACAATTGACCCGGACTCGGCTCTGCCCTAATGATTGAATGCCAGCTTTCAGCAAAGTCTGATGGCGTATTTGAGTTTGAATTACTCGATTCATATATGAGCGGGCAATACGGATCAGGGAATCTGATGGCAAAGAGTGTGCCGTCTGGGGAGCAGAGAATAATGTTTGATGGCGCCACCAGTCCGCTCCATTTATTTCAAGCTGGAAATTCCTTCCAAAATAGGTTTCAATTAAATCAAGCCATTTCCTGCACTCATAGTCCTCAACACCCATTCTCAACCCGATAGGAATTCCGCCCTTGAACAACCCAACCTGTCCTCAGTGCGATCATAAATTTTCATGGGTGGAATCGCTGAAGAACATAATGGGATCCAGCCGCCAGGGAACGGCCATGTGGGGACTGATTTGTCCATCCTGCCAGGCGGATTTAAAAGTCCCCAATACGCGGGTTTTGCTCATCGTCTCATCGGCTATATTTTTTGGCAGCCAAAGTTCCACTTTAATGGTTCTGTCCGAGGTCCCCCTTTGGCAATTCTACCTCGTAAAAGTATTTCTTATTCTGGGTTTTTATTCCATTGCCATTTTTATTTTCCTGCGCTTGGAGTTGGTGCAAAAATGACTGGGTTGTGCCCAAAAGAATGTCGCTGGTTGAACTTGTGGCCATAGATTTGATTAAATACTGGAGATTTATGTGTTTTAGGTTGAAGATTGTTGGGTATTTTTGTAAAAAAGCACACAGCGACATTCTCTTGGGCACAACCCATTCGTTGAATTACCACCTCAACCTGGAAAATGAAATAAATGACTGAATCACCTTTGCAGCCCATAACTTTATATCAAAGAATGAGCCTCTGGCTTATGACCGCAGCCATGGTCGTGATTATCGGGCTGAAAAGCCACGCCGGTCCCACACCGGAATTGAATTGGCACTGGCTGGGTTGGCCCCTGATGGCGGCTTCTTTGCTTCTGGCCTGGCGTAGCCGAAACATACGCTGGAGCAAGGTAACGGTCCTTCTGGCTTACCTCATTGCCGTATTGCATTTCACCAGAATTGATGGCGACACCACCGACAGCCACGTTCTCGAACTGGCCCTCATGCTTGGTGTCGGGATCTTGTTGATTCCCGCTTTGCTGGCAAAATTCTGGCTCAAGGAATCTTTGGATTACAGTTGGTTTCAAGGTCGCTGGTCGGTGAAAATGTGGCTCTGGTTCCCTTTGGGTTTTGTGATTGCCTATGTGTTCCTCTGGTCCTATTTCAATGTCTGGACGCCCACCCTGCACCACAGTTGGCCACTTCCTCTGGAAGGACCTCGCAACGAGGCTTTGTGGAGATTATTCTGGGGATGCAATTTTATTGGAGTGTGGGACGAACTGGCTTTTATCAACTTTGTTTTTGTGCTGATGGGGCGCCATTTCAGCTTCAGGGAAGCCAATCTGGCTCAGGCTTTTTTCTTCACCAGCTTCCTTCATGAGATGGCTTTTGTCGGCTGGGGGCCGGTGGTTATTTTCGCTTTCGCTCTGGTTCAGGGATTGACCTACCGTCGAACAGGTTCACTTTTCTATATTATTATCTTGCACCTGATGATTGATTCCGTGTTGTTCTACATGATTGCCAATCGCTGGTATTCCGGTTTCGGATGGCATCCCTGGGGAGGATAAAGTTGAGAAAGTCAGTTTTTTTGGCAGTGGCTTTTGTCATGTTACTGGTCGCCAATTCAGCGTGGGCCCAATGGCAGAATCTTGAGGAAGGTCTGGATCTGGGCCGCTTCAATTCCGGCCTTCGCACTGCTGATACAGACGGGGACTTGATGGTTTTACGCATAGATACTGACCACTGGATTTTGCGGTCTCATCAACCAGAGGAGTCCGATGGATACAAAGGCCGGACGGCTAAACGTTGGTGTGAGTTGGGTAATATGGTCGCCGTCATTAATGCCGGAATGTTCCAAGCCGATCAAAAAACCCATGTTGGATATTTCAAAATCGATGGCTTGGTCGTGAATTCTTTTGATAATGATTATCTGTCAGCTGCCGCATTTAACCCGGTCGATCCTGCAGAACCCTATTTCCGAATTTTCGATCTGGATGAAATAAGTCTGGGTGAAATTTCCGCTCGCTATCACAACGTGATCCAAAATCTGAGACTCATAAAACGCGCAGGAAACAATCGCTGGCAACCTTCGAGCGACCGTTGGCAGGAAGCGGCCCTGGGGGAAGATTACAAAGGCCGGGCTCTATTTATTATGTGTGACCGCCGCTGGTCCATGCATGAATTGAATGAAATTCTGATGGCTCTTCCTTTGGGGCTGGTAACGGCTCAACATCTGGAAGGCAGGGTAGATGCCAGCATGTGGGTGCAGCATCCAAAGGTTGATTCAAAAAAACTACCGGGGAATTATCAGCGGAATTTTGTAGTGCCCAATATTTTGGGGGTGACAAAACGCCACCCCCAATCAGAGAATTCCGAATAGTTTTCTAAAAGATATCTTAACGAACCACAACCACACGACCGGTCATGGTCTCTGCACCGGCAATAGCCCGCACAAAGTACACACCACTGGAAGCGCTGCGTCCGCTACCATCGCGTCCATCCCAAACCAGAACACTGCTGCCACTGTTCATGGCTCCGGAGTGCAGTTGGCGGATGCGAGCACCACGGGCGTCGTAAATATCAACACTGACATCGACACTGCTGGGCAGGTTCAATTGTAAGCGAGCACCGTTTCCGGTCACGTTGCCCAGAACACTCAGGCGAGGGTTGATGATATGTCCATCACCAATGCCACTGGTGGACTCAACGGAGAAGCTGGCCACTTCACCGAGTTCACTGCGCTCGACACCATCGCTGGCAAAAGCGCGCCAGTAGTAGGTGCCATCATTCAGGGCAGAGGTTTGCCAGCTGGTTTCGGTAGCGCCTTGGGCAACACCGTTTGCAGAGGCAACAATATCAGTTTCAAGAGCATCGCTATAGACGCGGAAGCCGTAAGACACGGTTTCGCCTTCAGGGTCGACGACGTTACTCACGGTCAATTCAGGAGTGCTGCCCTGGGAAACGCCGCCAACAGGGCTGAGGGCGATGGGTGCTTCAGGGGCAAGGTTATCGCTGCCGGCACCAACCAGAACCACATCGTCAATGTACCAGCCGTCTTCAGTGACGGAGTAATCAGTTTCGAGCATGAAACGAATGCTCAGGTCCTGACCAGCATATGCAGACAGGTCAACGGATTGTTGGATCCAGGAGTTCTGGGTGCCGTCAAAGGAAATCAGTGTGGTCCAGCCGCCGCCGTTGGCAGATACCTGAACGCGGCCATAGTCGTAATTGTCTTCGATGTCGTAACGATGCCAGAAGGTCAGCTCGGTAGCCTGGTAAGTGCCATTAATGGTGGCCCTGGTGGCTTCTTGATCGTTGTATTCACCGGTTGGTGAATCGGTCAGGCTAGTGGTGGCGCTGTGATAGGTGCTTCCGGTTGCTCCCCAGGCTCCAGTGAGGGTCCAGTTACCCAGGCCGTTTTCTAAGTTGTCGGAGAAAATGTCGCTTGGAGTTCCTACCATGAAGCTCAGGGGGAAATCAATATCACCCTCGCCCATGTGTACCGTTACGGTGAAATTAACGTTGTGCCCGTTGGGGCAACCTTCGTCAATGGTTACGGGAATGCCGCTGAATAAGGTGGTGCTGGCCATGGCTGCCAGATCGCCCACACTGCGTTCCGCAGACTCAAAGTGAGCCCAGGCATCGTCGGTGCTGACAGTCAGGGTCAGATCCATGGCGCTGGCTACAACCGACTGGTTTTCAATAGTGAAGTTTAAGTCTCCGCTGCCACCGGGATCGATGGTTTTAGCATCGTCAGCTACTACAGGAGTGTGAACAGCAATGAAAGTACCTGCAGCACGCATGAGATAAATGTGAGGCCAGATATTTTCCTGGAACAAAGGGCCACGACGGCTTTCGTCCGGCCAGAAGCCATCGCTGCTGCTGCCAATTTCATTGCAGAAACTGAAGATCATATTGTGCTCACCAGTGGCACCGTAAACCCAGTCGTTGGCTCCACCGTTAACATCATAGAGAATGTCGCTGGGCTGGCCTGGCTCATAGCCATTGAATTTGGTCATCTCGTCGCCCATGTGAACGAAGGTGGAGTGGTGAGGTGAGTCAGCGGATGTGTATCCCCAGGGGAAGAGGGTCAAATTACTGTAAGTGTGAACCGAATCATGGGTGATGAAGTCGTGCTCATTGATTAGAGCCATGAGCGCTTGAATTTCGGGTTCACTACCGGCGGAAGGACCACGGTAGGTTTCACTGGAGGGATCCGGGCTGCTGCCATTGTTGTCCAGGCCCCAGTTGTAGGGATAGTTCCGGTTAGGGTCTACACCGAAGGAGCCGCCACCATTGTTACGACGATTTTTTCGCCACATGCCACCACCATTGGGGTAGCCGCTTTCGTTGTAAACATCACCATCAGGGTTAACGATGGGTACAATGTACAGTTCACGGTTGTCCAGCAACCAGGTGATTTCAGGGTCGGTTCCGTAATTTTGAGCCAGGTATTCAGCAAACATAATGGGGAACTCGGAAGCCATGATTTCCCGTGCGTGGTGCTTGCCGTCAATAAGGATTTCGGGCTCGCCTTCGTCCACTGAAGGATTGTCCGATACGCGGAAACACCACAAGTCACGGCCTTCATGGGATTGCCCGATGGACCATTTTTCACTGATCACTTCGGGATATAACAAGTGAAGACTGTCTACAAAAGCGATGTTTTCGCTATAGGTGTGGTAAATACCGTAGCCAATTCCTTTACTGCGGGATGCGTAATTGGCTTCCATGTTTTCGGTGAGAATTTTTACCTGCAGGCCGGCATCCTGAATGTATTTCAAGTCATCGCCTTGGGTGGCGATTTCGGCGTAATGGCCGGGTTTAACACTGAGAATATCCAGTCGATCCACGCTGTTATTGATGAACTCAAAATCAGCATCGGAGTTCAATTGGACCAGAACATGCTGGTGCGGGGCTTCAGCAGCTACGGCCGACAGAGCCATCACCAGGGTCATGGCAAAAATAATTACGGCAAATGAGCGGGACCAGTTCATGGTATCCTCCACATTAGGGCGGTACGGGAAAAGCGACTAAGGTGTTTTCCTGTATAAATTTCACGTCTACCTATTAATTGTACCAGATTTTCGAAGACATCTCAAACCTTATAAAATAACATTATTGTGACAACTTTTTACTATAAAGGAAAACTTTATCGTGAAAAATCTGTAGAAATGTGGTATAATTTACATTCATTGAAATTAAAGTGCTGGATTGAAACACCTGATTTTTCAGATGAATGCAGCTTGTCATCTCAAATTGGCCTCAAAATCCGGAACTCGCCCAGGCTTCCGCAGGAGCAATACGAATGATTCAACGAGGAACGGGGGCCTTGATATGCACCCTTATATGCCTTAGTGCAACTTTCGCCATGGCCAGTTCGGTTAGCGAAATGCATCGCTTTCCTCAAAATGAAATATATGCCTTTGATCGTGTGGACTTGCAATGGTCTGTAGATATTGGCAATGCTGATTCTGTCGTTGTCGACTTTGGCGACGATACAATCGCAGTTTTGCCTGGTGATGCTGAGTATGTACAGCATTTTTATTCTCATGAAGGCAATTATGAGCTTGGAATTTCTGTCTGGAAAGACGGAAACGCCAATGTGAACCCCGGCCTGGACAACGTTGAAGTGCATCGCAGGGCTGTTCCTGGCTTGAATGTGATGTTTTTGCACCACAGCACGGGCCGTCTTCTGATTCGTGACAGCGGATTCCGCAGTCTGATCAATTGGCACAATGAAGTCTCCGGAACCGACATTCGTTTCTGGGATCACGACTATGCATTCGGAAATGGCACTACGGGTGTTATTATGCCCGACAGCACGGTGCACTCAGACTGGATCTACGGCAACGAAGCCAACAATATTCAGCCCGATGGTTATTACGATATTTTCTGTGAGGCTCCTGCTTTCCGCGATAGCCTGTTCAGCCGTCACGATGTGATTGTTTTCAAAAATGACCATCGCACCGGTGATATTGAATCTGACGCCAAGCTCGAACAGTACAAAAATGAGTATCTCGCCATTCGCGATGTTCTGGACCAATTTCCGGATAAGTTGTTCGTAATGGTCTCAGGGTCGTCTCGCCGCCCCGAAAAAATTTCCAATGGTGAGGCCGACCGCGCCCGACTTTTCTATGACTGGGTTCAGAGCCCCGAGTTCATGAACGGCCACACCAATATTGCCTTTTTTGATTTGTTCGATGCCCTGAGTAATGCTGACGATCCTCAGGACCCTGAACGCAACATGCTTTGCGAAACCTACCGTAGGCCGGATGTCTGGGACGATCATCCCAACGAGTTTGCAAATACCACAATTGGTCCAAATTTTGCTGACTTCCTGCTTCGGCTTCTTGACCCGGATTTCTATTTTTCCACCAGTGCTGTTCCGGTTATGCCTTTGACATCCATTCAATTGAACGACGCGGTGCCCAATCCGTTCAATCCACTGACCAAAATTTCCTGGGAATTGGAACAACCGGCTTTGGTCAACTTGCGTATCTACAACATCTCCGGTCACCTGGTGCAAACCCTGATGAGTGGTGAAATTCAAACAGCCGGACCTCATGACATTCTCTGGCACGGCAGCGACAACAACGGCCGGGCCCAGCCTTCGGGGATTTATTTCTACCGGCTCGAGGCTAATGGTCAGTCAAAAACCAAACGAATGACGTTGGTTCGCTGATTTAGTTGATTTTTGGACAACAAAAAACGCCGACCCTTGTGGGCCGGCGTTTTTTTTTGGTCAATCAGGTTGTTACTTAACCTTGTCCACAGCAGCACAGGTCTTTTTGACCGCGTTGATGGAAACCCTCAGAGCTTTGCGCTCTTCTGGAGTCAGTTTGACCTTGATGATCTTTTCGATACCGTCTTTACCC
>JAAEOA010000080.1 GCA_024223715.1 bacterium | reverse complement strand
TTTCCATTTATTCACCAGTTAAAATAACACAGGATCCCAGCCAAATAAAGGAGGGTAAGCTCCGGCCGGGATCCTTCAAAAAGCAGACCGAAGGCAGGATCCTCAGCTATGCAAACCGGGCGCAGGTCGCATAACGGGGAGACGGGTTCGTGCCTTCGGTCAAATCAAACTGAACCCTGATTTTCAGATGCTTAATTCCACTTCTTCAAATTCAGGATGAGAGCCAAGAAATCCATTCCACAAGCGATCTCCAAACCAATGCTTTCCTCCTGGTTGTTCCAGATGAAACCATAGCTCCTGTACCGCTTCCCTTAATTGGGGCTCCCTGAGAGCATCTATTTTCCGATCCAAGCCATTGGCCACACCAGAGTCTCCGTGAGCCCAGGCCCATTGTGTCAAAGCCTCGTTGGCCGCCCGGGCATCGTTCCGAAAACAGGCCCGGTGAAGTCTGATGGCCGCTTGGGTTTCAGCCGGAAATAGATTCAGGGTTTCGGCCTCCAGATCCGGGGGTACCGGAACAGTATGCAATCGTCTTATGGCGAAACTGGAAAAGAGAAGGAAAACCGAAGTCACAACCAGCAGTCCGGCGACGAGCATTAATAGAGTGGAAAACGACATTTTAATCCTCCCAAATCCAAAAGTTAATTTTGTTGGGAGAGGCGAACAGCCCGAAAAGGATCACCTACCATAATTGGGTATCGGGCTGTTCATGCCTCTCGCAGAAGTTTTTTGCCGGAGGGCGATTCCGGTTTCACCTCATGCCAGAGAATATAAATGATGGCTGATTGCAGGAAGATGGCGGGAGTATTACAGGTTGGTAATGTCGGAGAGGGCGAAATAACCCTCCCCGGAATAGATATCCTTAAATTAAACTGTTCATTTTATCGCGAATTCCCACAAGCGTTTCTCCCAGTATTTCTTCAATAGCTGGTGAAGTCTTCACCTGGTTGATAAGAGTATTGATGTCAGGAACCTTGTTCAGCATAACCATGGAAAGAGCCGTCTGTCCTTCCATATTAAGTTTCTGTGAGTTGAAAATCAGGTCATCCAGGTTCATGCTGACCAGCTTCAGTTCGGCATCTGCTTTTTTTGCGGAATCAAGGTTGTTGACCGTACCCATGACCTGATGGATACGGCTGATCATTCCGTTAACCGCCTCTTCCAGGTCCAACCCGCCGAGGACCAAATCGGGATTAGGCTGACTGCCGGCGCAGCCTGACATAAGTACCAGGGTTAGAATCAGGGTAGTTAGGATTTTTGAAGATTTTTTCATTTATTTCCTCCAGACAAAATTGGATTTTTTATTTCACCTAAATAATAACATGTTAGAATAGTCTCCGGTATTTAAACTTGCTTTACCTGTTTGGAAAGGAATCCCATGACCCGTCTCCGATACACCCCGCTTTTTGGCTTGGCTTTCACTATTTTTATCCTGAGTGCCGTTACCACTCTGGCCTGCACTAATTTCATAGCCTCACCAAAAGCCACTAAAGACGGGTCAGTAATCGTTACCTATACCTGCGACGGCGAATTCCATCCACATTTGCGCAATACACCCGCTGCCGATCACGGCCCTGATGACTATTTTGAAATCAAAAACTGGGGTGGAAAAGTTCTGGGCCAGGTAAAGCAACCCGCGCACACCTACGCTGTGGTCAATCTGCAGAACGAACATCAGCTTTCCATTGGCGAGACCACTACCGGGGGCAGGCCAGAACTGACTAACCCCGACGGACTCATTCACTATTGGCACCTCATGAAGCTGACTCTGCAAAGGGCCAGGACCGCCCGGGAAGCCATCCAGGTAATGGGCGAGCTGGTCGATGAATATGGTTACAGTAGCAGCGGTGAATCTTTTGCCATTGGCGACCCCGATGAAGCCTGGATTATGGAAATGGTAGGCCCCGGCCCTGGTGGTCAGGGCGCCCACTGGGTGGCTCTGCGAGTCCCGGATGGGTACGTAAGCGCCTATGCCAATCTTGGCCGCATTGGTACTTTCGACTGGGATGACGAAGACGAATGCCTGCACAGCGGAACCTCCATGGTCGACTTCGCCCGCACTAACGGCTGGTACGACGGAAAGACCGAAGACTTCAACTGGCGCGAAGCCTTCCATCCCACCACCGCTCAAAAATTGCGTTACACCGCCACTCGCGTCTGGAGTTTGTTCCGCCGCTGTGCACCATCCCAGGAATTCGCATCAGACTTTCACCGGGGAGTAAACGACGCCGAACCGTATCCCCTGTGGATCAAACCCGACCACAAACTGGATGTCTCAGCTGTTTTTGACCTCATGCGCGACCACTACGAAGGAACCGAATACGATATGAGCCAGGGTGTAGATTCCGGCCCTTACGGCAACCCTTCCCGCTGGCGTCCAATGGGGTTTGATGTGGATGGTAAAAGCTATACCTGGGAACGCCCTATCTCCACTCAACAAACTGGCTTTTCCATGGTCACCCAATCACGCTCCTGGTTGCCCGATGCAGTAGGCGGTGTGACCTGGTACGGCCTGGACGACACCTGGTTCACTTGTTATGTACCGCTGTATTGTGGCATTAGTGAAGTGCCCGTGTCATATACCCGGGGCAGTCTGGGTCAGTTCAGCTGGGACTCCGCCTGGTGGACTTTCAACTTTGTCTCCAATTTTGCCGCCCTCAAGTATTCTTACATGAGCCCGGACATCCGCACCGTTCAAGACAAAATTGAAGGGCAATTTCTGGCCCTGCAGCCTGCCATAGAAAAAACCGCCGTCGAGCTGGCCAAAACAAACCCGGAATTGATGCAAACCTATCTGACCGACTATTCCGTACAACACGCTGAAGATGTGGTGCACAAATGGCGCGATCTGGGCGAATACCTGCTGACCACCTACAACGATGGTTATGTCAAAGATGCCGAGGGGCGGGTCACAGAACAGGGTTATCCTGAGGCTTGGTTACGAGCTGTTCTTAAACAACGCCCCGAAAAGTTTCTGCTGCCGGAAGACGATCAACTTTCTGAACCGGCAGATTACTAGGGCAGGACCATGAAAACCATTGCCCAGCTTCTAGTTGTATTGTTTCTGGCGAGCCCAGTGCTGGCTTTTTCGCTGCAGCACCAAATCAACATGACACCCGAAGGTGAAACCCTTAAGCCCAAGCCAGGCCTTTATGCGGGTCCCATCACCATTGACCGGAATATTGTTTTTGATGGTGGCAATGAAGTGACTATTACCAACCAGGGTGAAGGCACCGTTTTAACCATAACTGGTGAAGGAGCGCAGGTTCGTAATGTGCGCCTGACCGCTTCAGGCCGATCTCACGACCAAGTGGACTGTGGGGTTCTCATTTCCACCGACAACGTGATCTTCGAAAAAAATGTCATAGACAACTGTCTTTTTGGCGTTCACCTCAGCCAGGGGAACAATAACATTGTTCGCGGAAACACCATTTCTTCCATGATTGACCGCGATGCCACCTTGCGCGGTGAGGGCGTCAGGCTTTGGTACAGTACCCACAATCTTATTGAGGACAATAACATTTACATGGTGCGGGACATGGTGCTGACCAACTCGCCGTTTAATAAAATCACAGGCAATACCATTACCTACGGGCGCATGGGCATGGAGCTGATTTTTTCTCCGGCGGTTGAAATTTCCGAAAATAAAATCAGCTACAACGATCATGGCATTGTGGGTGTGTATTCCGATAGTTTGTACATCCACCACAACCGGATTCAGCATCAGAATAAATTGCGCGGGTCAGCTATTGCGGTAAAGGGAAGTAGCCTTTCCCGCATTGAATACAACGAAATTCTGGACTGCGCCATTGCCCTGACAGCCAATGCTCCCATTTTCCCGGAAAATATCCTTTTTATTGAAGGAAATACCTTTGCTTACAACGATGTGGGTCTGTTTTTTTACGGCGACAAAGGGGGGCACATTATCAAAAGCAACCGCTTCGAAGGAAATTTCCAGGATGTGGCAGTGACCTACTTCACCGCCGCTTTGGACAATGTCTGGGAAGGAAATTATTGGCAGGATTATGTAGGGTTCGACCGCAACGGTGACGGTTTTGGAGATGCTCCCCACTCTGTATTTCTATACTCGGACCGGATTTGGATGGACCGTTCCATGGCCAAGTTTTTCCGGGGCTCGCCCACTTTGGAATTGATTGATTTTGTGGAGCGGTTGGCTCCGTTTTCCAAACCCATAATGGTGTATGAAGATCCTAAACCCAGAATGTGGAAAACCAGGGAAGATGATTTAAAATGAGTGTTCGAGGCGCTGTTTTTGTTTTGGTTTGGTTACTCTTTTGGCCTTCGACTGGGCAAACCGCAGGTTTTTCCAAAGTTGGGACCTGGGGTTTCCAGGCCGAGACCTGGTTTACAGGATCCAGGAACATTGCCCTTGGTCAAGCAGACTTGGCTATGGCCACAGGACCCTTGGCTATTTTAAAAAACCCCGCCGTGGCTCAAGAAGGCCTCACGGTCATGGCCGGGTACGAATCGGCCAATTGGATCAGCGATTATGACATCAGGAATTGGGCTGCCGCCGGTGAATGGAAGTTTTTGCGTATGGGTGTCGTCAGGCATGAAATGGCCATTGATGATATGATCATCCGAACTGCCTACAATCCCGAAGGAACCGGCGAGACCTTCAATTCTTCCGAACAAATTTGGACTACCGGTTTATCTGCGGACTTTTTGCCAGCCGCCCTCACCACACAGGGGTTTTTCGGCTTTGTTGGATTCAATTGGAATCATTATTCACGAACGACATCCAGCTCATACAATAATTATAACAGCTTCGCTTCCACGGATGATTTTGATCTCGGTCTGACTCTGGGTTGGGAAAAACCTGTCGCCCAGGGTCTGTTCAGTTTGGCAGTCTCGGCCATGGAGCACAATTTCCAGGGCAATACAATTTCCATAGATGATCGGGAAACCCTTTTGCCCCACTACTATGAAATGGGCCTAACCCTTAATTTCTCCTTCTTTTCCGATGACCAAAAAACGGAAGAATTTCGGTTTCTATTAGCCGCTTCAAATCATCGGGACGACTACTATGATGCCGATCGTGTTGGGGCCGAATTTGTAATATTGGACGCCGTTTCAATCAGGGTTGGAAACAACGATCGCCCCATTACTGAAGGTAGTTCCATGACTTCAGGGGTGGGCGTAAAAATTGCTCGTAAACACCTCAATCCCTTTGAGGTCCGTCTGAATTGGGCTACTTATGATTTGGGTAATTTGGGTGGTTTAGAGGATATGTTTGGGGCTACTGTTGGTGTGGTATTCTAGGAGTGAATTAACTCTTTTTCATGATTCGAGGAACTTGCCCTGCGAGATAGAGCGGAAGAGAAAGGACCGTCCCTGTAACTACCTCAGAAGAGGATAATTGGTGATTAATTTCTGAAATTTTGGGTTTTCCAGTACCCAATCGAACTCCCCAATCGAGTTTCTTTTCATAGAGAAAACGATGCAGGGAGCGCAAATGTCCCGTTGTTCCGGCTTTTACTTCAATAGGGTAAATATTGGTTCCAACCGAAATCACATAGTCCACTTCTGCAGACGATGATTTTTGTTCGCGCACCCAATAGACCAGGGACCGGTCTTGCCACATGGGCTGTGCTGCCAATAGCTCCTGGCCAACCAATTGTTCAGCTATGGCCCCATTGTTAATGGTCATCAAACTTTGTGATTCCGAAAAATGAGCCAGATCCAAGCCTAAGGTCCTTAGCATTAAACCCACATCTAAAAAAAGAGGTTTGAAAATTTTTGTATTAATTTGGGCGCCCAGCGGAAGACCGTTAGCTGAGGAATGATGTATCTTTGTCACAACCCCAGCCCTGCATAGCAGGTTCAGTGCCTCTGATACTTTGGCGGCCCTGGCATTTCTATCCAATTTAGTGTATTTAACTTTTTCTCCAATCAGACCCGTAATTCCGTTGAATACATTTCTAATAAGTTCCTGGTCCAGCTTTCCCCGATATTTACCAAAATCATCTCGGTAAGTAGTCAGGATAGCTTCTTTTATTTGGTCAACATTGTTAAAAGATTGAGTATCCCGATAACTTTTCACCGCTTCAGGCATGCCCCCAATGACAATGAAACGCCGCAGCCAGGTCATAATATAATCGTGCAGCGGATCGAGTTTTGATGATTTCGGATCAAATTGATTTATCTGTGCAACCAGTCTGTCTTCTCCCATGGCGTCAAGGAATTCACAGAAATTTAAAGGGCCTAATTGCAAATATTGAATTCTACCAACTGGAACCGAAAAACCCTCTTCAGCCAATACAAAATCCAACAAAGAACCAGCGGCAACAACATGAAGGTCGGGCCTGTCTTCACAAAAATACCTCAAGGACATGATGGCCCGTGGGCACATTTGTATTTCATCCAAAAACAGAAGTGTTTTTCCTGGAACAATCTGCTGCCTGGTTCTTGTTTCAAGAAGAGGAATTAATTCGTCGGGAGAAAGGTCATCAAAAAATGAAGCAAAATCGGGGTTCTTTTCAAAATTGATTTCAACAAGTTGCTCAAACTCGAGTTTGGCTAATTGTCTAACCAAATGGGTTTTGCCTACTTGACGAGCCCCTCTTAATAAAATGGGCTTTCGAATGGAGCTTCGGGTCCATTCAGACAGGAATTTCAGAGCGGTTCTTTTCATCACTACCCTCGTATTTGTCCGTATTATGATTTTATTACAGGCAATAATAGCAATTTTTTGACAAAAGTAAAGGCATTATCTCGTTTTTGAAGTGATCTTGTCTGTTAGCAATCTGTGATTATCGGTTATTATCTGGCTATTGCCCAGGCCCGAGGCAAAGCCCCGGGCCCAAGCATCTTCAAAGTCACAACTTTACTTAGCCAAGGTCATCTTCGCCGTTTGCATACCAAACGAAGTGCGCACCCGGGCAAAATATACGCCACTGTTTACCATGCGACCCGATTCATCGCGTCCATCCCAACGCAATTCATATGAGCCGCCCGACAAATCTTCGGACATCAGTTTCCGCACCCTGTTGCCACGCAAATCCATGACATCAACTTCCACAAAACTGGCGGCTGGAATTTGAAATTCGAAAGCCGTATTAGGATTAAACGGATTGGGATAAACACCAGACATCTGGAATACATCCGGCAGTAATCCGGCCGACGAGGTGGTTGATTCAACCTCAACCTCCGACGAAGAATCACTCTCATTGCCATGCGCATCTTTGGCTGTCACCACGTAGTACATGGTGCCCGTTACTGATGCGTCCACATAATCAGTGGAAACAACTTCACCCAAAAGATTTGCCGAGGAAGGTACAAACCCCTGAGTTGAGGAGCCATAAACCACATACCCGGCCAGATCATCGGCAAAATCTGCCACTGCATTCCATTGCAGGTTTACACTATCGCCGTCGTATTCTCCGGCCAATCCGGCTGGTGCTCCAGGCGCAACGTTATCCATAGATAACCCAACCCCTGGTTCCGACCGATAATAGTTGGCGTTATTCATTTCGTGAGCAATAACCATATACTCAGTATAGGGATCGCCGCCTTCAAATTGATCGGCCGTTGTGGGTACCAGAGCATTGTACGATGCCTGACCAAGAGCAGGAACCGTGGACAAATAACTCCATCCTTCAGACATCAGTTTTTCAACCTGGGCCAAGTCTGCACCCGACCCTGAAGCGGCTTTGGCAACGTCACCATCCGCTGGTACAAAAGCTTTGGCCATATCAAAATCAGTCGGTCGCAACCACAGGCTGTACTGAGTAATTATTGACTCCTCAGATTGATCAAATGTTGACCCTTCCCAGTTCATGGCCAACCAGCCGCCCTGGTCTTCAGGAATGTCGGTTAAGGTTGCTACATGGGGGAAATTATGTTCATGAATGCCGTTAAAATCGATGAATGTGGCAGCCAGGTCGCCACCGTCAGTCCAGGCTACGGTCAGGCCATGGCTTAAATTAACCTGACCACCAATAGGTAACTGAATGGCAGCCTGGCCAAATTCTTCAACAATCCAAAGTTCTTCCACGTTATTCTGATCCTCGAAAGTGATTCCCTTGCATGAAATGACTTCATTGTCTGCATCACTCCAGGCCATGGCTAAAATTCCAGGCTTAATTTCTCCAATAATAACATCGTCGAATTCACCAATTTCCGTGTATGAACCGCGCCATTCTGCGTGAGGGGCAACTCTGGCCAGAGTAAGCTCCGCATCGTTCCCACCCGGTCCATTAGTATCCTGAACCATGGCCAAATAAGCGCCACCATCAAGAGCGGGTGCCAATTCAAAATCGTCAACATAACCATTGCTCGTTCCATGTACCAGGTAGTTGGGCCAGAGCGACTCACCGGTAACCAGATTCAAACGTGTAACTTCCATGGAAATGACGTAGCCAAGATCGGCCCCGGAGGCAACCATCAGTGAACCATTTCCACAGTTGGTGATTTTTGGCTGAGTATGGTAACGAGTGCTACTCAATACTCTAACGCCATCGGCAGGCCACTGGATATCCCCCGCATCTGATATGGCCTGAACATAAACCATCTGGGTGGGAGAAGAGATGGCTTCCCGCCACACCAACGCTGCTCCACCACCGGGAAAAGTGGTTATCCCTACATTAGAACACGTTGTGGAAGTTGCACGAATCTGCACACCCAAAGGATCCCAAACCTGCGCACCTGATCCGTTTAAAT
>JAAEOA010000079.1 GCA_024223715.1 bacterium | reverse complement strand
CCAACTGTTCGGTTTCAAGATTGAGGGTTTTGAGAAATGCCTCGGCCCCGGCTGTGTTGCTAAACTGTTTTACTTTGTCTACCCGACTTACGAGCTGAATAGCCGCCGGTGCAAAGCGATAGGCCATGCCGGTTTTAGTGGTCAGCCGTTTTTGCTTTGAACCTTTTACCAGGTTGTCATAGTCCTCGATTTCGAAGGCCTGGATGCGTCCAGACACGAGGCATTTGGCAACATATTTTTCGATGGGTTCGCGGCGACTGTTTCGTTGCCCGCTGGAGAAGCCAGTCATGTTTGACGTTAAATTCTCCCAGAACCTGGAGCTGACACGGGAATGGAAGCCGCGAACAAATTGCTCGGCTATGGTTTGGCCCCGAAAATCCATGGGGCGTTGGTTTCTTGGTCGATCAGGGCTAAGGCGCGTATGAAAAACGTAGTACTGGTTTGTCCGGGACCTGACTATTTGGCGGTTAAGCATGAATATTAAATCGGTGGGGCTGCAGTGACAGCTCGATGATGCGCACACCTGGCAAGCCTTGTGGTGTAGGGATATTGAAACAATTCATGTGACATCCTTTTGAACTCTGTTGTTT
>JAAEOA010000078.1 GCA_024223715.1 bacterium | reverse complement strand
TCAACTTACTTAAGCGTATCCGTTATTCCATTTTTCCCGGCACGATCCAAAAACCAACGATTCGTGAGAGTTATCGAAATTTTTTCAACAGCCTGATTCTTCATTTTCGGCCGCGCAGCGTTCGGGAACGTACCCTCCCATTCACGTTGACATGGGGTCTTGGCGGTATGGCCGTGGTGTTGGTGTGCATGCTGTTTGGTACAGGATTAATGTTGAAATTCATTTACCAGCCGGTTCCCGACCGCGCCTACGAATCAATTATTCACTTACAAAACCATGTGTTCTTTGGGCAGCTGATCCACAATATTCATCACTGGTGCGGCTATATGCTGCTGGTCATAGTTTTTCTGCACTTTTTGCGCGTATTTTTTACCGGAGCATTTCACCCGCCGCGCCAGTTCAACTGGATCATCGGACTGGCAATGTTTCTGGCGGTACTGATTTCAAATATTACCGGTTATCTGCTGCCCTGGGACCAGCTGGCATTCTGGGCCATTACCATTTGCACCGGCATGCTGGAATACATCCCCGGAATCGGCGATGGGCTGCAAAAGCTGGTTCGAGGCGGTAGTGACATCGGCCCGGCGACACTATCCATTTTCTTTGCTATCCACACGACTGTCATTCCTGCCTTTCTGCTTATTTTGATGCCTTTTCACTTTTGGCGGGTACGCAAGGCCGGTGGTCTGGTAATTCCCCACATCCCGGATGAAGAGCAAAACAACCGGGATGAGAAAGTGCCAACGATACCGAATTTGATTTTAAGAGAGATCGTCGTTGCTTTGGTCTTGTTTGCCGTCATTATGGTAATTTTCAGTTTTAACGCTCCCCTTGGAGCCAAAGCCAACCCAGGACTCAGCCCCAATCCGACCAAAGCGCCATGGTATTTTGCCGTCCAGGAACTGATTCTGCACTTTCATCCACTGTTTGCGCTGTTCATCATACCGGTTTTGATGTTGATTGTCCTGGTTGGCATCCCCTACTTAAATTATCAAACCGAGACAGCCGGGGTGTGGTTCG
>JAAEOA010000077.1 GCA_024223715.1 bacterium | reverse complement strand
GTAACCTTCGACGGAATCAAAAGCCTGTACCGGTAATTGATTTCAGCTTTTGCTGACTGCGATGATTGCAAAAGCCCGAACCTTATGGTTCGGGCTTTTTTTGTCCGATCGTAGACAAAGTCAAATAAGCTCATGGTCTGTTTTATCAAAAAGGCGTCGAAACCGATAGTATCCTTTAGAATAAAGGCTTCAGGACTCAAAAATTTGAAAACAACTGTCAAAACCCATATGATCAAAAAATAACATATTGATGTAAAACACAGGTTTGTGCTTGTTTTTTTGCAGTTTAAACAAAATATGATTGTTTTTTTAAAATTTCCTCAGTTTAGCGAAAATATAAGGTTGCATCGTCACGCGGTGTATGGTAATCTTATGGGGTCAAGTGATGGATATGTGAGTGGGAAGGAGGGCTCAACGCAGTTGTCATTGTTTACGCTGGGGTTAGCCACCCTCGCTTGTACGTACCTTATTTTTTGGAGGTTACCTAATGGTTCTTAGGAAAATCACGGGTCTCTTTGTTTGTGCCTTGGTTATCGGTTGCGCGGCATTCGCCACCGCCGGTATTCCCGACCCCGCAGAAAGCGTAGCCAACATGGCTGGCGTTGATGCTCAAGGCGTCGCTCTGTTTGTACTGCCCAACGGTGGCGGTAGCAACTTTTCAAACGCTCAAATTCTGTCTGGCGGAACCGCTGGTGACATCATTGATGCTACCATCGATTGTACCATAAACGACGCTTTTGGCGCTCCAGTTGTTGCCTTCCCTGCGGAAGACATGTGGCTGGCTTCCACCGCTGGTGGAATGGTTCCTTGTGTTGGCGGAACTTCCGCTGATCAAAATACCGACGCTGCTGGTTACACCACCTGGGCCAACCCTCTGCGGGCTGGCGGTAACGACACAGGTACCTGTGAAGTTATGATCAGTGGTGTTAACTTGATCGCTGGTGCATTGAGTGAAGTTCCTTTCGCTTTGGCTTTCAACAGTGCTGACATCAATGGTGATGGCGGTGTTAGTCTGGCAGATGTGGGACTCTTTTCCGGTATCTTTTTCGGTTCTTATGACTTCGCTGCTGACTTCCACGCTGATGGCGTGATCAGTCTTGCAGACGTTGGTCGTATGGCCCTGGGTATTGGTACTGCTTGCCCGTAATTCGTGATTGTTCATGAATTATAAAAGTTAAATTTAGTTTGACGCTGGTTGGATACAACACACTCGCCGATTTTAATCTGCGAGAGAGGAAGGCAACTTTAGCTTTCCACCGGTGATCAGATCCTTGGTGGTCCTGCCTATGCAGGAGGCGGGACCACACAAAAAATCAGGCTTTATGGTCAGATTTTTCACAGCAAAAAACATCTGAGTCCTGCTTAATTTCTTGCTAGGAGAAAACAAATGAAAAAGTTGATAGTTCTGCTGATGGTCATGGTAATGGCTACTTCAGCTTTCGCCATTATCGATCCCGATGATGATATGATGGGTCTGTATTTTGACATGGAGGCTGACAACCCTGAAGTTATGGGTGCACTTCCCTACAGCACTAACGTAATGTACCTTGTGATCACTAATCCTTCTTTCGACGCCCTTTATGGCTTCGAAGCTGGTTACACCATGGAAGGTCCTGGTCAGGTACTGAGTACCGTTTTCGCAAACCCTCAAGCTCTGAACGTTGGCACCGCTGATAACATGATCGTTGGTTTTGGTTCACCAACCGCAACCGCTCCTGTGACTCTGCTGGCTACCATCAGTGTCTTGTACATGTCCAGCACCAACGAAGCAGTGGCTTTCACTCTTCATGGTACCAACCCCAGCTCCGTTGATCCAATGTACCCCGTGGTACTGTTGGCTAACGGCATTGAATCCGGATACGGCCTGAGCGCTGCTGATGGACCTGCTGCAGGTATCAACTTGGTTGAAAGCGTAGTTGCAACCGACGAAGTAACCTTCGACGGAATCAAAAGCCTGTACCGGTAATTGATTTCAGCTTTTGCTGACTGCGATGATTGCAAAAGCCCGAACCTTATGGTTCGGGCTTTTTTATGGTCATTTATTCCTAATGTGAAAGATTTTCCGCATTTTGCACTATATTGGATTATTGGAGGATAGGTTCATGCCTCATATCATCCTCATTTTTAACAATTTAGAAAAATTTTGGTCTTTTTGCTTGTGGGGAACAGCGCTTGCTCTTACTGTAAGGTACAGAAGGTACCCGATTCGGACTAAATCTTTTGGGTTAATTTATTTTTGAATTGACCGAAAAGAGTGCTTGTGGCCATGGTTTGAAACGGGTATCTTCTTGTTATCTAAGTTGTGGCCAGGAATGACCGCATGATCCCACACCGAAGGAACACACAACTTTGGGGTCAGTGGCCAACTAGAAACTTCTGGACCCCAGGGCTGAAAAAAGGATTTTCCAAGAAAGGGGAAACTGAAAATGAAGAAATTGCTTTTTGCCGTCTCCGCACTTGCAGCTCTCGCGCTGCTGGCTCCCTCGACTGGTTTTGCTCAAGGAGCATACAACCAATTGGGTTTTTACACTGATGGAGATATGTCTGGGACATCTGTTTCCGGCGTTGCTCCTTATGGGCAGGTATCCTGCTTTTTGGTAATCTCAAACCCATGGAATACGGACACCGACCAGTCCATTGATTCCATTGGCGGTTTTGAGTACTCCATTACTCTGGATGATGGCTTGTTGATTCTATCCACCGATTTTGTTGGTGATGCTCTGGATATCGACTCCTCCAACACCAACGATATTGTTGGTATTGGTAACCCTTATCCTGTTGGTGCTGGTGGTTACATCCACATTGCAACTAAAGTTGTTATGTATCAGGTAACTGATGGTGAACCTAAATTTATCAAACTGGGGCCTGCAGTTCCTGCAACCAACCCCGGCTACATGGTAATCCTCGACGGTAACGGCTCCGGCGATGAAATCAACATGCATCCTTCCAGCGGTGACTGGGACGATCCTGTGTTCGGTTTCAACGGCACTGTTGTTGCTAACGAAGAAACCAGCTTCGGCAACCTGAAAGCCCTTTACCGGTAATTTTAGGCTTGGTTTTCCCTCCCGTTTTCTGACGGGAGGGAATTTTTTTTGTCTTTTGTTGTATAAACCTTTTGGTAAATTGGGCTCGCAAAGGCACTTATTCTGGTTTTCCAACCTGAATATGTTTCCCCACCGATACCCTTGAAGCATTGACCCCCTGCGGCTTCATTCTTATACTTCAATCTGAAGCTATTGCATGAAGCTATGGTATGATGCCATTGCTCTTAAAATCGGCCCCTGAATTTGTTTTGTTGCCCCTGAGTCTGGAGACCACCATGGGTCCTGTATATTGTCGTCACAATTTTCTGAAAACTCTGCCTGGAGTTTTGGTTTTGTTATTGGCTGGAATTGCTTCGGCCAGTGGCCTTGAGGTATTACGAAGTGATCGTTCCGGGGTGCACCTAAGTTTGACAGGTGTATCGCTCCAGTGGAGGGAAATCCAAACTGAAGACGGCAAGACTGTATTGTTCGAACCCAGAATCAAAGGCATGGGGAACGATGTAGAACCAGGTTTGGTTTCCGTCCCCGCAACCGGTGGGTGGCTTGTGGTCCCTCCTGGAACTATGCCTCGGGTGGTTGTCAAACAGGAGGGGTGGCAGTCGGCAGGCAATCGTCCTTTGATGGTGGCTCCGGTTCCGGTTCTTGTTCAGGGTGACCAAAGTGATTTTGTTTCCATGTCAGAAATTTTGGTTCTTCCGGGACAGGATGTTCCCGAAGATGCCGCCATACCAACTGTTATTAGAAAACAACTTCTTGAAAATGGCCGTCTCAGTAAAGCCAGTTCCGGACCGGCTCTGGAATTGGGCGATGTGCTTTGGTGGCGTGGTCACCGGATTGTTGCCTGGCGTTTGAATATGATTAAGCACGATGGTCGTGTGGCTTCGCAGTCCTTGAACTCTGGAAAATGGGAAATTCTTTTTGAAACCGATAGCAAAGCCAACAGCCATGTGACCCGGGGTCACGATGTGAAGTTTTCCAATAAAAAAGATGACCAATTTGGGGGGAACTTTCTTAATGGCGAGCTTTTAAGCAGTCTCAGCACCGAAGCTCAATATCGAGGACTGCCACAACCGTCAATGGATAAAAACACTCAGCGTGGCCTGAAGAGCGGAACTCTTTTGGGGAATATGGAAGGCCGTATTTCAATTAAGCAAACCAGGCTTTACCGGGTCACTTATTCCAGACTTCAATCTCTTGGGTATCTGCCGGAAACTCCCATTGCCGAAAGTGAAATGCGTCTGTATCAACGGCGGTATCTTGATCGATTGGATGATGGCTCCGGGCAGGCCCCTTATGTTGAAATTGAAGTGCCCATAAAAATGTTCGGAGAGGGTGATAACTTCGACGGAGATGACTTCTTCATCTTCTATGGTTTGCGCATGCGTGATGATGTTAATTTCCAGGCAGATGTGGGGCAGGGTCTGGAAGAAATTTATGGTTGCGGCGACAACTACGAAATGTTGAATGAGGGAAATTATTATTGGGTGTCTGCTTCTTCGCCCGATCAGGAGCAGGAGTGGGCGCGTATGGAAAGCCAATCGCTGCCCGCAGCTTCATCTTCACCGGTTGAGAATTACCGCCGTGTGGATCATTATGAAGAGAGTGTGGCGTATAGGCCGAATTTGCTATACGAAGACGAAGACCGTGTTTTCCTGAACCACCGAAAAGTAATTGATGTGAGTGCGACGTTTAATCCTTTGTGGAACCCCGATCCTAACGGTTCAGCTTCAGAGATTTCCTATGAAGTTGCCGGCTTTACTCATGTCATCCAGAATTTGCACGCTGAATTGATAACCGACAACACTCTGGTGACCTCCCTTGAAACCTTCAACACTCACAAAGACACTATGTTTACGCAGTCGGTTGGGTTTGATCCATCTGCCATAAATGGCAGCAGTACAAAATTTGTACTTACCAATACAGGTACTGGTTATTTGAATACTTTCCTTAACTGGGTTCGGTTAAGTTACGATGCAAAATTTGAAGTGGTGGGCAACTCACTTGCATTTAATGGTGGCACCGATTCGGCTCTCCAGTCTCTGGAAGTGACTGGCTTTTCCAACTCAAATATCGGCCTGGTGGAAGTGACTGACCCCAGACATCCTGTTTTTGTTGACCTGTCCCAGAACAATATTTTGGTTGATGGAGATTCGTGGAAACTGTCGCTGGATGTGGATCAAAGTTCCGGCACCCGAAATTTTGAAACGCTGGCCAATATGGATTCTGAAGGCGTCGGAGAGTTTAGTTATTACACTTCAACTTTGGCAGAAGACCAGACCAGCCCGACGGAATTATCAGGACCTCATCCGGATTTGCTGGTTATTACCCATGCTGATTTCCGCACGGCCATTGATAGGTGGGTGACTCACCGCCAGGCCCGGGCTAATGGAGACCTGGATATTCACGTTGTTGATGTTCAGGATATTTATGACTGGTACTCTGGCGGGATGAAAGACCCATGGGCTATCAAACGTTTCACTACTCACGCCATCAATGAGTGGGGGACCTGGGCCTTGCAGCTTGTTGGCGATGCCAATGAAAACTCTCTTCAACTGGGCGTGTTAACACAAGGGCGGGATTGGTCGGTCGATTGGGTTCCCACCCACTACCATGTTCAGAACACTTCACCGTATCCACCGGAAACGCTGGCTTCTGATAAATGGTATGCAACTTTTGACTCAGGCATGAACTACCCGGTGGAAGATTTTCCGGAGAATGTTGTTTCTCCCTGGCAAATGTATGTAGGCCGTTTTGCCTGCAATAGTGTTGAAGAATTAAATACAATGATCGATAAGGTTGTTATTGTTGAAAACGTTCAACCGGGTCAGGATTGGCGTAAGCGAGCGCTGCTTGTGGGCGATGATGAATGGTCAGATGGACAGTGGGGAGTTGGTGGTGGGGGGTTGTACCACAAACCCTGGGAAGATGATTTTACTGATGTGGAACGAGATGTTATATCGCCTCTTTGGAACTCTGGCACTCCAGTGACTCTCGAGTCGGATACTCTTTTTCTGGATAATTATTTGCACGATTATTGGGTAGAAAATAATTCCCCTGAAATGAGAGTTGCTGGTGAATACCAGGATGAAGTGGAAAATGGCGGAGCTTTGGCCGACCTTCTGGCTTCCATGAACAGGGGAGCCCTTTTTGTTCACTACCAAGGTCATGCGAATGCTTCATTGTTATGTTCCGAACACTGGATTGAAGACACGGATTATGCCACTTCACGTCAGGATATTTCTTACCTGGTGAATGCATCAAGTCCTTGGGTGTTTTTTGGAATGGGATGCCATGTTTCCGATTGGGCACAAGACCCTGTTTATGCCAGCAATCGTTCTCACGAGCCCTCTTTGGGAGAAAAGTTCATTATCCGACCTGGTGGTGGCGCCAGTGCAACTTATGCCAGCTCCGGGTTTGAATATATTTCTCACAATAGGGTTTTTGGTGCCTATATCATTGAAAGATGGGTCAATTCACCACCACGAAGCAGGCTGGTCCCTTCAGGCTCAATGTCGGAAAATGTACGCAGCCGTTGGATGCTGGGTGAACTAATGTGGTATTGCGAATTTGATAGTTTGGCTACTTATGTGGGCCCCACGTGGGGAAACATTTATCGTGGAATGGTTGCCCAGTACACCCTTTTGGGCGATCCGTTAATGATGCTTGATGCCG
>JAAEOA010000076.1 GCA_024223715.1 bacterium | reverse complement strand
TGGTAAATGCACTATTCATTACATTATTATGAAAACGGAAATCACTTACACCATCCAAAGAAAAGCTCTTGTAAATCGTATCTTCCGCCAAACAGTAACCAATTTCGCCCGATGTACTTCCACCCCAGAGCAATCCTGCAGTCCCACAGTTTAAAAAATGACAGTCCCTAAGCGAGAAATGTCAAAGACCCTGAGGATATTTCCACACATTTAGAGACTCTTAAAACCGAAACTCCCTGAATTGTCAGCAGGCCATCATCCACCATTGAGTCAGAAGCGGCTCCGTAGGCTGAACGATGAGACTCTGGTTTATTCGCTAGGGAAACCCACCATTGATGGCTGTACTGAATTGGTTCTCACGCCTTTGGAATTGCTTGACCGATTATCAAAACTGCTTACTCCACCTCGGATACACAAGCATCGGCATTGTGGGGTGTTGGCCCCGAACGCAAAATTACGGACGGCGGTCATTGAAACAGCTGGGCCATGTTTTTGTTGGGGATAAATAAATGTTTGCCATTGATCTGTGGGAAATGCGGCCAATACAAACGCTTGATCTCGTCCCATAGGTCTCAACTTCTACCCGAAGGACTAACAGTCAAAGGGGCCCGGATAACTCCGGGCCCCAGACATCAAATGAATAATCGTTCCTTACTACCGATACAAAGCCTTCAAGCTGTTGAAAGTCTGGAACTCGGTGGCCACCGGACCGGGACCCTGTCCCACTTGTCCCACGGAAATCATCTCGGTCAATGGGTCAATATCAGACCCTTCTCCAGGTGAGAAAGTGGAATAAGTCATGGGGAACGTCTGGCCATTTTCATTGGCAAACGTCGGCCAGCCGGGACCGCTAGAAGGAATGCTAGGACCGGCCATGATCTGGGTACTAATCCCTGGGATCAAAGCCATGACCTGGACTTGCAGCAGAATCATGGCCTCGCCTGGAACCAGGGGACTTCCAATCTCAACCATTAAATTATTCCAATCACCATTATTAATAGAATTGGGAGGAAGGACATTATTAAGAATAAAATAGAGCCCAGTCGGATCAGGATCGAAACTCCACCGGAACTCGTACCCCATGATGGTGGGCTCGGAACAATTAGCCAGCACAAAATACATGTAGGCGGGTACACTCGCCGGTAAAGAATGACTGGATTCTTCGAACACCCCATTATCGAAATAGACCCCCAAGCTGTTCACGCCATCATCATTGATGGCCCAAGCGCTGGAAGAGATGAGGAGCAAGCAAAGGGTTGAATTCAGTAACTTTTTTTTCATCAAACATACCTCCGGGAAGGGTTTTGGAGGATGCAGACTCATCAACCCGCGGGTTGAATAGGATTGGAGAAATAGGGCAATTGGTCGGCGAGAGCATCCCCCTCTCAATTGAAAGGACGGATTTGGCCTTTCTCTAATGGGATACTATACCAAACCTGCCTCCTTTACAACACAAATCTTTTGCCATATAAAATCATTAATTGCAAACACTGCCTGTTTGATGGAATAAAAAACGGGAATTTCTCATTTTATAGCTATTGCAGCTTATGCCACAGACAAATTTTAGTATCAAATTGCTCTTTCCGAAATGGTGAAGTAGGAATTGCCATTTTTATTGAGGCAACAATTCGAGATTGTTCTTTCTCTAATTTTCGTGAAGCCTTCCGTTTAGGCCATTTCGGATGCATTGGAAAAATTTCCAACTGCCAATTCACAAATGTAGACTTTGGTATATATGATAACGGCGGAGGTTCAAGCCGTCTTGAAATGCAAAGCAGTGAATTTTCCGACGTGCACCGGGCAACCTTTCTTTACGCACCATTTTTAAGTGGAGGATTTATTAGGAACTGCATCCTGGACAAAAGTGCCCAATACGTGGTTGCATTAAATCAACTTTATTTGCCAGACTCCCAGAACACAGAAACTCTTGAAATCCCACCAAATGAAGAATACCGATTCGACATAAGTAATAATTACTGGGGCACCGCCGAAAAAGACAGCATCCAGGCTTGGATCCTGGATGGAAACGGCGTTGAAGAATTCACATTTTATTTTGACTGGCAGCCCTTCAAGCAGGATTCGGTTCCTGTGGAAAGGGAAACCATGGATAGCTTTAAAGCTTTATATAGATGAGCTCTTCTTCAATAAATGCAGGCCCATCTATTGTTAACTTCAAACACTCCCAAAAAGTGAGGCCTCTTACTTGTAGCTGCCACAAAACCCTAATCCCCCATCCGCCCAATCATATCCACAAGCTTGGTATTAAACTCACCAGGCCGTTCCAAAAACAAAAAGTGCCCCACACCTTCCATCAATACCGCCGTGTAACCCGGCTGATAAGCTTCCCATCCCTGAAAATCCACTGGCATCTGGTTAGCATTCAAACACCAGAGAGGTACCGTCAAAGTTGCCAGGGTTGGTCGCAGATCATGAGTAAAAAGATTCTTCATGGCCGAAATTGCAATTTCCTGCGGGGCGGATGACATATCATTACTGACCCAATTGACCACCGCAGTATCCGCACCGGCGGGAAACATACTCGATACAAATTTTTTGGCGGTGCCTGGGAAATCGGCACCAAAGGGTACTAAATACCCATCCACCTGTTCAGGTGCAATATCCCAATGCATTTCCTGAAGGGTATCCACGCCAATAATTCCCACCACTCGCTCAGGCAGCAAACCAGCCGCTTCCACAACCACCGAACCGCCCATGCTGTGGCCAACAAGGTATACATTTTTCAGATCCAGAGCTGATACCACGGCAGCCACGTCGGCTCCGAATGCTTGCATGGTGTAGTCCTGACGGCCCTGGCCCGATTGTCCATGACCGGCCAAATCCACGGTGACTACTGTGAAGTTTTCAGCAAGGAAAGGCACTTGCTCGCGCCAATAGGTTTGGTCGCAGCTCCAGCCATGAACCAGAACCAGAGTGGTTTCACCGGCTCCGGATTTTTCAAAGGCAATAGGAACACCATCGTGGGAAGAAACAGAATCGACGTTGCTGCCGCAGCCAGCCAGGAAGATCAATAGGGCGGAGATCAGGATCAAACGTTTCACGTTGTACCTTTCAAGGTTTGGTTAATTATTGACACTGAGAGCCAAGACCAGTGGCCATACGACCAACATCGGACAAACTAATTACACCGTCAAAATGGAAATCAGCACGGTATGAATATTCACCAAAAAAGATTGAGCAAAAAAGTCCCACATCGGACAAAGTTACGGCTCCATCTCCAGAAAAATCAGCACTGTTAATCATTAGTGGCAAAAAGTCACTAATTGCCCAGCCACCAACAACAACATAAAAACCTTCAGCTGAAGACCCGCCAGCCATCAATGGATTCAAAAAATGCGTCACACCGTTTTCATCTGTCGGCGCGTCTGCTGCATCACCACCAGGGCAGGCCATCAGACCATCGTCCACTGATTCCAGCCACAAATCTTCTGCAGGAAACCCTACAACAGGATCCCCAAAACAATCCTCCAAAGTCACCGTAATGGTTGCGTCAACCTCACTTCCACCATGCAACGGGGCAGCAGAAAAAGCAGGACCGGTACCCGACGGCAGAACAAACAAAGAAAGTGCTTCCTCACCTTGATAAGCCAATTCAGCATAAAATTCCCAACAAGGAATGTCGGCTCCAAATGTGGATGAGCAGGCAGTAAACATAATAAGCAGAGAAAAAACAGTGGTTTTCATGGAGCCCCTCCAGATTATGCAGTCAAAAACAAAAGCAGAGTAATTTTATCAAAATCACCCTGCCTTTGTCAATTCTACGACCGCATTTGCTCCAGCTCGTCTCGCATTTTTTCCAGTTTGTTCAGGAACTCATTTCGCTGACCGGAGACCAGCTTGCCAGCCATTTTCCGGTAGTGGCGTATGCCGCCAATGAGATTGTCCTGAATTTCCTGAGTCGATTTAGGTGCGGCCTCAATGAGGCCCTGTTTGCGACGATCCACTTCGGTTCGCAAACGGTCCATATGCAGAGACAGTTCTTTAAGGAACATGTGCGGGCGTTCAGTGTTAATAGGCAAATTGGCACGGCCGTAAATATGATCAACCATTTCCCGCAGGCGAGCCACACGAGAAAAATAAACCGTATTGGGTCCGCAACAGACAGCAGTACTGGCGTCTGGATCAATGCCATAAGGAACCGTGGCGCTGCCAGCGAGATCATGGCAAATACAAGCTTTGTCTTTAATTGCCTGCTCTTCAAAATCACGTTGAACCTGAGTCAGTTCACATTCTTCAAGGGCTTTTAGTTTGCGGCGTTGATAAGCCCGGCTGGCAGTGCAAATGGGAGCTTTGGTGAACTCTGTATTGGAAGCGAGGAATCCTTTGGGACAACGACTGCCTGGTTTGCCGTCGTCAATCAATTCCTGGCGATGCTCTTCGCTGGAAGATGTTTTCAGACACCAGAAAGGAATACCCAAAGGTGAAGCACCACTCAAGTGAACATCGTTCTCACCGGCTACCTGAATTTTTTCCCAATGGGTTTTGTCGGTACCGAAACGTGTCAGGTGGCACCTGGCCCACAAACCGGAAGTTGTCAGTGGCCTGCTTGGAGTTTTCCTGCGAGCAGTGGAAACCACGATCAGGCAACGCA
>JAAEOA010000075.1 GCA_024223715.1 bacterium | reverse complement strand
TTTTTTTTATCTATCATTTTTTTCTCCCAATGTATTGGTCGACTAAATTTGTCGAACTTATTCACCAATTTTATTTGTTGGTGGTTGACATTTATTTTAAGATTCGATACTACTTGTCTATACAAGTATAGAATACATGTCAAGGCCTTTTCGATTTTGTCTGACATTTAACCTTAATAGTAGACATAAAAGCAGGTTTATCCATGGTCAGATCTGAGCAACCCTTTGCTTTGTATGAAAAAATTAAAAGAAGTGTGATCAGCCAGATTGAATCAGGCACACTCACTCCCGATGATCGAGTGCCATCTGAAACCCAGTTGGCAAAAACATTTAATGCATCTCGCATGACAGCCAACCGGGCCTTAAAAGAACTCACTGAAGAGGGCCGGATTGTTCGGGTCCAGGGGGTGGGAACCTTTGTCGCAAGACCGGGTCCAGACACCGCTCATATAGAAATTACCAATATTGCCGATCAGATAGCAGAGCAGGGCGGCATTCATTCATCCCAGATTTTGCTTTTGGCTCCAGAACCATCTACAAGGGAAGTGGCATGGAATCTGGATCTTGAGGTGGGCCAGACCCTGTTTCATTCAATCATTGTTCATAAGGACAAAGGGGTTCCTATTCAGTATTCGGAGCGGTTTATTAATCCTGCAGTGGCTCCGGAATATGTGAATCAGGATTTTCAAAAACAAACCCCATGTGATTATTTGTTGAGCATTGCCCCGATCCAGCGGGCAGAACATACCATAAAGGCAGTAAAGGCCAGTGAAAAGATCAGAAAATATCTGGATATTGAATTTGATGAACCCTGTTTGACACTCATCCGGCGGACCTGGTCTTTTGATCAGGTGGCCACGTTTTCTATTTTTACCTCTCCGGGCTCACGGTATCACCTGTCCGGAGAGTATATGGGGAGATAATTACCATGACTGAACCAATTGTTTTAAACGGAAAAGATTTTTGTCTTGAAGATCTGGTTAAAATCTCCAGAGAGAATGTCACAGTTCGGCTGTCTGAAGCATCAACAGCACGGATTAATCGTTCTCGTCAGTTGATCGACCAATGGGTTAGAGAAGAAAAACGGATCTATGGTGTCACCACTGGTTTTGGTGCGCTTTCAGATGTAACTATTTCCCAAAAAGATGCCAAAAAACTACAGAAAAATATCTTATTCAGCCATTCAGCCGGTATGGGCAGACCCATTGACTCTGACGTGGTCCGCGCCATGATCGCTTTGCGGATCAATGATTTTTGCAGGGGTAATTCTGGTCTTCGACTGGAAACTATTGAACGGCTGGCTCAGATTTTAAATGCCGGTATCATTCCGGTGGTGCCTGAAAAAGGATCAGTCGGTGCCAGTGGTGATCTGGTGCCTATGGCTCATTTAAGTCTTGTTCTTATTGGTGAAGGTGAAGCTTTTGTAGATGGGGAACGCATGTCCGGTGCAAGAGCCTTGCGAAAACATTCGATAAAGCCTATTGAACTTGAGGCTGGAGAAGGCCTTGCACTGATCAATGGTACCCAGTTCATGCTGGCCCTGGGATGTCTGGCCCTGCATGATGCTTTAAACTTATGCAAACATGCCGACATTGCTGCGAGCATGAGTCTTGAAACCCTGATGGGAACCAGAGAGGCTTTTGATGCCCGAATCCATGCGGTCCGGCCCCACAACGGTCAGGTTCTGGCTGCCAACAATATGCTCAGGATGACGGAAAATTCAGGTATTATTTCATCTCATAAAGATTGTTCCAGAATACAGGATGCCTATACGTTGCGGTGTTCTCCCCAGGTACACGGAGCCTCCTGGGATGCGTTTGCATATGTGGACCGGGTCATCAGGGTGGAAATGAATTCATCCACGGAAAATCCATTGATTTTCCCGGAGTTTGAAACCTTTCTGTCTGGTGGAAACTTCCATGGCCAGCCTTTGGCCCTGGCCTGTGATTTTTTAGGTATTGCCATAGCAGAACTGGCAAATATTTCAGAAAGACGAATTGAACGGCTGGTAAATCCACAATTGTCCGGTTTGCCCGCCTTTTTAGTGGAAGACGGTGGTTTGAATTCAGGCTTCATGATTGCCCAGTATGCAGCAGCAGCGTTGGTGTCTGAAAACAAGGTCCTGGCTCATCCGGCCTCTGTGGATTCTATTCCCACCTCAGCCAATAAAGAGGACCATGTATCAATGGGTGCCCATGCTGCCAGGAAATGTCGGGATATCGTGGCCAACACTGAAGAGGTGATTGCTATAGAG
>JAAEOA010000074.1 GCA_024223715.1 bacterium | reverse complement strand
TCCAGGGCCGGGTCGTGGGTGAAGTTTTCCCCGAAATCATCTCGGCCAACCGCAGCCGGAGCCTTTGTCCCGGAATTCCAAACCACATAGTCTCCCCATTCATTCGCCAGCTGTTCGGGGATGAGTTGTTCTTTGTGTTCTTTCAGAGGGAGGGTCTTTGATTTTTTGTCAACAATCTTCGTATCTCGGGTTGGGTTCTTCTTTTGGTATCCGGAAATGACCTCCTCAGGACGGAGAAATTGCAGGTTATCCATCCTCACCAGAAACGGCAGATCCGTATTGCGTTTGACATGTTCGGCGTCGAATAATTTTTCCTTGATGATGACCTGAGACACACCGAAGGCCAAGGCCGGATCGGTTCCCGGCCTGATGACGATGACCTCGTCCGAACGGCAGGCCGTTGATGGATATTCAACCGTAATGGCTACGACCTTGGCACCTTTAAGCCGGGCTTCCGTCAGCCAGTGGGCATCCGGCATCTTGGTCGAAATCCAGTTCATCCCCCATGCCAGGATGAGCTTGGACCTTTCCACAGTAAAAAGCTCAAACTCGTTGGTCTGCATCCCGGTGACCATAGGGTGCCCGGGGGGCAGATCCGTATGCCAGGTATAGCTATCCCATCCCCTTGCTCCCAGGGTCTTTTTCCGGGGAACGTCTCTTATGCTTTGGTCTAACAGGGCGAGCATATTGGCAAACCTGTAGTAGCCGAAAATCCGGGTAGCGCCCAAAAAAGCCATTCCGCCCCTGAACTTGAGTACCTGGGTGCCGGCCTTGTGCATCGCCTCTACCATCGCCGGGTCATATCCCTGTTTTAGTAGGTAGTCACTGCCCTTGTCCCCCGAATAAGTGGACGCGATGTTGTGGAGCGCCTTGGCGGCCAAATCAAAGGCCTCTTCCCAGGGAAGTTTAAGCCACTTGTCCTCTCCACGTTTAAAATATTTCAGAGGGGGCCTGGCTGTATCCGGATCTCTCGGGAATCC
>JAAEOA010000073.1 GCA_024223715.1 bacterium | reverse complement strand
TGGTAAATTTGGCTGTATATGATTTGAAAGGCCGTTTGGTTCGTACTCTTGTTAACGATTGGCATGTTGCAGGCCGACAGGAAATTGTTTGGAATGGGTGTGATTCTGCGGAACGTTCGATGGCTTCAGGTCAATATTTGTACAGGCTCCAGATGGGGGAGCAATCAATAACCAAGACCATGACTCTTGTTCGATGATTGGGCAAAGCTATGAGAGCAAGAAAACGTCCACGTCCTTCATTCCTCAAGGTCAATTTTCAAAATAATACCATCTTGGAGCGCCTCAATATCTGTGGGCTGGCGATCAGGGCCCATTAATAACATCTGGCTGTTAGCAATGAAATGGAATTCATTGCCAACCACCACACCCGTTGTTGGCACCTGGCTGAACAACGGATTACCACGTTCAAGAATTTCTGTTTGTTCCACCGTTGCATAATCATTGGAAAGGCGCAGACGACAAACTCTGGTTGGAGCTGACCCGTTGTGAATTGAAATGATGCTATCTCTGTACCAGGACATTCCATCGATTCCAGCCAGGGATCGACCATCTTCCGATTTCATGGCATCCCATTTTTCGGTAACCAGATCAATGCGTAAAAGCCCAAAGACATGAGCAACAAAAAGTTGTTTTTGGTCGGGCGAAATGAGGATTCCGTTGGGATAATATGGTCGCAAATCTTTCAAAAACGGAGTCAGTTTGTTTTCCCCTGGCTTAAGCCGCCACAGCATGCTTCCGTCGCTGTCGGTCACGTATGCTGTACCGTCTTCAGCAAAGGCCAGGTCATTGAGAAAATGAGCTCCATCTGGATCAACAGCAAAACGATTAACAAGATTACCAGTATCCAAATCATAAACGAAAACAGCTGAAGCCGAGCTGTCCGAATGACTTGTGCGGCAGGCCCAAAGAGTATTGTTTTCCCGATGAACTTTTATGCCTGCAAAAAGCCAAATTTCTTCATCGGGGTTATCTAAAAAAAGTGAAGATTGCTTTCCGTCTGCTGACCAGCGCAGCAACTGATTCCGGGATAAACTGCCGGCAAAAAAATCACCTGACCGAGGATCGCAGGTAATACCTTCCGGGAAAAAATCCTGGCTTGGCAGAGTGAATGCCACGCTATTTTGAGAAATGACTTGAGCGTTTTCAGCCAGTTTATCGCACACATTTTTGAAGATGGAATTGTCCTTCAAGCTGGAAAAACTGGAACAGGTGTCCGGTTTTTGCACATAGCCCTGTTTAGCCACATTTTCCAGGTGTTTCAAGGCTTGTTCTGGTTGCCCGGTCAAAGCACAGGCTTCAGCAAGTTGATATTCCAGACTGGGAATATTTTCCCAGTCTGGAAGTCCCAGGTTAAGCTGATCGCGCCACTCAACCAAATTGCCTGCCTGCTTTGCTGCCATTGCAGCCCCATAGGGGGCAACCAATTCGTCCGAGGTCATTTCATAAAGTGCCATGGATTGGCAGGGAATTAATATCAGGAAAAGAAACAACATTAACCGCATGGCAAATATTCCTTTTATGGAGAATCAACCGGCACCGACTACGCTACAGTACTAATTCATAATCTGAATATTACAACTTTTGATAATCAGACTACAACACCCTAATCCTGTTTTTGTAGTTCAAAACGTGTTATTCCGGAGCAATCGGAATTTGCCATCTGAACAGCCCAAATTCCTTCGTATTGTTCAATAAAATTTCCCTCGGGATATTCTGTTATTCCCAATTCTGGGAAACAATCAGCAGTAGCTCCCAGTGCAAGCAGAATCATGGGAATAGTATTGGAATGCCCCACAATAAGAACTGCCTGATCATTCTGGTGCTGGTGGCGTAGAAATTCAATAAATGCAGGCAATTGCTCCTGGGATATGCTCCTTGCGTCTGCTTTTAGGGGCACCCGTGACTTTGTTGCCAGAGCCAGCCCTGTGTGCAGGGTTCGAGTTGTGGGGCTGGCATAAACGGCGGAAATTCCAAGGTCGGAAAAGTATTTTGCCAATCGCTCGGCGCGCACAACTCCGGCTGTGCTTAATGGCCGCATGGCCGAAAGGGCTGAATCTTTTGGCCAGCCTTCGGCTTTTTCGGCATGCCGGACGAGGAAGATTTTTTCCAGGGCCAGGGCCTGATTTTGAAAAGCAGAAAGTTGGCAAAAAACTAGAGCGGATAAAACCAAACATTTGAACATGCATATCCTCGTTTCTTTCAAACTGGACGGGTAATCAGTAGCCAAGCAGAATTTCATCCCTCATCACTCAATCAATGCGGACTCCTTCAACAACAAGCCCGCTGTTCAGGGTGGCGACAAATTCCGTAGCTTGGGCGTCGATCACCGTAAACTCAATGGTTGATTTTGAGGTTTTGAATTGGTCTGGTTCATCGGGGTACAGCTGTGAAATATCGCCGCCCAGATCCAAGTAGAGACCGTCATCTTTATCGATGATTATAATTTCCATGTCGAATTTTTCAATGTGATATTTTCCGGCATAGACGGAATTCTTAAGCCAGGTGGCCGTCGCCTGAAGATGCACGCCATTAACCATCGGAACGGTGGAGTACGAGGGGCGCCACAGCAAGTAATCCCGATCAGGATCGACAACTACTTCGTCAATCTTGGCCGGCACGTTTAGATGCACCGTGGTATCATATTCGCTCACTCTGATTGTCTCGCGAGTTTTTGATCCATCTTCGCCGATTAGTTCCAATTCCAAATCAAGGTTAAATGGCGGATAGTCCCGGCTCTGTTTCAGATCGATCTGAACCTGATTGTTATCTGCCATTGTCCAGGCTACTTCAATCCGGGGGGCGCCGGTTCGGTCCAGCCATTGAGCAAAAAACGGTTCCAGATCATGGTCGGGGGCGGTTGCGATAAATGCCTGCCGCAGGCCATCAAGGGACAATTCCCGGCCGGCAAAATCATCAATCAACCCGCGTAATGTACTAAAAAACAGGTCGTCTCCAATTTTCCGGCGTAGCATGTGGTAAAACCACATCCCCTTGGAGTCGGCCAGGTTGTGGGTGATGCCTCCGGATAGGTCCGATGTTCCCAGCGTTGCCAACGGATGATCGGTTCCATTTTTGAGCATACCGAAATATCCCTTGGCGCATTGACGATCGTTGTATCCGCTACGACTGAAATCGAGGAATTCGATCATCGCCTCGGTGCCTTCCAGGGCTTCGAGGGCAATGATGACGCCAAACTGAGCAAGAGCTTCGCTAACAATTTTTGAGCCCGGTCCAGTTGTGTTTACGGTATTGCCCCACCAACCGTGGCACATTTCGTGGGCCCAAAGGGGCAGGTTGCCGTGGTCGTGGTCAAAATTGCTGCTTCGAGCCATGATGAAAGTCTGCTGACTTGCCGCGCTCCAGCCGCTAATGTCATCTGGCACTTCTACAACACCATAACCGGCAAAAGGAAACACACCCAAGCGAGCTTCCTGGGCTTTGAGCGATGCTCCAAGTAACTCCGCGAGGCGATCAACACTCATTTTGTGTTCCTGAATCAGGTAAATGCGGATCGTGCGTCCGTCTACTTTACGCTCGGCCATCTGAAAGGGTCCGGCGGCAAAGCTTCGGGCGACCAGGTTGTCCGTCAGGTCCCAAACTTCAAGCGTACGATCGCCCTCATTTTTGCGACTGACAAGTTTTCCATCGGTGATGGCGACCCAATTGAAAGGCAAGTTGAAGCTGGTCGTACCCGGTACTGATATCAACCGCGAAGTGAATTCAGAACCATTGGTCTGATCAACACGTGGCACCGGGTACCAGGCTTCCACCCAAGAGGCAAGTGAGATGTCCTGGCGTGAAATTAATTGATCCACATCATCTATTTTGGTAGTTGCAAAATGAAGCGTGATTTCCTCGCCACGAACGGCGGTTTTCTGCAACCGGATTTCTGCAGCACGTTCATACGGTGAATCCTCTCTGGTTTTGTTGAGAGAAACTTCAGCAACTTTGTCCCCGGTGACTGATTGCCATTGCATGGCAGCCACACGTGAGTTCATCCACAAAACGGGGCCAGATGAGTTTTCGGCCTCAAGGCGCAAGGTAATAGTCCCACCGATATCGAGAACTGGAGAAATGTTGTCAACCGTGACTGATAGATCCAGCCTGGTGGTAACCCATCCTGAACCGTCTTCGACAGCAAAACTGCAAAGCGGAATCAAACAAATTATTACTGCAATTACTAAGTATTTCACGCTGGCACCTTTTGCTGTTCGGTTTTCGATCGGGGGCTGATAGTGAGAGATGATTGAGAACGCAAATGGCGCCTGAAGAGAAACGCAATGGCCACTATTGGCACGGCGAAGTGGTAAACATTCAAGTATACATCAAGACCAGCCATTCCTTCACCATTCCAAGTGAAAAGCCCGCCCATTTCCCAATTTTCCGAAAAAGTTAAATTGATAAAATTCATGCCGTTATGGATGCCAACAAGGACCCATATGGAGCGCCAGTTCAGGTAGATCAGTGAGTAGAATATGGAAGTAATGGAGAGCATGAAGAAGCCATTAAGACTTGGTTCCCTGACAATAAAATGCAACAGCGCAAAAACAATGGCGGCCGATAATACAACAAACGGCAAGGCCCTGGGTTTATCTGCAAACTGTTCAATTGGATATGATCTGAAAACCAGTTCTTCGCCGATTGAATTGACTGTCAACCAAATGAAGAAAAAGAAAAAGTAACCAATTGCGACTCTGAGAAGTGAAACACCTTCAGGAATGGCTGAAGCGTAAACCATGTTCTTTGCCGTCAAAATAGTTATGACAAAGGGGACTAAATTGATAACAATTCCAATGACAAATGCAATGAGAATGTGACTTATTACAGGCTTTTTAAAACCCAAAACTTTGAATGGCGATTTATGTAAAAATCGTTGTGAAGAATAAACGACGGCAAAATATAGAGCCGTCAACAAGAGAAACATGGAAACCTTGGCTGTACTGGGCGAAAAACCTGCAGCTGCCATTTCGTTTATTTCAAAACCCAGATATTTCGACAAAGGTAGACCAATTATAATCATCGAAAAAGCCACAACCACCGTGCCGGTCACAATCAGGATTCTCTTTTTCATACTTCGTCGCTTTCAAAATGAGTGTCATTACTCGTGGCCCAACCCAGTTTTTTACCCAGAATATCAAGGTCACCGGTATTGATCACATAGTTAGCTGCAAAAACTCGTGGATTTGCCTGTGATTGCTTGCTGAGAGAAGCCCAGGTCCTTGGTGCGATCAGCAAGATTGACTGTTGGTCATTTTCGGCGATCACTGAATTGATGTCTGCGCTCACAAGTGGCTCGATTTCGTAGTCCTTGGTTGCCAGCAGAGAGGAAAGGTCAGCCGTCAGGTTTTCAGCCGTGACCTGATCGCGTTCGCAGAGTTGCACACGTCGGGTATCGTCGGGTAGCCTGTGTACCAGCGTTGCATCCGGGACAATGTTTACGAATTGAACTTCGTGGAGTCGATGGGGCCATCGGCGTCGAATATCGTTGTAGTGGAAATAGGTTGCGACGATGGCTCCTGATGGTGGCTCATTATCCTGCTCAAGGGACCACGCGCGAGCCTCGACTGCCCACTGGGCCTCAATTTCCCGAGCGTGATTTTCGCTTTGCCAGGTGCTGCACTCCACGACATAAACTACAGGGGTATTCTCTGCGACATGTTGGCTGTATGCGGAGATTTCCCGTGCCAGTTCCCGTGGGGCCACCTGGTGGTCTGTCTGAGCCTCCTTAATTATTCGTCCGATAAACTGGCGAAAGGAATTAGTGTCGACTGCTGGTTTTTTTGTCGATTCAGCAGTGACCCAGGTTCCCTGGGCTCCGCGCGACTTTACCAGGCCATCGCGGGCCAGAGCTGTATAAGCATGCCGGACTGTGTGGAGGTTGACTCCCCAGATTTGGGCTGCTTCGCGCATTGGAGCCAGGGCGTCTCCGCGGGCTAATTCGCCGTCCTCGATCTGTAACCTGATCGCTTCGGCAATCTGGTGATAGAGAGGCACAGGGCTATTTGGATCGATAACTTTGTTGCTCATTATCTTATTATAGAACATACAAACAAGATTATCAAGACGGAAAACAATGTTTTTATTAGCAATGAGACTTTGTCCCCTCTAATTGCAATGAGATAATGTCCCCTTGCATGGAGGTGCAAACATGAAGGGGCACATTGTCTTGAATCAGATAGAAGTTCATAGGGCCCATGTTCTTGAACAAGTTTCTCAAGATGCCCTGTCTTTGAAAGAAGCCTCAGCCATCATGGGTGTCAGCTACATACAAGCCAAACGCATTCAGGCCCGGTGGTCGAGCCTGAAATGCCGCGAAATTTTGCGGTTCTGGGAAATCACCCACCCCTTCAATCCTCGTACCGAGATCTCTTTCGAGCTGCCCCTGACAAGGGCATGTCGTGGTAGAGATATATGACCTGACCGGTCGTCTGGTATGGCGTATGGCCCAGGGCAAAATATTTGCTGCCGGCAGCCATCTGGTGACCTGGCAAGGTGCCGATGACGCAGGGCAACCCCAGTCATCCGGAGTCTATTTGATTAATGATTCTGAAGTAGAGTCAAATTATTCACAACTTTTGCAGGCCTTTGTTCCGTTCTTATATGTAGAACCAGAAACATCAAAGAAACAGGGAGTCAGAATGCGAACACTACTATACACAATAATAATACTGGTCGTTGGGATATCGGCTCAGGCTGCCACCTTCACAGTTAATCCTGACGGATCTGGAGATTTCCCTACAATCCAGGCTGCCATTTTTGCCGTTAACAATGGCGACGTTATCCTGCTTGGTGATGGCGTTTTCACCGGATCGGGAAACCGTGATCTCGACACTAATGAAACCAATTTCACTCTTCAGTCACAAAGCGGCGATCCAAACTTGTGTGTGATTGATTGCCAGGGTTCGGAGAGCGAGCCTCACTTTGGCATTTATTTCCAAACTCAAAACAATACGGCTTACCTGAGTGGTATTTCCATCATCAATGGCTATCAGGATCCCGCAGGGGGCGCCTTGGTTATGGAAAATGCCTCGGTGACCATTGAAAACTGTATTTTTTCGCAAAACGCAGCAATGCGTCATGGAGGAGCGGTCTATTCTTATGACGTATCCTCTCCATCTTTCATCAATTGCACCTTCAGCAACAATACAGCCGATTATTACGGCGAAGGTGGTGCTTTTTATGCCAATGGTGAATGCTCCCCTTCCTTTGACGGATGCACTTTTGACAGCAACGATGCCTCCTTGGGAGGGAGCTTGTATTTTGAGGCTGATTGTTATCCGACAGTTCAAAGCAGCACTTTCTGGAATAACTCAGGTAATAATATTTATGTATCCACTGACTGTGTTTTGACCTTGGACAGAAGTATATTGGCTTTCAATACTGGACGGGCTGTGTACGGGGCGGATAATGGCCAGGCAAATCTTAGTTGTTGTGATGTTTTTGGGAATCCAACGGGTAATTGGGTGGGGATTATATCTGGGCAGGGTGGTATCAACAATAACCTGGAAGCCAATCCGTTAATGTGTCATCCGGCTTATGGCGACTTCACATTACACAGCGCATCTCCCTGTACTGAATATAATAATGCAAGCTGTGGGTTGATCGGGGCTTTCCCTGTAAATTGTGGGAATATAATAACCGTGGCAGCAGATGGGTCAGGTGATTATCCAAACATTCAAGCCGCAATCGATGCCGCCCAGAGTGGGGTGGACGTCATTGTCCTGGAAGATGGAACTTATTCAGGGCCAGGAAACCATGACATTAATTTCCTGGGAAAGGCAATTACCCTACGATCTCTCAGTGACAATCCGGAGGCATGTCAAATCAGCGCAGGCGGAAATGAAAGCAATCCTGCCCGGTGTTTTGTATTTGAAAATGGAGAATTATCTGATTCTGTTTTGAAAGGGATTACAATTAAGGATGGATGGGCCGATGATGGCGGCGGCATAAATATTGACAACGCTGCCAGCCCCAGGATTGAAAATTGTCATATTCAAAATAACGCAGCCTCCGAAACCGATGGTTCTTTTGGCCAGGGAGGTGGAGTTTTTTTGGGTTGGAACACAAACCCCACTTTCATAAATTGTGATTTTTATGATAATTCCTTTGTACCCTCGGGGAACTTCGGAGCTGGAGGGGCCATTTATTCTGAGTTTAATAGCCATGGATTGACTGTTGTTGATTGTCGGTTTTGGAATAATGGTACCCACCCTGATCTGGAGATTGGAGGATCAGGAGGAGCTGTCTGTATGTCAGGGGGGCTGGGCACTTTTTCCAACTGCCAGTTCTTCAATAACAGAAGTCAGAGAGGAGGAGCCCTCTATTGCTGGGGCTCATATTCCTCAATCAATCTATTTATTGAAGGCTGTACCTTTTATGGCAATCAGGGTGAAACGGGCATCATTGGTACAGGTAATAATTCATCGTCAATAAACATTACCAATACAATTATTTCCAATAATGAGGCCGAATGCTGGTTTTTCGACCACACTAATAATGATTATAATTCTGAAACTATCCAATGCTCCAATATTTTCGGCAACACGGGTGAGGATTGGCCTGACCATATCGCCGACCAGGCTGGTGTAGAAGGCAATTTTTCACTCGACCCAAGATTCTGTGACCCAGCTGCTGATGATTTGAACCTGGAAGCCACCTCACCTTGTCTTCCCGGGTCTGCGGCCAACCCATCCTGTGGCCTGATTGGGGCACTGGGCCAAGGGTGTGATTTTCGGGGTTTGATAACCTCCGTGGCCGATGTTCCCAACGATCAGGGTCGTCGGGTTCGGGTCAGCTGGAACCGCTCCGCCATGGATTCATATAGCTCAATTTACCCCATCACAAATTACAGCATTTGGCGGCGTATTGACGACCCGGAAGCCAAGGCTATTGTCCCGCCTGCCGACAAATCAAACCGGGCAGACAAATTCCCCTCAGGGGATTGGGATTATTTGAAATCTGTTCCTGCCCGTTTCGAGTACCAGTACAATGTTCTTTGTGAAACTGTGGCCGACTCCACCATCTCAGGCGGTCAGCACTTGTCCACTTTCTTTGTCAGCGCTGAAACCGGTGATCCCAGCATGTTCTTCGACTCATTGACAGCCTCAGGCTACTCCATTGATAACCTGGCTCCTGCTGTACCTGGAAATTTCCGTCTGGAATCACCAACCCGTCTGGCCTGGGACGAAATTTCAGCAGCTGATTTCGATTATTTCACCGTCTATGGTTCATTCTCGGGGTTATTGGATGGAACTGAGGACATGCTGGGGCATACCATTTCCCTGGCCATGGATATTCCGGAAACCAGCTACCCTTTCTACTTGCTTACAGCAATGGATTATTCAGGAAATGAAGGTCAGGCAGCCATTCTCATTACTGGAGTTTCCGGAGTTGATAATGGGTTGAACCCCACTCGATTTGCTTTGTACCAGGCCTGGCCGAATCCGGGAACCCATGGTACGAACTTCTCCTTCGACTTGCCCAAAGCCAGTATGGTAAATCTTTCGGTTTATAATGTGGCCGGGCGTCGGGTTTCCACGGTTGTCAACTCGGTTCTTCCTGCCGGAAGTCATTCCGTGGCATGGACAGGTCGAGTGGATGGATCATCCGGGAACCTGGCTTCAGGGGTATACTTTTACCGAATTGAGGCAGGAGAGTTCTCGGATTCCGGTAGATTAATGATCCTGAAGTAGAGAAAACATAATTGGTTCCAAGTGTGCCAGTAGTTTCAAAACAGAAAACACCCCCAGGCTAAAGCAGGTCTGGGGGTGTTTTCTGCAGAAACCAAGCCTGTCCCTGCTGCCGTACCGGGAGCCGTGGTCGCAGGCGAATGAAAAATTTTTAGCTGAAACAACAATACAAATCAGGACTATTCAGGTGATTTGAAAATAATTTATTGAGTGCCAGTTGGAGCTCCTTGATTGTTGTGACGGTTTTTGGTTACTCGTTTTCCAGGCCCCTAATGATGGTAGGGGAAATAAATATCACAAGGTTGCTGGCGGTGGCGTTGTAAGTCTTGTCATTAAAGAATAAATTGATCGTAGGGATATCGCCTAATGCAGGAATCAATTGATCACCATCAGACTGGTCGGGAACCAATTCTGTATCGGGACCGAGCATCATTCGAGAACTTTCTCCAATTTGAATAGTCATGGTAAGAGTACCGAAAGTCGAAGAAATAGGGTTGTTTTCACTATCACGTTTGGATAGAACCAGGCGAGACGGATATTCTGGGTTTTCATAAATATCCAGGATGCCATCAAATCCGTCTACGCTGAAACCGGTCAAGTCATTTGGAATCAATTCAAACTCCAAAAAGTCATCTGCAATTGTAAGGAGGCGGGATTCGATTGTTACTTGTAAGGACGATTTGACTGGGTCTATTTGAGCTCTAGGTGCTTCAACGACTTCCAGAGTTAAATCCATAGTAAGATTTACCGTGTCGCCTACTTCTAAAGTAGTATCGGGACTGCTGGAATCATCACTGGCGCATCCAACAAAAAATAAAAGAATGACTACCAAAGGCCAAATTGACAGGTTGCTGTTTTTCATGGCTTTTTCCGCCTTTGCTGAAGAGTTTAATTTTGACGAGTGTTTACCGTACCAGTTTTGTCTTGATTAGGCAATACTAATCGCAAAACGGCTGTTGGATATTTAGACGTACTGATAGGTTTACTCCTGTAACCTCCGAGATCGCCAAACGTCTACTAAAAAACAGTACTAGCTATTTTCACCTACCAGAAATTCCAGTGACTGCATACAATGGATGTTAAGCAACAAAAAGTTGCTTGAGAAACAGTTATTGAGACACAGGGGGGCAACATGAAGCCTTGTTTAAAAATGGTCGTTTTTTTGTCAATTATCATGGTCGTTTCTCCCGGGATTGCCAAGGAAACCACCTTCTCCAAACAGGAGCTCAACGAAGATTTGGAGATGCTCTGGGAGACGGTAATGGAGCACCCAAAAGTATATGAATTCACAAGTGAGTCGACCTTCAGAACTTTACTTCAATCCATAAAATCACAACTTAAGGATGGCATGACGGCTGACGATTTCTTACGTATTGCCCATCCCCTTCCGGTGAGCCTTGGCTGCAACCACTCTATACTTTGGCCGACCATTGCTGATCTCAACGAACCCAAAGGTCTCACTTTGCCGCTGACGATGACCTTTCAGGAAGAAGGCGCTTTCGTTCTGGCTACATATCCGGCGGAACAGATTCCCTTGGGCAGTAAAGTGGAAAGCATTAACGGTATTCCCATGGAGGAAATCGAAAAATTACTGTTCAGCTATTTTCCAGCCGACGGCTTGAAAAACCTCGCTATAAAACGCGCTCGAACCGGAACCATGCTCGCCCTGATTTATCCCAAACTGGTTGAAGATACAGAAGATTTCCTGATTTCATATTCTGCTCCAGAATCCGGTCAATCTTCAAGCGTTTCTCTGAAGGCATTCGATAAGAAAACCATTTGGGACGCAGAAAAAGAAGCCCAAAGCAGGAATCCATTCACGGTCGAATACAGGGCTGAAGCCAAAACTGCCATCGTAAGAATTAAGTCCTTCTATTTTGGCGGAGAATTGGATCCATTTACCAATTTTTTGGGCGTAGTTTTCAACAAAATCAAAATTGAAGAAATTGAGAATCTGGTTCTTGATTTGCGTGACAATAGCGGAGGCGATCCGATTCTGGCTGCCCGGTTGTTTGCCTATATTGCTCCGAGACCGGTAGTTTATTTTGAAGTGTGTGATGGTTATGAAACACTGAAGTCCCCGGTTGAACTGAAAGAAAATAACTTCAGTGGCAATATTTATACTATCATTAATGGCGCCGGATTTTCAACGGCAGGCCACATCGTGTCCTTGATAAAATACCATAAAATAGGAACCACTATCGGATCGGAGCTGGGATGCACTTACACCTGCAACGACAGTGCCGTAAATGTTGTTCTTGAGCACACGGGCAATTTGGCTCGCATCGCCAGAGCAACCTATGCCGTAGCTGTGAAAGACATGAAAGCAGACCAGGGAGTACAGCCCGATCATCAGGTGGATTTTTCAGTGGATGATCTTATTAACGGTGTAGATTCCGAAATGGAATTCACCTTCGATTTGATTCGCCAGGCGAAATAGATTTCATCGTTTTGGCTGAAGTTGGTTTGATACAGAAACACCCCCAGGCTAAAGAAAGTCTGGGGGTGTTCTTTGTTACTTTCCAAGGCAATGGAATAAAACTGGGTTGTATTATAACCATTATTGAGTGAAGTCCAGCCCACATTGTTGGCATTAATATTGTTTGTTTTGTGTACCCCACCATCGCTGGCAAAATAGGCAATCGCAGGAATTCCCACTCCTGGCGAGCCCCGGGATTATCTTTTCGATTGGGACAAAAGCATGGGGTGTGTCCTTCCTGGCAGGACAAAAGTCAATTAGGGCCGCCGAATGGCGGCCCTTTCTCTTTGGTGCTCCACCCTTCCTATTTGGCAAGCATGACTTTCTCGGTGCTAACCACGCCACCGGATTCCATGCGAATAAAATAGACACCTGAAGAAACCCGTCGGTTGCTGTTGTCGGTTCCGGACCAGGTCACGGAATGATCCCCGCCCGTCTGCCATTCATCCACCAGGGTCTTGATGTGTTGACCCCGAATATCGTAAAGAGCCACACGCAGGTGGCCGCTTTGGGGCAGGGAATAGCTGATGGTTGTGGTTGGGTTGAAGGGGTTGGGGACGGCCGATTTCAGACCGAAGACAACCGGGATCGATTTGTTTTCCCGCACCGCCTTGGCAGGAGCGCTGCAAGGCAGCCACCAGGAATCCCCAATGCCGCCACAACCGGACAGATTGCGGCACGGCGAAGTGGCCTGGAGCGACAGATCACAAGCACCCGCGTCACAGAACATGGGATCCACCGAGGCATTCCCGTCCATGCCCAACTGCGATGCAATGGTATCCGTCCAGTCACCACCCGGATTTCCCCAGATGTCTGTACAGGAAAGGGATACGGTTCCGCCGAAGAAGAAACAAGCGTCATCTCCCGTGTTGCCGGAAATGATTGTGTTTTCAACAGTCACATCGGCCAGAAAAGCAAACATGGCCGAACCGAAGGCACTGCCTTCATTATTTCCGATAGTACAGTAATTCAACTGGATGCCACCCCGGTATCCGAAATAAAACCCGCCCTTGATCGCTTCGTTGTCACAGGCGACACAAAGACTGAACGAGGGGTTGCAATCCGGGTCACTGGCCACGACGCCACCCTCAGCAGCATAGTTACCCAGGAAACGGCACTTTTCAAAGGTAGGAGATGATCCGTTCTTGCAGAAAATGGCCCCACCGCGATTTTCCCACCCCCCTTGAATCGTGATACCCCTGATGACGGTTTGTGCACTTTCACCATTCTGGAAAATAAAGGCCCGGTGAGGCTCCGTTTCACTTCCTTCACATTCGATGATGCACTCCTCACGCAGATCGCTTGCAGATCGCAAGGTGATATTCTTGCCCAGGAAATCCAGATCCCGGTTTCCAGGGCCGGAGAAAACACCATCGGCAAGCATGATATTTTCGCCATCCTGAGCCGCATTCAGGGCATCCTGAATGGTTGCATAGATTCCCGTACCATTGGGTTCCACATCGGGGCTCAGACAGGAATTGCCGCCGAAGCCGAGGGCTCCCATTTGAACCTGGCAGCTGTTGTTGCCCGGCAAACAGGGAGAGGCCGACATCAACGTGAAGTTTAGGTCATCAGGATCACAGAACAGGGGATTAAGGGAGATATTCCCTTTAGTCCCCAAATGGCGGGCGATACAACCGGCCCAGTCCCCTCCGGAATTTCCGTAGATATCCGTACAATCAATGATCATCTGGTTCAGGCCTCCACAGTCCACGGCCATACCGTCATTATTGGAAATGATCGTATTCTCGATGGTCAGGGAGGCATTCAGGGTGGCAATGGCATCGTTGTTGTTTTCGTAAATTGTGCAACCGCGGATGATGGCGGACGCGTTGCCAACATAGATGGCCCCTCCCTGGGGTGCTTCATTGTGGCGGAGAATACAGTTGCTGATCGTCGCGGCTGACCCGTTGGAAATGGCGATGGCTCCACCCTTGGTGGCGGCGTCGCCGGACCTGATGGTCAGGCCTTCCACGACTGACTCTGAACTTTCCCCGGAGTGAAAAACGAAAGCTCGGACATAGTCATTGGGAATGTTCGGGTTGTCGTCACAGTAGATATGGACTTCATCGGCAGAATAATTCTCGGACCGCACCACGAGGTCCTTGCCACCGAAGTCCAAATCCTGGTTGCCGGGGCCCGAATAAATCGAGGGGCCAGTATTTTCAGTATGTAGAAGTTTGATGACCGTACCGGCATCAACAGCATCGATGGCCGACTGGATGGTCGGGTACTCCGCAATTTCTCCTGCCAGACTCACTGTTGTAACATTTTCGGGTTGGATATTCCGGTAGGCGCCAACTACGAACCAGTAGTTGGGGTGGTTGACCGGATCGAGCCATTTGTTTCCAGACGGACCGTTTCCGTAGTTGAAGTGCAACTGGCGGCCTTCGAGGGGGCTTTCTCGCCAACCATCAATCACAACGGCATGACTTCCGGAATAGACGGAATTGGAGATATTGCAATACAAAGGTCGGCCTGCGTTGATCTCCTCCTGGACCATCTCAAACCAACTGTCCGGTGTGTGGTTTGTGAACACTTCATATTCCATAGCATCGGAAAAACGAAAGTACCGGCGCATGGATCGAGCATCGTCATTACCTGGTGCTGTCGAATCGCAACTATAGGTCCCGTATGAGTTGTGGAAAGCAACTCCCACTTCATAGCAAAGTTCACCAACTGCGGCAGCTGCGGCTCCATCACAGGAGTTGGGTTGGCTATCCGGGCAGGCAGTCAGCGGGCCGCATTCCAAGGGCATCGCATCCCAATCGTATGGATCCGAAAGATCTGCATTCAAAAGGCCGGCCCAGGTTGAATAGGAGTGATTTCCGATCCCCGTAAAAACATCGTTTTCATGCTGGTGGAAAAATAGAATTTGTGCCCAGGCCAGAGCGACACAGCCGACCTTGGAATGTTCTCCATCTGAACCGATGGGGGTTGAATGATTGAATGGTTCCCGTTGGTGCCAGGCTGTCTCAAGTAAAGGCCCAACTTCGGTGGCGAGTGCTGATCCCCATAACCCTGTCAATAAAATCATCAATAGGAATCCGAATACCATTTTTTTTCCAGTTCTCATTGTCTTCTCCCAGAAAAGGGCTGTGCGCCGTTTCAAGTTCGAGGCGATTGACAGAGGAACGAAGAATCAGAGTGATTTTAAAAATTTTTATTTTTGCAAAATGTTAATTCAATCATTCCTTGAAGCACATCTTCACAGGAGCGGCGGCGACGATAATTTGTCGCGCCAACAAGGACGGTCCTTTTTTTTTCGGCACTATTAGAGTTTACTCTGAACGCAAAATTATGGAAGGCAGTGATGGAAACAGAGGGGCCATCAGGTGCAACCATGCAGCTTTTGACCGAGGCTGGGACAAGATGGAAATTGATCAGCCGGACCCATCGCAGGACAAGCCCCAAGGGAATGTGCGTCAGGCACCAACCTGATTTTGGGAATGACATGGCCGTGTTGTCGAAATAAATCATGGGGTTTCTAAATGGCGGGAATTTGGTCATTGTTTTTTACCTGCAACGCCAAGGGAAAAAGGTGGCATAGGGAAGCGTTTCATTTCGTTGTCACGATCATTGAGAAGGACAAAAGGCTGATCAAGAATCTCTTTTTCGGCTACATAGGGCAAAGGGGGCCAAGGCTTTCCGTCCGATAGAAACAATTGCTCGAAAATATCATTCAGAGAAACAAAACTACGATCTATTTTGCCGGGGACAGCAGGCAATTTCACAGCCACCAGGGTTCCAAAAGCATCCATGAATTCGGTGGGGTCCATTAGACTTCCGTTAGACGGAAAGGGTTGAATTCGGTTGAGACGGCTGCCATGATCACCATGCAAAACCACTACCGCATTATTCCACACGCCAGATTTTTTTAGGGTTTCAAACAAGGAGTCCAACTGGTTATTGGTACATTGGATCTGGGCAAGGTACATGGGGTAGCGTTCGGCGCGAGATTGCGAATTGTTGCGGGCTGGTTCGCACCTTGAATCTTTGCCTTCGAGCCAGGAGCTGCTTTCTGGTTTCAAAGAACAGTCACTATTGAAAGTGTAAGGGTAGTGTGGAAGCAGCAGGTGGGCAAAAACCGCCTGGCCCGGCTGGGCATTTTCCAACATTCCTGTCAGATTATCCAGAGCCCGCATTGTGGACAAGGGGCCAAATTTACTTCCGGTCAGATTTGGACGCGGTAGCTTTAATGCCGTGCCAGCATCAGATTGGGCCAAATCGGAATATCCGTCCCGAAACATTCCCAAAAACCAGGATAAACGAAAATACGTACCAACTATGATTGTGGTTTTTTCGTGAATTGATAAATCAGTTCCCAGCAGGCTGTTGATGGTATTAAGATGATAGTCTGTACTGCTCTGAACGTTGTGATCTGGCCCGATAAAATCAATAAAGTTGGGCTGAATAACATGTAAATCGTAACCCAGTTTTTCCAAACGGTCGAACCACTGGTTCTGTTCCAGAACAATGCCTTCGTGAAATCGGTTTTGCCAATACCCGTCAGGTATTTCGATTAATCCCCTGTTCAGGGTATTGGGTATCGATTCATTGGTATCATAAAACCGACTGTAGGCTCGGCTAAAAATAGTGAAATCCCAATCCTTGAAAAATGACTGAATTTCAGTTGAAACAGTGCTGTTTATATCAAAAGTTGAGTCCAGTGCTTCTGGGGCGGCGTATTCATCCAGAATTAGATGAAGGACAAATGGTTGAGAGCTTTGGGAAGGTCCAGGGAAAGATCCTCGAGTCTGTTGCATGGGATTGGGAGCTTGAATAATGGTACCGACAGCCATTGCTCCAAAAAAAAGAACAACCCATTGAGCCAGGTGTTTTTTTAACAACCAGGACAGGGAGCCCATGGCAATAACACTCAGGAAAAGCCTGAAGCCTACGGTGGTTATCCAATCAGTTTGGATATCGATAACCAAGACCAGAAGGAAGGTGACAACCAACGTTTTTCCAATCTGTCTTCCCACAGACATAAGCATTCCGAAGAATATTGCAACCAACAGTAAAACAAGGAAGCTGATGAGAGATTCCGGCTGAGTCAGAGGAAAGTCGTTGTGTTTGAAGAAAATCAGTAAGGGAAGCAGGAGAATAAAAAAGGCACCGCCTGTATTCCAGGCCATTTGCTTAACAATTATTGGTCGCATTGGATTTTGCACTAATTGAACCTGGTATTCTCTGAAAGGAATTAAATGTGTGAGGAAAAGTGTCAATTTTCAAATACAATAGGGCAAGAAACCATATTGCTCAAGCCCCGTATTATTGCCAGTTTTCCATAACCAAAGGGTTGACGGGGGCAAAGGGCCTGTCGCTATTGAAAAGTCCATAACCAAGTTCATTCCCTCCGATCATTAGAATTCTAAGGAACCTTCAGGTCTATTTCTTTGGAGTTTTTCCGTAAAATTTATTTCTCATTTTTGCAGGACATTTTTTCAAACTGATTCAAAATTTCCGCAGTAGCGGGCAGGCTTATCCAACAAAATCCCAAGTTGAAAACAACAATAGAAATCAGGCAACTTCCCATAAATATGGATTATGCAACCAGCCCGCCATTGGCTTCGGTTTCACCAGCCAAGATGAGTGGTTCGACTTTTCGGCACAATGGAGTTTCGTTATCTAAACCAAGGTGACCGGGCAGATATTACTTTGTCATGCATGTTCAGGAATTTGATAGTTTCCAAAACCCCATTACTCTCAACGAAAACATTATAGGCTCCGAAGGTGATGGTAGGAACAGCAAGAAAGCCGATGGCCGCAATCTCACCCAGGTGGTTTTGATCCTGGACATCCAAATATGATATATTGCCCTGAACGTAACAGAAACGGGGACAATGCGGACGAATTTTTTG
>JAAEOA010000072.1 GCA_024223715.1 bacterium | reverse complement strand
TCTCTTTCTGTTTGGGCACGGGACCTAGGTTAGCTTTGTCCCAGAGCGTATCGTAACCCGCAAATTCATCGTTCGGAGATAAATAAGGGTGCGACTCACCATCGCCTTTAATTTGGGTCGCTTCATACATCGGTTCCCAACGGGCACGGGTTCTAGCGTAAGCTTTTGTCAGGGCTTTACCTGTCTTCGGATTGATTTCAGGAAACATAATGCCGTTACTCACATTTCCATTGTGCGCCAGTGCCAGTACCTTGCCTTTGGTTTTGCTCTCGTAGTTGGACATCCATTTCCAGAGATCTTCCGGGTTAAAACTTTCTGCTGTGGTATAGGGCAAAATCTGTTTGGCCTGTTTGGCACTGTCGCGATACAACACATTGCGATGCAGATTGTTGCCGCCCTCTGTGGAAGTCCACTCATAACCGATGATGGTGCTAAAGCGGCCCGGCTCATTAAACTTTTCCGCGGTATCGATGTAGCGTTCCCACACGGAACGAACAAACTTATCATCAGTTAATACTGCAGGAATTTTCTCGCCAGTAATCCCGGCAAAGGTTTCAATCACTTCCATGGTTGCCGCCAGCGCTGA
>JAAEOA010000071.1 GCA_024223715.1 bacterium | reverse complement strand
TGTCGGGTTTTTGCAGGCAGGGTGAATCAGGATGAATTGAGGTTGTTCTGAAAATGTGGTAGAATGGGGTCTGCTTTCGGTCAAAAGAAGGGGACTATGCGTTTGAAATTACTATTCCCGCGGACCTGTTTTTCGCGGGACAGGGCGAAAGCTAAAACTCTTTGGGGTATTCCGGGTGTGATTCTCCATAAGAGTTGTCTGCCATCTCAGCTTGATTTCAAACAAGTTTTCCAATAGTGTGTTAAAGTGTACTTAAATACTATTTTATTTTCTCGATCTTGAAACAAATGACTGCACAAAGCACCCGCAAAAACGAATGGAAACATCACATGTTTAGATTTTCAAAACTTTCGCCACAGGTTGCTCTGGTAGTATTAACTGGTTTTATTTTCCTTCTACCGGCCTGTGAAACTTCCGACGACCCGGTAAATCCCGAACCCTCGGGACCGGCTTCAGTTTCCGGCACAGTGGGGGCTGCAGGCGGGACCTTAGTTTCCAGCGATGGCCGCTTGACGGCCATCATCCCACCCGGAGCTTTGGCCACCACCACTGACATCACAATTTCGGAAGTTGATCCTCCAGGGAATGATTCCCGATTGGGCGAATTTGTCCCCGTTGGAAAACTGCAAATGGAACCCGCGGGATTACAGCTTCTTCAGGAGGTGGAAATCACCCTTGAAACAGGAATAATTCACAGGGCCAAATCCTCTGAACTGACCAAGAATGTCCAGCAGACCAAGGATTTTGAGTTGCTTCTTGCCCTGCTGGTTGGAGATGAGTTGTCGCGTATTCCCGACCAGGAAATCAGCATTGATTTTCTGGGTGGAGTGTACCAAATAAAGTTTTTTGTGGAAGCATTTCAAGACATGATGTGGGGCCCTCCATTAGCAATCGATCGGCCTGAAATTGGCGATTACCTTTCCATGATAGAAGTGAATTACTCTGTGGTGGGTCTGAACCTGGCCCTCAATGAACCGTTTGAAGTGGAAGTTGAAGTGGAAACAGCCCCAGCCGATTATTGGGAAATACTTGAATTCGACATAATGCAGCCTCCTCCGCCGTATGTTTGGGATGAAAATCCTTTGGAACCTGAAGTCCAAGTCGTGAGTCCAACGATTGTGGATTACTTAATAACACCTGGTTTTTTCGCAGAAGAAATAGATGAATCAACACTCGATTTGACTCTGGTAATGGACTTGGTCTTAAACATGCCAAACCTGGATTTTCCTGAAAACACAGAAAATACAACAGAGCCAATTTCCTTCAGGGTAAAATATAGTCATCCAGCTTTTAATGTCGATTCCTGCTTCTCGTCTTGCCTGTGGGACGATGCCACCATCAACACCGGAATGACGGGGTTGAGGGGCATGAGCGTTAATCATGGCAGCATTGCCGAGATTGATCCCGATGGGGAGATATATCCCTGGCTTTATGTTACCGGAAATACCGGTGTCCAATATTATCGTCTGATTACCCGGCCTGATGGAGAAATAGTCAATGCCATCAAACGCGGTGAGGTCCTTTCCCTGGATGCAGAAGGAACAGTTCCTGTTTCAATTCTGGAAGGTGGAGCCAGAGTCAGAGCCATGTTCACTTATGGCCTTGGTGGGGCTTATCGAACTCACTGGAATAACGATCCGGCGGTGAATGATTATGGCGCTCTTTTGTCCATGGCGGGTTCTGTGGAAGATGCCATTTCGTACGGCGGCCTGGACCAGGCCAACGGATTCTGTTTTGTCAGCAATGGTGTGGTTCGCTTTCAGGAGTTTGACCCACAATACGGAATTTATACCGAAGCCCTGGATTCATCTTTGTTTACCGGAGTAGCTTTTGTCGATGTTTCCGGTCCACTGACCACTGCTTTTGTGGATCCATTGCACCGCACGGTTCTTGTAGGCACGGGGGGGGCGCCCGGACAGATCTGGTTCCATGATCGTGAGAGCATTTATGCCGAAGGATCAGTGGTGACCACTGTCGGAAATGATGTACGACAAATCAGGGGACTCGATGGAATAATTGGTGTCACTAATTTCGGTTCCAACAGTATTTCGATTCTTTCCTGGTCCGGGGGAGCTGGGGTTACCAATCACGGCCAGACAACGGTTTGTTCGGGTCCCACAAGTTTAGACATTGTAAAATTGCTTAATGGAAATCTGGCCATGATTTGCACTAGCGGTCTGGGTAATACCTACACCATCCTGGAAGTGGATTCCATTGGTGAGGTAGTTTCCAATACAACATTTTACCTGCCACTTAGCTGCCCAGGCTCAAAAAATGCAGTTTGGATACCAGGAAGAAAGTTGAATATTGCCTTCACATGTGAAGGTTCTGGATTGGTGTTTATTGAGGAGACAGATCTGGTTTCTAATTAGCACCAGCGGTTTTTTTCAGGTAGACCCTGGCGTCGCGAATATTTAATTCCACATCGTGGGCGGCATAGGACCCGTCTCTGTCCTTGCCAAATACCGGCTCGTTAATATTGTCGAGAGCTATCATAAGTTGAAAAACTGCAGGTACGCCTGGCACGCTCAGTTCATTTTTCAGCCTGGCCCGAAAGAAAGGGATCAAGGTGTTATCAAATCGCTTTGAGAGGGCCCAATAGGCTTCTGATCTGAAGGAAATATCTTCAGAATAGTCTTCGCTTAAATTATCAACTATGGCGTCGGCAAGAATTTGAACGGGCGTATCTTTCAATCCTGACTCATCAATTACTTTATTTTCGAACGGGCCAAGAGTATTGCCGTTGTTCTTTTCAAAAATGTAGGCCAGAGCTTCAAACTGGTCCTTGTTGATTTTCATTTTCCTGACTTTCCATTGCGGCGTCTACCGTAAATCTCGCCTTCGTTGTCTCTCAAAAGTTTAACACAATTGCCAATATCAATCATTATGCGAAAACCCGCACTCATTCGGAATATTTCATCCGAGAACCGGATTTGAGGCTCACCCCGAATTTTGATCAGGGTTTAGGATGGAATCAATGGCGCCCACAGCAAAAAAACTTGATAAATGAGTTCTCTACCAGCAATTTTGAAAATTGAAATTCATCAAAAACAGGCACGAAACATGGCCGAAATAGTCCTGAATTACTAAAAGGAGATGCTGATGTATAACAAAATCGCGGGGATTCTTTTTATTGTTTCGATCGTGGGGCTCACCCTTGTTTCCTGCAACAAAGAGCAAAAGCCAGCAACGAATGATGATCTTTGCCGCACAGTGTTCGAGGCTCTTCAGAATAACAATGTTGAATTGTTTTCATCGTTACTAATTACCGACGATATTTTTCAAGGCATGATCAACAGCCTTGATGAATCTGTTCCCAAAGAGAAAAGTATAAAGAGCGAATTCATATCGGATTTTAATGTCGAAAAGGTCACCAATGAATCATTGGCATCCTTTAATAAACTGGTAAGTCAGGGACAAGATAAAACGGTGGACTTAAAGAATGCGGTTTATTCGGGTGTAATTTTCAAACAGACACGGTATGAGGCCGGAAACCATGTATGCAAAAAATTGAAATTTAAAATGATAGAAGGAGAGAGTTTTTATTCGGTCATTGTCTATTTCTTCCAGACTGACGATGGGATGTTTATCTATGACGAATTGAAGGTAAATGATTTGCCCAATTTTTAATTTCATTTGCTCACTCCAACAGAGAACCCAGTGACTGTACCTGCCGGCAAAGATCTTGATCTGGTTATTGGATTTAATGAAGAAGCGGCTAACGAAAGAGGCGCATGGATTCAGACAGTTTTTGATGGTATAGGCGGAGGGATGTACTATGACTCATCTATGGAGTCTCCGTACAATACGGACATACCAGGCAAAGTTTTGACTCCCGGCACCCATACAGTTGAGTATTTTCTTCAGCCCAGTGGGAGCAATACTGACAATCCACTGGCGACTATTAAGTTGGATATTATTGTAGAATAATTAGGAATATTTAAGAACGGGTGCAGGCTGATGACTGCACCCATTCTCTTTTCAAAATAATAACTATTATGGCGGTATTCATAAATGCCATTGAATCAGAGGGCGATGATTCAGTCCTGCCCAATTAATAGAACCTCCGAAGCATCAATCCAGTAAATATCCTGACTGCCATTTCCTGGACCGTTTAAAATTTCCCGGCTTTGGCCATAATCAACGGGCTCAGGAAGGAACTCCTTCCTCTGGTGTCGATTACTGGAAAAAAACATTACTTTATTATCGATGGTTATTCGGGGCTTCATATCGGAAAATTCTGTATTTATTTTTGGGCCCAGGTTCTGAGCAAGTGACCACGATCCGTCCTCAAGGCGGTAGCTGATGTACAGGTCATTACCTCCAAACCCGTCGGCCCGGTCGGTGGCATCAAAAACCAAAAAACTCTCATCCGGGGCGATGAAAGGGTGAAACTCAGGATTCTCGGAATTGATGTTCGGTCCAAGGTTTTCAGGCTCTCCGTATTTTCCGTTAACCAGTGGGCAACGGAAGAGGTCTGCGTCAAAAAGTTCTCCGTTTTTTTCGATCCAGGCGTGAAAATACAGGGTCCCATCCTGGGAAACTGAGGGAAACGATTGAATACGAAAATTTTGGGCCGGATCACCAATGAAAACCGGATTTCCCCAGCCGGAAGTGGTGCGATCAACATACCATATCCGATTGCCATCAACGGGTTCCGAACCCGTTGTCTCGGGGCGATTTGAAGCAAAAAACAGTCTTTTCCCATCGGGGGAATAACAGGGATAGGAATCACGGTATTGGCCGGAAAATGAAGGAATTTCGGTTTGCAGTGTTTTCCCGTCTGAATAATTGATCTGGGTAAGGAATGGAAACCAGTCCATGTCGGTCTGGGAAACCATGAGTTCATTTCCGATTGGTGATGGAGCCAGGCAAATATCCTGATGGGCTGTTGAGACAATTCCCGGTAAAAATATTACTGGAATATTACCTGGTGGTGTTTGTCCCATAAACAAATTATCTCCGACCGTGTTTGCCATACAGGTGGGAATTGGCAAGCAATTAATTAAGGAAACGTAAATTACCAAGCTAGTTATTGTGAACCAAGTTTTCATTCTTCCACATCCTCACTTCAGGACAGCTGCTTTTAGTTCAGCAAAGAAATCAGTGCTGACCCAATAAATATCATTATGACAATTCCAAAACAGATACTTTCCATCCGGCGAGAGAATGGGGCACTGATTGATGCCGGACATATTGATCTGAGGGCCGAGATTTTTTGCATCGGTCCAGCTGCCGTCATCATTTTGGAATGAGATATAGAGGTCAACCAGAGTGTTATTTTCCGGTCGGCCTGAATCAAATATCATATAGCTTTCATCTGGTGCGATACAGGGGTGTGCGTCGAAATAGGAAGGATCTGTAACCGCACCGATCACTTCCCCTTCCCCGCAAACGCCATCGTCAAGGAGGTGTCGGATTATTCCTCCCTCCGGTCCAAAATTTGTTGTGTAGAGATAACCATGATCACTCAGGGTTACAAACATTCCGCGAACCAGGAAAGTCGGCTCACTCCAGCCGTCCGCTGTTTTTCCTATCACGCCGATTCCGCTTTTTGTGCCACCGTCAGGTTGTGGAAGCCGGACATTCAGGTATATCCTACCGTCCTGGGGCCAAATGAACATTTCGCTACCATCAATATTGGTTGTTTTGGGAACAGTCCATCCCTCATCAGCCAGGCGGGTGGCCATTATGCCGCTGCCGGACCTCTGGAAATAGATTTCTTTGCCATCACCTGAAATGGTGCAGGCCAGTTCGATGGTTCCGTAGCTTGAGAGGATGCCCGGAGCGAACTTTTCAGGTATTCGTCCCGGCGGTTTTTGTCCAAGGTAGGGGCCTTTCAGGCCTGTATTCTTTTCATTAAAATAAATAAAGGATTCTCTGGTTTCGGCTGCCGCATCGGCAATCCGATATTCGAGCCAGCCCAACTCAGATTTCGCTGGGCTGTATTCGGGATCAATCTTCAAGGCTTTATTAAAACTCTGTCGGGCTTTCACTTCATCAGCCAGTTGTGTATATCCTTGTCCCAGATGAAACCAGGCTTCCTTTGACTCGGGATTGGTCTCTGTATTCAAAACCAAAACCGCCACAGCCGCATTGACAAGTCCGGCATGCTTTAACTTGAAGGCTAATTCCAGGCTCTGTGTTCCAGGCTGTTTGTCACCATTGCCGGTTTCATTGGACAGTTTCATGTACTGATCAAAACCTGCAGCAGCGCCTTTAGATTGAATAATTGATTCAATCCTGAGGAGATTGTTTCTTTCATTGAGTGACGAATCAGTTTCGGTACAACCAACCACAGAAAAATGACTCAAGACAATGCCGAAAGAAATGATAACCATTTTGTTTCGCCACAAAGCCATTCGTTTCCTCCAATAATAAATGAACTTAGTAATGAGGACTTGTGGTACGGAGCAAGGAAATGGAAGTTTCCTAAATGCCTCAATCTTAAAATACCACTCGAGAGAATACTAAACCCGATCACAATCAAGATTTGAATTTGTACCCTCTGCCATGAACCGTGACCAGAAAGCCGTCACTGCCTGAACCACCATCTCCTAATTTGGTCCGTAGAGAGGCTACATGAACATCAACTGTTCGCGTGAACGGGGCCTTGTCGTATCCCCAGACGCCGATTAAAAGATCTTCTCTGGTAAGGATTTTTCCTCGGTTTTCAATAAAGAAGCGAATCAACGCAAATTCCCGAGCGGAAAGTTCAACCGGTTGATCATTGCGAAAAACCTCTCCTTTCAGAAAATCAAAAGTAATATCCCCGAAGGAATAGTTGTCGCCAACCGAGTTTGTTAATTCAGGTATGCGCCTCAACAATGCTTCAATACGGGCCAATAATTCCAGCATTTCGAACGGTTTGGTCATGTAGTCGTCGGCACCTAATTTGAGTCCAACAATCTTGTCCGTGACCAGATCACGGGCCGTTAACATTAGAATGGGAATGGTGATATTCTTGGCGCGCAGATCGCGGCAAAGGTCCAGCCCGTTGCGACCGGGTAACATAATGTCCAGAAGGATCAGGTCATGTTGACCAGTAAGGGCCGTGCAATAGCCGGTTTCACCATCGACGGCGCTGTCAACATGGTATCCTTCGTTTTCCAGCCGGTCGGTCAAGGTCAGCACCAGGCCGGGTTCATCTTCGATTAATAGAATCCTGAATTTATTCACGATTTTACTCCGTCATCGCTTTTGGAAATCGGCAAAAACACTGAAAAACTGCAGCCGCCATTTGGATTGTTTTCCTGTTCAACTTGTCCGTGGTGTCGGGAAATAATGCCGGCAACAATATTCAAACCAAGTCCTGATCCTGGAATTTGAGCCTCCCGGGTTGCCTGTGTCCGATAAAAAGGTTGGAAGATTTTTTTCCTTTCCTGCGGATCAATTCCGGGGCCCAAGTCGCTAATAGTTACCACAACATTGTTCTTTTGCACTTGGGTGGAAATTTTCAACCAGGGGTTTTCTTTTCCATATTTTATGGCATTGGAAATCAGGTTCCCTAGTGCTATTCCCAGGGCTGATCTGTCTCCGAATACGGGGGGAAGCTCAGTTTGAAACTCCCGTTCAACTGTGAATTTAGCTTCTTCCAGTTGATGGTTGAACTGGTCGAGAATTTCGGCAATCAAATCGGCCAAATCAATATTGGTTGTATTGTTGGTTTCGTTTGTGACCTGCAGGCGCGTGAATTGAAGTACTCCCTCAACCATGTTATGCAGACGTCGTCCTTCTTTTTGAATCAAGGTTCCGTATTTTCGGATAGAAGCCGGATCCTGGATTACATCATCGGCAAGATTTTCGCCGGCAGCGGAAATGACTGCCAATGGAGTGCGCAGTTCATGGGAAACGCCTCCAATGAAATCCTGTTGAAGCCTGGTCAAACGAGTTGCTCGCCGAGCAATAACAGCCAATAAAATAAAACTGGCAGCCAGGACCAGAAAGACTGTCGCGCCGAGCAGAATATTCCTCTGATGCAAAGAAGATACGTGGGAAGCAAATGAGCCGTCAGGGTGTCGTATCAGCAAGGAAAACTGGCCTGGGGATCCTATCTTGGGATGTGGGACCCTGGGAACAATTTCTTTGGTGGCCGGGGAATCTGTGGCAGTCGTTTGGTCACTGTCCACTAGAATCACCCGTTCCTGGATACGGAACATTTTGGCAGAAATTTCCGTGGCGTCATAGTCTTCCATTTTAAAACCAGGGTCGCTGGAAAAAAGCATGGATTGGGAAAGACTGTCAATAACTGCCAAACTCAAGTCAGGGGTTTGGGTTTTGCAATTAAATTGATGATTCAGAGGTCGGAGTATTTGTTCAGAATAAAACTCCTGATCAATGACCATCACCAGACAACCAAACTCAGAAGCATGCAAAGCAGGATCGACCAACGGAAACACCAGGGCCATAGTTTCTCCAAAAAAACCGACAGGGACATATTCATTACCAAAATAGGGAGCTGCAGGAAATTGGGAAAAATAGTCAACCACTGTACTAAGTTCGCTTACCTCAACCGTAATGAGTTTTTTTTGGTCCGGAGAATATCGCATTAATTTTGGCGGGCCATTTTCGAAGAACCTTAACAGGAAAGAATCCGATATCCACTTCTCCATGCCGGAGTCCAGCTTTTCTGCTCCAAATTTGTAAACGTTGGAATAAAGTAAATCAATATCTTCAAAGCTGCGGGGGATGGCATGATACTTTGCTGATTGATAAATCCTTTCAATATCATAGCTGGCCGAAGCAGCCGCTTCTTCAGCATCGGACTGATACACAAAAAGTGTTCGGTCGAGCTGAGTTTTGGCCATTTTATTCAGCCAGGTGAATTGCAGGGTTGCCAGAAAAGGCAGTACCACAAACATGACTGCTATTAACAGGTAGACAGCATCTATTCGTTTAATGGCTTGCAATGTCATTTACTGGAATTGCCTTTGGTTGTTGCGGGACTGACCTAGGGATCAAAACCGAATACCTGCAGTTCAGGTGCATACATTTTAACCCTTTTTGCAGGCAAGAATATGTAAAATATTTCGATTTTACATTCTTTACATCCTTTTTACATAGCTTTGACAACTATTCTAGCTGAAAACAGTAATATCAAAATAAGAAAATTTGGTTCCCCTGAATCGAGGTAATTACATGTTCCTGCCAAACTCACCAACCCGCCTAATTGTTGTTTTTTCACTCATTTTGATTTTGTTGGGTGTGGACTCTGTTTCGGCCCAGGATACCCCGGTCTCAGGACTATTTTTTGAAACCCCGCCTGCAACCGGTACATCCGAAACACTGGCTCCGGACCTGTTGAGCGCACGATTTAAACCACATAGTTGTCTCAGCTTTTCACCCGATGGTACTGAAGCTGCCTGGTCGTCGTTTTACGATATCGACCCAGAGGTTGAGTACGATCAGCGGATATTTTTGAGCAGTTTCGATGGTGAAACCTGGTCTGAACCGGAGCTGGCTCCTTTCGCCGGGGAATATCTTTGTGGCGGGCCAATCTTTTCCCCGGACGGAAAAAGTTTAATTTTCACCGGCAAATTTCCAATTGAAGGCGACGGTCAGGACGTTCCCAACCGTATCTGGGTGGTCTCCCGTGAAAATGAAGGTTGGGGAGAGGCTCGCCTTTTAGATGAAAATTTCGGGGCAATTTGGATTTCCAGCCAGATTTCCATAGCCACCAATTCCAATATGTATTTTGTCAGCAGAGCTGATGGGCAGCGTACCAATATTTGGCAATCTATCCATAAATCTGAAGGATACGACAAACCAACTTTGGTGGCTGGTCCCGTTAATACTCCGGGATTTGAAGTCGATGCCTGGATTGATCCCCAGGAACGCTATCTTTTATTTACAGGTTTTCACCGGATTGGCGGACACGGTGGTGCGGATCTTTACATAAGTTTTCCCAGTGATGACGGTCAATGGGGTACGGCCATGAACTTGGGATCAATTGTCAATACTCCCGGATTCGAAAGATTCCCTTCCGTGAGCCCTGACGGGCGAAGTTTGTTTTGGGTTCATGCTGATGGAAACCAATTTCCCGGTGCAAATCATCATTTCCAACGGGTGAGCATGGCTTCGGTCCTCAATACTCTGGGCTATGATTTGATTGAAGAATGCAAAGCTGAACAGGCAAGAGTAGTTCTCCAACTGGCAACGGAATTATTTCCCGAGGATTGGAATGCCTGGGACTCCTTGGCCGATGCGTGCAAAAACAACCTGGACCGCGAAGGAGCCGAAAAAGCCTATAATAAAGCGTTGGAGTTGAATCCGGATGCAAGCAGTGCCTATTGGGGTTTGCGCATGCTGGACCGCTTTCTTCTGGATCGCGCCGCCGAGACTACCGAAGCTAAGAAGTTCAAACCGGGTCAGGAAACCAGATTGAGGGGGCCCTACCTGGGACAAAAATTACCTGGTTTGACACCAGAAATTTTTGCTCCAGGAATTTTTTCGGTGTGTGGCCGGGTGGAATATAATCCCGCTTTTTCTCCCGATGGGAAAGAAGTCTATTTCTCAACCAACATGGGCCTATTGAAATGCCGTAACCTTGAAAAAGGTTGGACTGCTCCAGAACCAGCAGGGATTGCCGGCTTTGAACCCCACATTACTGCCGATGGACAATACATGTTCATTGGCCGTGGTCCTGAAATTTGGCGCCTGATTAATCAGGATGGTCAATGGGTGGACGATCGAAAAATCTGTGATGGAATGCGACCCTGGACAGACCCTGAAGGAAATTTGTATGTGACAGATATTACCACTCGCGGGGGCGGTGAATCTTTCCTGGTAATGTTACCTCGCCAGGGAGACGGTTTTGGTGAACCGGAGGAATTGCCGGAGATTTTGAACGAGCCGATGGGGGCCGCTCATCCCTGTGTTTCTCCAGATGGGGCGCTGTTGATTTTTGACTCTCGCCGCACCATAAAAGAGGACGACCTTCCGTATGGTGACTTTTATATGAGTCGCCGAACGCCAGAGGGCCAGTGGGGTGTGCCGTTGCGTTTACCGGTGCCCCTGAATTCGCCGGGAGAGAATATCTGTGCCTCATTTTCTCCTGATGGGAAGTATTTGTTCTTCACTGCAAACCGGGATATCTACTGGGTTTCGGCTGAAATACTCGAAACACTTTCTAAGTAATTGTGAGTCTCTGGCCGGAAGAACCCGGCCAGAGCATTTTCTTACCTGTATTGCTGAATTATTGCTGCATCGACCCAGAATATATTTCCCCCGGAAGAGAAAAACATATACTTGCCGTCAGGAGTGACGCTGGCAATACCGTGAGTCCGGATCTCTGGATGCTCCAGGTTTATTCGTCGTGGCTCAGTCCAGGAACCGTCTTCATCGTGAAAACTAACATAAATGAAGCTGTCATAATTTTCTGGTGCCTGTGGTTGAGCATCAAACAGGACATAGCTTTCGTCAGGAGCAATGAAGGGATGCATCTTGGGAATCAGTCGGTCCAGATTTTTTCCCAGTGTTCTAGGTTCATTATAAGTTCCGTTGTTGAAAGTACTGACAAACAGATCAGAATCGCTGCCTTCCTGATCCGGATTACTGCTGAAATACAAATTCCCGTTGTCAGCCATGGTGGGAAACATTGCATGACGTCCAGCCAACGGGGGGCCAAACTGACGCAAATTGGTCCAGGCATTAGCCTGTCGGTCCAGTACCCAGTAGGATACATCTCCAGATTGATCATCACTGGAGCTTGGCCTTCGGCTACCGAAAATAAGTCGGGCACCCTGGTTAATTACGAATGGTTCGTAATCGAAATATTCACCAGAAAAATGGGTGTTTTCCGGCCGGCTCCAGATACCGGAATAGCTGTCGGTGGTAAGGATGGTATTTCTTCGCAGCCCATCTTCGCCACCGCGACGTGTGAAGAGGATCTCGTTTCCCCCGGAGATAAAGGTTGGGGCAAATTCCCACCCTTCGGTGGAGACCAGCCCCGGGGCGAACATCTTGGGCGATTTTCCGGGTGGAGTTTGTCCCAGATAAGGTCCTTTCAGGGTCGGGAATTGGGTGCCGGTGGCCTTCAACCCAGATTTTTCAAGGACGTCTTTTGCCTTTTCATTGTCATCTTTCAAAGCATAGTCCAGAGGGTTTCGCCCGCTGACATCAATGGCTTCCAGTTTGGCTCCCCGTTTCACAAGAATCTCCAGCACATCCACATTGTCACTTTGAGCGGCATAGTGCAAAGGTGTCTTGCCGAACAGGTTACGGATATCGATGTCGAGGCCTTTGTTCAATAGCAATTCTGTGGTTTCAGCGTTACCACCGGTAGCAACGGCATGCATCAGGGTTACATCGTTTTTTGCTTTTGTCTCACAGTCGGCCCCTGCATTTATTAAGGATTTAACGGCGGCAGTTTTCCCATATTGAACCGCTATTCGCAAGGGGGTTTCGCCCTTGTAGGTCTTTGCTTCAAGATTTGCTCCTGCAGAAACAAGCAGGTCTATTCCTTCAAGGTTTTCCACATAGGCAGCCCAGTGCATTGCCGTGTGGTTGTCCCAGTTTATTGTTTCCAGGTCGAGGTCGGTAGTAAATAGATATTCCAGAACCCTGTTGCTTTTGGCTTGGGCCGCAATGTGAAGCAACGAACTGTTGAAACTCTCATTTTTAGTTTCCAGGAGTTCTGGGTTGGCCTTTAGTTTTTCAATTACCTGTTCCTGCTTTTGTTCCATTATCAGCTGGATAATTTCCGCATCCTCTGCAAAGGAAAGGTGCGGAAGAATGGTAATAACAAAAGCAAGAATAAGTGTAACTCTGGGCATTGGTTTGCCTCCCTTTCATAAAAACAAATCGGCAAGTTTAAATTTCCATCTTTGTGGTTTTGCCTCTCAGTGACCGGAAATTATAGTACAATGAAATTTCCAAATAGTTGTCAAAGCTATGTAAAATAATGTAAGAAATGTAAATTGGAGAAAATATTGACCCACATCGGGCAACCTACTTAACCACTGACCGTTTTCCCAGCCATTGCCAGCTTCTGATACTGGATTGGAATAACCACATGATCATGCGATGTCGAAACAACAAAAACCCAATTATTCTGCTTTGGGTAACCGCAAACCAACGGTTGATGGCAGAACTGAACTGGTGGAATTGCTTCACAATCCCGCTAAAGCGATGACTCACGCCACTGGAATTGCTGGACCGCTTGTCAAAGTTGATCACCCCTCCTCGGGTTCACAAGCACCGGTATTGTGGAGTGCTGGCTCCGAACGCAAAGTTGCGCAAAGCGGTCATAG
>JAAEOA010000070.1 GCA_024223715.1 bacterium | reverse complement strand
CTCACCTGTGGAATGTTATTCAGAGTCCTGTCATTACCTGGCCCGGCAATGAGTTTTCAAATTTACAATTTAGTTATGATGTATATCAGCATGAAGATTTATCAACTGACTCCCCGGGTATATTTCATTCCTGGTCTGTTCGATCTGCCGTAGATCCGGCCCTCATTGAATATGCCCCATGGCAGGACCGTACCTTTGTTTATTACGATGATGCCAAATACAAAAGATTCGATCTATCCGTGGGTGACTTGCTTGTTGAAAACCGAACAGCGGTTCAGGTCCAACTAACTTGCATCGAAGCCGGCTGGATTTGGGGATGGTGGGGTAATGACGCCTCACCGGCGCCGTATTTCGACAATGTACGCCTGGTTGCAAGTCCTCACAGTGGTCCCAGTTTAATAACCCACGAGCGAAATTTAGCTCAGGATAGTTTTCCTGAAAACGGTCAAATAGATTTGGGTAATCCGGCCAGTATGAATGTTCGTTTCGATGCAGCCATTGCAGTCAACCATGACGGACCTTATGTCGCTGGCGATTCCCTGGTTTGCAATGTCCAACCCATGAGACCAGGCAGTTCTCTGACTGTAAATCGTTTGCATTATTCTATGAATAGAAATCCAGTATTTGATTCAGTACGAGATCCAAGCTGGGGAATTACTGGCTCTGTAGATGGTGTGGCGTGTATCAATGGCTCCGGAATCATAGTACCAGATCGATTTGCCTACGATTTACCAGACAGCGGATTCCTCTTTCCGGGTGATGTTTTGCATTATTATTTCGAAGCAAAGTCTGAGCTTGGTGGCGAAGTACTGACCACAATATTGCCTGCCGATATTCAAGGTTTTGGTGATTTCGGCACTCGCTTTGCCTACAATTCATCCTTCACCATGAACTGCCTGCCCGGACTACGAGCCACTGGCGGACAACCTAAACTCTTGTTCTGGGATGATGCCGGACAAAATTCAGTCTCCCAAATTTGGTATCAAGCACTTGAAAGTGACCCCATGTGCAATACCGAATTCGATGTGTTCCGAACTAACAACGCATCCAGTGGGCTGGGTAATGGACTCGGTAGCCTGGCGACTGCCGAAACCATGAGTGGTTACGAGGCTTTGTTCTACACGAGCGGAATCCTTGCGAACAATACCCTTGGCGATGGAAACGTATCTGAAGGTAAAAGTCCGGACATCCCCCTGCTAAATCAATGGCTGGCATTGGGGTACCGGTGTGCCTTCTTCAGTGGTGACAATTTGGTTTCAGATCTGCAAACTCCGGGATCTGTTTACGAAGATTTCCTCGCTGATGTGTTGAAAGTTGATTACGTGGGCTATGATATTCGTCCTCTGATCAGCAACCAAACCACGCCTTCAGTTCGAAACGATCCGGATTATCCACTCTTCTCAGATCCAGGATTTTGGATTACTTATGGCGGCTGTCCAAGCGTCAATACATTTGATGCTGTTACCGCAGCTGAAGGTGCTCAGCGACTGGCTCAATTCACCGACCCAGGCGGCTTGCTCTACCACTATTCTGCCGCCACTTTAAATGAAGATTCCAGCACACGAGTCATCAGCATTCCCTATGACCTTTCATTCATTTTCTCTTCCCCGCAAGGCGGGCCCAATGCACGTAATGAAATCCTCGGAGCCATTAATTGGTACTTCGATCTGGTTGTTGGCGAATGTCATTCTTCAGTCCCTGAAGTTTTCAGTTTTTCGGCCAATAACTATCCCAATCCGTTCAACCCCAGTACACGCATTGAATTTGTTTTACCCCAGGCCGACAAAGTGAGCGTTAAAGTCTTCAACCTTCGGGGACAGTTAGTTCAGCAGCTAATGAATGATGAACAACCGGCTGGTCGGGGTCACGTTATGTGGAACGGGACCAATGAAAAGGGACATACGGTTTCTTCGGGAGTTTACTTCTATGAGGTCCGCACTTCAGATGAGGCCAAAGTTGGCAAAATGATGCTGATCAAATAAGTGGCTCAGGTTTGAGTCAAATGTATCTCCGGTTCAGGATGGTTGCTGGACAAGGCGCAAGCATTTGTTGCCCCAGCATCCATCCTGTGTTTTCTTAACCTCACTATGCTCATGTTAATAATGCCATTTCCAAAGCCATTAAACCAGCTACACGACTGGCAGCTTGGCGACCACATCACTCACCTCGACGGCCGTCCTGTTGAGGATATTATCGACCTGTATTATTACACTCCGGAATCTGATACCACGACCTTAACTATCAAACGCAAAACAGGCGACCGGGTAACTGTGGAAATGGATCCTGAAAGCATCGACGATGTTACCAGTTGTTTTGCTCCTCTGGAATTCAAAACTTGCGCTGCGCAATGTGTGTTCTGTTTTGTCGACCAAAATCCCAAAGGCATGCGCGACCAGATTTATGTCAAAGACGAAGATTACAGGTTCAGTTTTCTTTATGGCAATTACATCACCTTGAGCAGTTTGGGTAAACGTGGCATCGAACGCATCAAGGAACAGAAGATGTCTCCGTTATATGTTTCGGTCCATGCCACGGATATCGATGTGAGAACCCGCATGCTGGGAATCAAAAAACGCATGGATGTGGTGGCCATTTTAAAAAATTTGGCTGAATCAGGCATTGAAATCCATACCCAGGTTGTTCTGTGTCCAGGCTGGAACGATGGCCTTATTCTGGAAAAAACTTTTTTCGATATGCTGGATCTGGCAACTCCTGCCGATTCTGACCTGAATGAAGATGGGGGAGTTCCCGGAGGATTTTTTACAACCAATAACGAAGACAGCGAATTCGACGAAAGCCAGGGCGGAGTTCGCAGTTTAGCCATTGTGCCGGTTGGCCTGAGCGCACACCGCGAGGGCCTGACTAAACTGGAACCCGTGAGTGACACCCTGGCTACCGCAACCATCAGGCAGGTTGAATCCTGGCAGCCATTGGCTTTGACAAAACTGGGCTACCGCCTGGTTTACCTCAGTGATGAATTCTATTTGCAAACCGGAGCTGAATTTCCGCTTCCCGAGCAATATGACGGTTTCTGGCAAGTGGATAGCGCTGCAGGGCTGACACCACGTTTGAGAGAAAGCTGGCTAGAAGCCTTACAGTGGGCCGATGAAGAGGGTGACAAACCTCAACGACCCTTGACTGTTTTGACCAGTCATTTGGCGGCCAAGGCCTGGAAACGTGAGTTTACACCAATTCTGGAGTCATTTAGGGTTCCTGAAGTGGAAGTTATCGGCCTGGACAATACATTTTATGGAAATACCGTCACCGTAGCCGGGCTGATGACTGGTGCGGACTTGCTCCGGGGCCTTTTGGAATTACCCCAAACACCTGTGCGAGACGTTGTTTTTTCTCCCAGAGTCTTCAATAATGACGGTTTGACCCTCGATGGCATGACCCTCGAAGAGATGTCTGCCAACCAGCCTCACCGGCTTCACGTGGGTGAAGAAGAGGGCTTTATTGATTTCTGGGTCCAATTAGGCTAAAGTTCCCCTCATAAGTCCTTTTATATCGCCATCTGAGCCGCCTCGCGGCAGGAGTTAGACGTGTCTTTGCGCACCGTAGCCATTATTGGCCGTCCCAATGTGGGTAAATCGACCCTTTTTAATCGTATCATCGGAGACAAACGTTCGGTTGTGCACGAGACCGCGGGCGTCACCCGTGACCGTATCTCTGAAATTACCGACTGGGCCGGGCACCCGTTTCAGCTTTTGGACACCGGTGGCATTATTCCTTTTGGAGAAGCCGTTAGTGAATTTGACGCGGTGGTTACGGAAATTGCCCGTCTGGCCATTGATGAAGCTGATGTGGTTCTATTCCTTGTCGATGGAAAAGTAGGACCCATGGCCTGGGACGAAAGCATTGCCCGTGACCTCCGGAAAATTGGAAAGCCCGTGGTGCTTGCGGTGAATAAAATTGAAAAAGAATCAGAACAAATAGGCATTTCTGAATTTTACAGTTTGGGACTGGGTGATCCTCAGGGAATCAGTGCTCTTCATGGGTATGGCATTGGCGACCTTCTGGACCTGGTGGCTGATGGTTTCCCGAAACAGGAAGTTGAACATCCCTGCGATGTGAAAGTAGCCATTCTGGGCCGACCCAATGTTGGCAAAAGCAGCATGCTGAACATTCTTACCGGACGGCAGGACGCCCTGGTAAGCACTATTCCCGGTACGACCCGGGATTCTGTTCATACAGATATCAAATGGCACGGAAAAACCATCCGGCTTATCGATACGGCTGGCCTGCGACGCAAAAGCAGGGTCAAAGAAGCCATTGAAGTCTTTAGCAACATGCGCACCTTTCGGGCTCTTGAGCAATGTGATATTGCCATCCTGATGGTCGATGCTGAACGGGGCGCTGCTAATCAGGATGCCAAAATTGCCGGATTGATTCACGATTCTGGTAAGGGTGTAATTGTTGTTTTCAATAAATGGGATCTTATTAAGGACAAACAAACCAATACCCATAACGAACATTGGGATAATTTCTGTGACGACGTTCCGTTCCTTGGTTATGCGCCGTGGTTTACCATGAGTGCAGAATCACGCCAACGCACGGGAAAAATTATGGAAAAAGTCTGGGAAGTTCATGAAGAACGTGAGAAACGTATCGGTACTTCAGAACTTAATGGTTTCCTGGAAAAGGTAATGTCCTTTCAAAATCCCCGTGCTCACGGTGGGGGCCTGGGCAAAGTCTATTACGCAACTCAAATTGAAACCGCTCCACCCACTATTCTCTTGTCGGTAAACGAGCCAAAGTTCTTCGCCCGCAACTATCTGCGGTTCCTTAACAATCAGATTCGGAAACAATTCGGCTTTACGGGAAGCCGAATTTTTGTAAAAATGAAAAAAAGGTAGGGGAGTTCGGACTCACATTTTTCACTTTGCGTTTGCTTGAAAGGTATCCATGCTTCTGATTGTATTCCTTCTGTTGGCTTTTGCCCTGGGGTCCACACCCTTCAGTTATCTTATTGGCAAACAGGTTAAAGGCATTGATCTGCGCCAGCATGGCAGTGGCAACCTTGGTGCGACCAATGTTTTCCGAACTCTTGGTCCCATGTGGGGAGCCCTGTGCCTGTTCCTGGACATGGCCAAAGGTGCTCTGGCGGTATTTCTCATGACCTGGCTGGTTAGCACCTGGCCCGAAGGTGCTGCTACTCCTTTTCATATTTCCGCTGATCTTTTCCGTATTTTTGCTGGTTTTGCAGCTTCCATGGGACACACCTTCAGTCCTTTTGTTGGATTTCACGGTGGCAAAGGTGTAGCAACCACAGGCGGTGCTTTTGCAGTTCTGGCCCCTTGGGCGATAGTTGTAACCCTGATCTGCTTTCTTGCCGTGTTTCTGACAACGCGGATGGTCTCCGTGGGCAGTATTGCTGCCGCTTCAATCCTTCCTTTTGCTGTTTTGTTTTTTGAATTGCAGGGTGGCAATCCCAGTTGCACCATTATCATTTTTGTGACAAGCATTTGTGGGTGGGTCATTTTCAAACACCGAACCAATATTGCCCGCATTAGAGAAGGAACAGAGACCAAGGTTGGTGGGGCGGAAAACAAAACAGACTCAGATTCCGATGCCGGTGCCGGTTCCGGTTCAAATTCAGGCAATAATTCCTGACCTGACCTCTGAAAGGGCTCAATATCATGAAAGCAGCAATTCTAGGAACCGGAAGCTGGGCCTCTTCTTTTGGGCGTCATTTAGCCCACAAATGGGAACGGGTGGTTCTCTGGGGTATCGATGAAAACCAGGTCAATAGCATCAATAGAACCGGTACCAATCCAGATTTTCTGGGTAATATAAAACTCCCGCCAAACCTGCGAGCAACTTTGGATTTAGACGATTGCCTCAAAAACGCAGAAATCCTTTTTATTGTCGTTCCCAGCCAAGCGGTTCGTTCTGTCATGCAAAAGGTTACCGCCAGCAAGGTGTTTCCTTCTGGAGCGCCCATTGTAAACATGGCCAAAGGTTTTGAAGTCTCCACTCTGAAACGAATCAGCGAAGTCATTGGTGAAGAACTGGTCAGTAGCGGGCAGCAGGAACAACACCCCGTAGGTGTGCTTCTGGGGCCCAGTCACGCCGAAGAAGTGGCCCTTGAACAACCCACGGCTGTTGTTCTTTCCGGGTGCGGCACAGCCGACTGGAGCCACTGGCAAACCTGGATTGCTGGTCCTTTCTTCCGGGTTTATACTAATGACGATACTCCTGGTGTTGAAATTGCTTCTGGCTTTAAAAACATCATTGCTCTTGCCGTTGGTATGGCTGACGGACTGGGAGCGGGAGACAATACCCGTGGAACGCTGATGACCCGCGGCATGTTGGAACTCTCCCGGCTGGGTATGGCCCTTGGGGGACAGTCAGAAACTTTCTTTGGTCTGGCCGGCATTGGTGACATGATTACCACTTGCATTAGCCAACACAGCAGGAACCGTAATTTTGGTGAAGATGTGACCAAAGACGGCCGTTCACCGCAGGAAATCCTCGAAGGGGCGGTCCAGGTTGTAGAGGGTGTTCACATGGCTAAAGCAGCCCTGAAGTTGAGTGAGAAGCTGGACGTCGAACTTCCTATTACCAAACAGGTTCACGATGTGTTATTCTCCAACAAACCCCCGCGTCAGGCCATGCGGGAATTGATGGAACGCGACCTTCGACCGGAACTTGATTAGTTAACGGCAGGGCCGCTGGTATTGGCAAACATTGTCGTAGGATTGAGGGTCATGACTTCGAAGAAACCAAATTATCCCAGTAAGCTGTATTATTCCATCAGCGAAGTCGCCAATATTATTGGTGTGAAGGCCCATGTGTTGCGCTATTGGGAAACTGAATTCTCCACCTTGCGTCCCAAAAAGACACGAACGGGCAGCAGACGATACCGCCAAGCGGATATTGAAGAAATTCTTGCCATTAAAGAGCTTTTGTACGAAGACGGCTTTAAAATTGCCGGTGCTCAGAAAATGCGTCGTCAGGCCCGACAAAAATCCAAAGAAATCCAGGCAGAGGTTATTCCTCAAATGGATTTGGGATTTGGAAAAGCCGATGATTCACAGAAAATGGAAACTATTAAGAGTGAATTGCAGGATATTCTGCAAATGCTTCGTAAGCTTGGCGATGAATTGAACCAGGATTCATCTAAACCATCAGCGGAAAAACCTCTGAAAAAAATGGAAGGTAAAGGTTAAAACCTTTCATTTGGTCCTTGTCCAAAACAAGGTCGGGTATTACATTGTGCCGGCGGAAATGAAACCCCCAATTGGATTTTCCGTGAAACAGCTTAGGTCGGGGCGTGGCGCAGTCCGGTAGCGCACTTGCATGGGGGGCAAGGGGTCGGAAGTTCAAGTCTTCTCGCCCCGACCAGCTAGATTGTTCAGAAATCAAGGGTTGCACCACTGGTGTTGCTCTTTTTTTTATCCTCATACGATTTTCCGTCATTTTTTGCCAAAGATGATTTACCTTTGTAAACAATAGTTCTGCAAAAAACATTTCCCCTTCAATCCTCGGCTCTCAACACTTGCCCAAACCACTGGCCATAGGTTATTCTCCAGCCAGCAAACATTCCCACGACCAAAGGAAAAAAATGACCACCGGCGCCATACTACCTGCCCTGAACGCTGCCCGCTTCCTCAAGGAAGTCATTTCAGAAATAAAGTCCCTTCATCCAGATCTGAGGATCCTGGTTGTAGATGACGGAAGCACCGACGGAACCGCCGATGTAGCCACCGAAGCCGGGGCAGAAGTCATTATCCATGAAATAAATAAAGGCAAAGGACAAGCCCTGAAAACTGGCTACGCCTGGGCTCTGGAAAATAAAATAGACTATGTATTCACACTCGATAGCGATGGCCAACACCTTCCCGCAGAAATGGCTTCGTTCCTTACCACAGCCAAAGAGGGAAATTTCGATGTCGTTGTTGGCACCCGGATGGCCCAAACCGATAACATGCCCTGGATCCGGCTGAAAACCAATCAATTCACCAGCTGGGTTATCAGCTCCCTTGCTGGTTGCAATATTCCTGACAGCCAGAACGGCTACCGCCTTTATCGCAGTGAATGTCTGCGTGGAGTTAAGTTAAAAACCACTCGTTACGATAGTGAATCTGAAATCCTTGTGCGGCTTGCTCGCAAAGGTTTTACTATCGGATCCACTGCCATTACCACAGTTTATGGTGACGAAGAAAGTAGCATCAATCCTTTCGTAGATACCGGACGCTTCTTTCGTTTGGTTTTTATGCTCATGTTCAGCCGCGATTAGTCAAAACAAGGAATGCCCATGACCCCGATACGCCATATTTTGCTGTCCAATGACGACGGCATTGAAGCCCATGGATTAAAAGTTCTGGAGGAGGCCCTGGCCAGGATTCCCGGCTTTCGTGTGACTGTTGTTGCACCTCACGACCAACAAAGTGCATCCAGCCATGCTCTGACCCTGACCAAACCGCTGCGAATTCTGGATGCCGGCCAGAATCGCTATGCCGTAACCGGCACACCTACGGATACTGTCCTGGTGGCAATGGAGAAAATCCTTGCTGATGACAAGCCAGACCTTGTTCTCAGTGGGATCAATCATGGCCCCAACATGGGCCAGGATGTTATTTACTCCGGTACCGTTGCCGCAGCCATGGAAGGCACGATGTTCGGATTGCCCAGTTATGCCCTCAGCCTGGCCAAATGGAACCCTACAGATTTCAGCGGCGCGGCTGAATTTCTGGTTGAACATCTGACGACCATTCTGGAATACCCTCAACCAAAAGCCACCATGCTGAACATCAATATTCCCGAAGGTCCTCGCGAGAAGATTAAAGGCATGCGGATGGCCCGACTCGGATCTCGCCAATACCAGAATGTCATTGCAGACAAAATTGATCCTCACGGCAAACCCTATTTCTGGATTGGGGGTTCAGGCCCCGTCTGGCAGCGAGATGAAGGCACAGATTTTATGGCCTGTGAAGAGGGTTACGTCAGCCTGACTCCTCTAAAAGTTGATATCACCCATTACGAGCTACATGAAAGCATGAAAAGCCTGGAGGCGGACTTCAAGTGATTCATGAATACTCAGTAGCCCGACGCCGGATGGTTGAAGAACAAATTTCTGAAGCCGGTCTTTCCGACCAAAGAGTTCTCCAGGCGATGAAGGAAGTCCCACGGCATCTTTTTGTGCCCCAGTTGCTTATTCCCCGAGCGCACCAACCCAGTGCTTTGCCTATTGGATTCGGGCAAACAATAAGCAAACCATTCACTGTGGGACTGATGAGTACCTTGCTGGAACTCAAAGGGCACGAAAAAGTCCTGGAAATTGGGACTGGGTCTGGTTATCAGGGAGCCATCCTGGCTCATTTGGCTCAAAAAGTGATTTCTGTGGAACGAATTGCTCCTTTGGCCGACCAGTCACGGGAGACTTTAAAAAACCTGGGGTACCATAACATTACCGTCCTGGCTCATGATGGGACTACTGGCTACGCCGATCATGCTCCTTTTGATGCTATCATGGTTACGGCCTGCGCCCCTCATCTGCCTCCTCATTTGCTCTCCCAACTGAAAGACGGTGGATACCTGCTTATTCCTGTATCAGCAGGAGATGACCAGATTCTTTATCGTTACCAGCGCAGGGGATCCGAAGTTCTTGTGGAGCAAAGTGTTTCCTGTCGGTTTGTGCCCTTACTTGAGGGTGTTAAAATTTCCGATGCCGTCACCTCTGATCTTTCACCAACCCAAACTGGCGAAACAGCCACCGAACAATCGGCCGAAGGAGACCCTCTTGCGTGAACAACTGTTGGAATATTTTGAAATCCTTCCGGCACCGCTAGCGGTTTTTCTGGTTGCCATGTTGCCTGTTTTTGAACTTCGGGGTGCTATCCCTGCTGGCTATGCTATGCATATGACAAACCCGGTAACTATTTACCTTCTTGCTGTGGCAGGAAATTTTGTTCCTGTTTTGCCAATTCTACTTGGTCTGGGCCCGGCTGAAAAGTATTTACGACGATACAAATTTTTCGATAAGTTCTTCAACTGGCTCTTCAAAAGGACTGTCAGTCGCAGTGATGTGATCAAAAAATATGAGAGCCTGGGCTTGATTCTTTTTGTGGCAATCCCCCTGCCAATGACCGGCGCCTGGACCGGTAGCGTGGCCGCTTACCTGTTCAAACTTCCCTTGCGAATGGCTGTTCCATGTATCATTCTTGGCATCCTGATCGCCGGAGTGGTGGTCACTTTGCTGTCTCAGGGAGTGATTACGCTTTGGAATTAGATCGATGAAATTTGTTAATATTTCATACAAGAATATTAGGTCGGGGCGTAGCGCAGCCAGGTTAGCGTGCTTGCTTCGGAAGCAAGAGGTCGGGAGTTCAAATCTCCCCGCCCCGACCACTTTATTATTCAGAAAAATATTCAGGATTATTTCAAACAGCCTTTCCTGTATATTTTCATCCAACCAACAATTTGGTTTTCTGTTTTTACTAAGTCTTCTGCTAATCAACCTTCCCGTCAACCTTGCTCTTGCCAATCCCGTAACCACCTACAAAGTTGTTTCAGGTGATAACCTCACCTTCATAGCCAAAAGATTTAACATCAAACTGAGCGATTTGCGAAAAGCCAATAATCTTGCTTCCGACCTGTTGTCCATTGGGCAGGAACTCAATATCCCAAAACCTTTTAGATTGTCAGCAGACAAGGAGCCTCAATGGACTTCTCCTTGCCCCGGGGCCGGGAAAATTATCAGGCCTTTTGGTCAATACAAAGTAAAAAAAATTCTCATGGCCCGAACAGGAGATGATCGGGCTGCCCCCTTGGGGACTCCCGTTTTTTCACCCGCTGTTGCTGTAGTTAAACACATTGGCATTCTCGATGGCTTCGGCACTGTCATCATTCTTCAGCACCAGGGCCAATTTGCCTCTGTTTTTTCGCCAATTGATGTTGAAAGATTGAAAGTGAAACCAGGACAGGCCGTGAACAAAGGTCATCTTTTGGGATATACCGGGAAACCTGTTCTTGAAGGCAGCCCACCCTACATTCATATTGAATTAAGACATCATGAAACAGCCATCAAACCAGAGTCATTAAAACCCTAAGCCAGGAGAAATCAATGGACCTGCGTCAAGTTATTCGAAACATTCCCGATTTCCCAAAACCCGGGATTAATTTCAAAGACATCACTCCGGTTATGGAAAACCCCGAAGCTTATCGTCAGGCTCTTGAGGAAATGACCCAACTTCTTGACGGTACTGAATATGACAAACTAGCTGCCATTGAAAGCCGTGGCTTTATCTTCGGCGGTCCCATGGCTGTAGAACAGGACAAAGGCATGGTCCTTTTTCGCAAAGCCGGAAAACTTCCTGCAAAAACCCGACAAGTGACTTACGACCTGGAATACGGCACAGCAACTCTGGAAGTCCATGTGGATGCCCTGAACGCTGGTGACCGGGTCATTATTGTGGACGACCTGCTCGCAACCGGGGGCACAGCTCTGGCTTCTGCCAAGTTGGTCCGGGAGGCAGGAGCACAAGTGGCCGGTTTTCTGTTTATGGTTGAATTGGAATTTCTGGGAGCAGCTGCATTGCTGCAAAAAGAAGGGCCCGTTTTTTCTCTTGTGAAGTATTCCTGATAGGCCTAAGTTTCTGACCCGGCTGAAATAGTGCCGGGTTCAGGTGCCCCCGTAGCTCAGTAGGATAGAGCACCAGATTCCTAATCTGGGGGTCGTGGGTTCGAATCCCGCCGGGGGTACCATCGCAATAATTAGTTCAATCTCGCCAACTCAGGGGAGGGCACCTTTTCCCGGGCCAACCCATTCCAAAAATACAAATCAAAAAATTCAGACTGGAACCTGTTGGAATAATTTTTGTGGAAGCAGAGAATGAAATCTTCCGGGAAAATTTCTTCATGAGGAGCGTACCAATTTTGTTTTTGAAAGGGCTTTTGATTCCTGGGAACCAGCCAAATGCTTACTGCTCCCTGAGCGATAGCCAGCGAAGTGTTTTTTGAAAGTTCCATACCCGCTTTGTGACAGTCCATCACGGCAATAGGATCAATGAGCAGCGGGTGGTCGGCAAATACCAACAAGGGCCGAACATAGGTGTTGTGGAAGAATTGATTTTCACCACCGCAGGCCATGCTGATGCTTAATCCTTTAAAATCTGACATGATTTTTAGTATATCCTGAGAAACAGCAAAAGATTGTCGGTTCTGCCAGTTGATCAACATACTGGAGCGATACGCATGAACTCCGCCTCCCACAAAAAGCGAAACAAACAATACAGTCAGGGCAGTGCGTCCGAGGAAAAGCTGAAACTCGTTGGTTCGACAATCGGTCCAATGCAGGTGATTCAGTTTACGGGCCCGTGTTCCTGCAAGAAAGACAAACAAGGGGACCAGAGGCAGGAGATGCACCATACCTGCACCAGGCTTTGCAGAGAGCACCAAAGTGCCAAGAAATGATACCAGCAGGCTGATGGTTAAGGTTATGTTTGAAAGGAACCAGTTTTTTCTTTGAGGAGCCAATAAAGAAACGGTCAATAGAGGCAGGGTCAGGGAAATGCCATATCCAAAAGTGGATTGAATGGTCTCGGTGATCAAGCCATGGCCCAAAGCGCTAAACAACCATTTTGAATAATTGAATAACGATATTTGAGGGTGCAAAAGAAAAGGAGCCAAAACTGAAATGGCAGCGACCAGAAGACATTTTTCGAGGGCCTTTTTGCCGTGTTTTTTGTGGAACAGCACTAAAAGGGGTAGAAAATACAGAAAAGAGTGAATTTTCAGATTGATTGCAAACCCCATTGCGCAGCCCAAAGCAACAACGGCCAACCATCTTCGGGCTCGGCGGTAAACCAGAATGGAAAAACTAACGGAAAATACCAAGAATGCATCAGGCCTTACCAAATAAATGCTAAATCCTTGATTCCAAAAATACAAAATGGCCAGAACCACACCCAAAGCGGCAATGCTATCGATTTTTCTTTTGGCCAAAGCCCCATATAGAAACCCAAGGGAAAGAACAGCTGCAAGAAAGGAAGCCAGTTTTGTTGCCGCCAGGTTTGCCCCAAATAACTTCAGGAAAAGCCCATTGGTAAGATAAACCGAAGGCCCGTACAAAACGCTGTATCGAGTGTGGGAGTCAATGGAATGATAGAGAGGTTCCCCGTTGTTTAACAACCAGGAAACAGATGAAATCATGGGTTCAACTTCACCAGCATAACCATCAAGATGGAAATACCAGATCCCAATGCCAAAGAAGACCGTCAGCACACAAACTGCAGGAAAAAAGATGACCCATCGGCCGCAGGATTTGGAAATATTTCGAATGGGTTTGTCAAGGGAGACAAAAGTGTCCAACAGAACCCATAATAGAAATAGGCACGTATAAACAAGGAGCACGTGTCTGGACAAAAATATACCAAAATCTAGGAGCTGGCGGAACATGGTGCAAACCTAAGGTGCCGATTCTCCCGCCGGGCGAGAAGTCAGCAGTGGGAGGGCGAGAACTCTCACTACCAACTGTTTTGTAAGCGGTACTTTGCCAGAAATTATTAGATGTTGTCAACAAAAATCATGGAGAAATTGAGATTATCACAAAAACTCAGACACCAACCATCACAAAACCATGTCTTTTGGGAAATTGTTTTTGAAGTTATTTTCTCAAATTGACAAATGCAACAAAGTTATTCTCCCACATACTGTAAAGGTAACCACTGAGACGTTCGGGTATCTGATCTGAATCTTCAGGAAAAAAACCGGAAAAACCTTCAACCATAGTGCCAACAGTGCTGGTCCCATTCATTTGATTCCAGATCCAGGAACCTCTTTCATCCAGCGGCAAACGGATGAATTGTTTTTCAGAACTCAAACGTGGCTGAAGAATTTTACCCAATATTGGACCAGTATATCTGGGGACAAGAAGAACAATCCTACCATCGGATTCGGATATTTCGTATTTTAAAGCAGGTACGGGAACTAATTCCATAAAATCGATACCCTCGAATTTATAGGCCGTGTTATTAAACAGTCGGTTGAACCAGTTATTGAAAGAGCCAGCTGCCAAAATAATCTCCAGACTTTGAGGAAAAGTTCGTAATAATTCAAATTAGCTTGTATCATGTTCCAATACAATGTGAAACAGGATGAGGAGTAGATCCATGGAAAATCAAGTTACAATCAGAGATCGCTGGCTCGGCGCCATCTGTTATTTATCTGTCTTTGTTTTTCTGCCTATCTTCAGCAGTAATAAAAGTGAATTCCTTGCCAAACACTGCAGGCAGGGGTTTGCCTTGTTTTTTTCTGAAGTGGTGGGCCTTATTCTTGTCTGGGTAATTTCAGGAACGATTGGCCAAATCCCCTTATTGGGATTCATCATTGTTATTATTCTGTGGCTGTCTTTTTTTCTTCTTTTCCTGCCGCTAACAATCCTGGGTTTTGTACGGGCCATGTTTGGCGAAAGCTGGCGCATTCCTTATCTGGATGAATTGTCTGACCGGGTTCCTATCAATTAAAATGAACTCTGGCACCTTTGTGCCCAACCTCAAGCAAAGAGGACAACACCACCTTTTGCGCATAATGTATATTATGTTAAGTAAAAGGAGTGACTAAAAGAAAAGGGCCTCAATTGAAGCTCCTTTTCTTCTTATTTAACAGTAATGACTTACAGCATTAACCAATAACTTTTTCCATGGTTTCACGGATTTTATCTTCATTGGCTTTGCCCACAATTGAATCGACCACTTCACCATTTTTGAAAAACAGCAATGCCGGAATGCTCCGCACTCCATACTTACCGGCAGCCTGAGGTTCGTTACCAATATCCATTTTTCCCACGACCATTTTACCAGCAAATTCACCGGCCAGTTTTTCAATGGTTGGTGTTAAAGCTTTACATGGTCCGCACCAGGTAGCCCAGAAATCAACCAAAACCGGTTGATCACTCTGCAAAACGTCAGTATCAAAGCCTGCGTCGGTAAAATCTTTCATGCCATCTGCCATTGTTTTTTCCTTTCACAAAGGTTTGTTCTGTCGGCATTATCGCCGGCCAGATTTGTCTTTCCTGCACAATTCCATAATTGTCTTTTCGATAATGATATCCGGATTCAATGGGGAGCTTTTCAACTTTTTATCGCAATGCAACGAAGTGCACATGGCTCGCCTTATTCCTTGCGTCCCTAAACCCTTAATCATTGGGTCAAGAAACCTAAAACCCCAAGGGCTGGAACCAGTTAACGCCGCAATCTGCTTATCGGGCATGCCTTGTTGGCGGCAAGATGACAACAAAGCACCTTTTCGAATCCTCGATAACATCAGTGGAGATATTTCATAGGCTGATTTGCCCCATTCCGCCAGGCGAAACCATGTTTTTAACACATGTCGGGCTTTGCCGGGTTCCAAATCATTGGTTATGTCAAATCCCTGTAATTCGGCCTGATCCATAATAATGCGGCTTAATTCGGCGGTACTCAATTTAGTACCCTTTTGTTCGCTAAGAAGAGCAAGCTTGGAAATTTCATTTTTTAAGCCCAAAAGATCACTGCCCACGAGGTCGCATAAGGTTTCAGCCTCGGCACGACCTAAATCCAGGTTTTCTCTGGAAGCAGCTTTAACAACCCATTGAACCAGAGCTTCACCTTCGGGCGGGCTGAAATCGAAAAAGAACTTATTTGCCACACATTCTTTCACCCATTTGGTTCTTTTATCAGCTTTGGAAGTAGACAAAACAAGAATGGTTTCCTTAAAAGGCTTACTGATGTAATTTGAAATTGCCTGCTGACTTTCCTGTTTGCCCAAACAGGCATCTGCATTCTTAACCCAGATGAGCTGAACCTTACCCATCATGGGTAAAGCCGTTGCCTGTTGGATTATACGACCCACTTCAATTTGGTCGCCATGTAGTTTGTGGAAGTTGAAAGCACTGCCTGCGTCCCCCACGGCATCTTTTCTTATCTTCTCAACCACACCCTCAATACGCAGGGCATCGTCTCCGGCAAGCAGGTAAACCGGTCTGAAATCACCAGTTTTCAAGTCCTGGTTAACAAGATCCTGAAAGCTGGGCACGGAACTCTTTGATTTATTTGAACGATATCCCATTTACCATTCCTCAACCACTTGGGCCAGAATATCCCGGACAATTTGATCAACAGCTTCACTGCGAGCGCTTGTTTCGTCTGTGGCCACACCTTCAGGAGCATTGGCGTCATCCAAATTGTAGTTAGCACTTCCGATGAACCTCTTATTACTGAAAAGAGCCTCACCCGTTGAACGAATTCTAAAATCAAGGACCACGGCAATTTGAACCTGGTATTCGTTTACTGTAAGGTTTTCCCTAGCAAATACTTCTTGAAGCTTATAACGAAGGACTTTGCCACTAATAATGCTATCGGAAGATGATTCGTCTACAATTTTGAGAGTATTGTCTACCTGAATGGCTCTGATAATAATATCTGAAATGTCTACCCCCAAGTTGGGTTCGGCAGTCATATTTTCGAGGTATTCGACATAAACCCTTTTAATATTGTCATCTACACGACCACTGCTGGCTGTATAAACACTACATCCAGAAAGGAAAAGAACCATCGCCAAAAGAAGAAAAAACCTGTGCATCAGGACTCCTTGATTCCGTATTGTTTGATTCGGTACCTGAGTTTGTCCCGGTTCAGGCCCAAAATTCTGGCGGCAAGACTCTGGTTACCCCGAGCAGCATCGTAGGCTTTTTGTACCAAAGATTGTTCCAGTTCGCCAACCAAACTTTCAAGGTCAATGCCTTCATCGGGCAGGGGATTAACCAGGCACTCTTTCAACCTCTGAGGCAAATCTTCAGCAAAAGACTCAATTTGAAGTTTTTTAAGATATTCACCTTTAAGAATTGGTCCATCTTCCAAAAGAACGGTACGCTCAATAACGTTTTTAAGTTCCCTGATATTTCCGGGCCAATTATAGTGTTTCAAAACTTCTTTGGCCGACGCATCCAAATCCTTAAAATTTTTCGCCATGGAAGTGGAATATTTTTTCAGAAAAAATTGAGTCAAAGGCAATATATCCATTTTTCGTGAACGAAGGGGCGGAACATGAAGATCGACAACCTTGAGCCTATAATACAGATCTTCCCGAAAAGCCCCCTGCCTGACCAGGGTGCGCAAATCCCGGTTTGTGGCAGCAATGATGCGAACATCGACCGAGATCTCCTCCATGCCTCCTACACGCCCGAAAGACATTTTTTCCAGAACCCGCAAAAGTTTGACCTGAACAGTCAGAGCCATTTCACCGATTTCATCCAGGAACAGAGTGCCACTGTGGGCTAATTCCAAAAGCCCCATCTTTTGATTGACCGCATCAGTAAAGGCACCTTTTTCATGGCCGAAGAGCTCACTTTCCAGCAGAGATTCCGGCAAAGCGGCACAATTGACTTCAAGAAATGGAAATTCTTCACGAGCGCTGGTTCGATGAATGAGATTGGCAATTACATCTTTACCAACACCAGATTCACCTTCAATAAGAACCGTGGTGGAAGATCCTCCACTGATTTTTCTGACAGTGGAATAAATATTCTGCATGTGCTCTGAGCCACTGGGGACCACATCCTGAATACCATGAAAAAGGTCACTCTGATGGGATTGCTGATAGGATTCTCTTGCCTCAGAAGTTTCATCAAGGCCTTTGGCCACAACTTTAAGCAGGCGATCCAGTTCAATGGGCTTGTTAACATAATCGAAGGCATCAAGTTTCATGGCCTGAACGGCGGTATCAGTTTGACTGTAGGCGGTAATCATTACCACCGGGATGTGGGAATACAGTTTTTTGAGGGATTCAAGGACCTGAATGCCACTCATGTCGGGCAGCATTAAGTCCAAAAGCACAAGATCTGGCACTGAACGGGAAAGCCAATCCAGTGAATCTGCGCCATTGGCAAATGTCACAATAGAATAACCCTCGTCTTGGAGGGTCGCTTCAAGGAACAGGCGGATGGCTTGTTCGTCATCAATGACCATAATAACAGGTTTCATAAGGTGATTATGCTACCACGGCTTCAGGGAATCAAGCCCAGAAAGCAGGACTTACGAAAAAAGGAATAAAAAGGGTAATAAATAGACAAAAAAAAGCCCGGACCAGAAGGCCGGGCTTTTTTGGGGCAGGAAAAATTTACCTTGCGCCTTCACCTTTCAACACCACACCGACGGTGCTGAAAATAATTCTACTGTCTTCCAAAAATCCGGCATTGCGGATGTATCGGCGATCCAATTCAACTTTTCGACGAACAGAATCAAGGCTGTCATCGTATCCGTTAATGACCTGAGCCAACCCGGTAATGCCAGGCAGAACCAGCAAGCGGTCATGGTATTCGGGAATGTCATTTTCAAGTTTACGTACAAACACCAAGCGTTCGGGACGAGGGCCAATTAGGCTCATTTCACCTTTGAGCACATTCAAAAACTGAGGCACTTCATCCAGGCGTGTTTTGCGCAAAAATCGGCCCACACGAGTCACACGAACATCGTTCTGGGAGGCCCATTGAGGACCTGAGGCTTCAGCATTGACACCCATGGTACGCAATTTATGGACCCGGAAAGGTGTTCCAGGTTGCAGTACCCGGCGGCGGTCATTTTTACCACGCTCGGCGAAACGACGATTGTTGCGCCGTCGGTTAATACCTACACGGTCCTGGCTGTAGAAAATAGGTCCCGGTGAATCAAGCTTAATAATGAGAGCCAGCAATGGAAGAATTAAACCGAAAATACCCATAGCCACCAGGGAGATAGCCACATCAAGGCCTCTTTTGAGGTCAAGATAAACTTTTCCGGGCAATTTAAACGGAATTTCTTTAATCTTCAAATGACCATTTACCTGGTCAGTATGTTTTCCCTGGGAAACTTGATTCTCGCCAGTGGCTACGTGACGCAATGTGGCGGCAGCCATGGAGGTGATATTATTGCGCATGGAACCGGGGGTTTCCACGGACTCCACATGTCTACCATTAATGGTAGCACGCTTAGCCAACTTGTTTAAGTAGAATCGGTTGCTCATAATTTCCCGCCAATGCTCGATGTGAATCTGCCAGCATAACTGGTCAAGTGCCAAGGCAAAGTCATAGCTCCCATAGTTCCCCCGAATTGTGAGAGCAAAGGGGTTGAATACCTATTGTACTTTATTTGACAACCTCATGCAAGCCCTTTTTTTGTTTTTTTATGTGACCTAATGAAAAAAAGAATAACGATATTGCCTATGCAATATCAATATTGTTTGTTTTTAGATTGCGTAAAGTTCTATTTTGGACCATTATGTGCCTATTATAATCAATTACCCCACAATCAGTCACAGGCCAATAAAGGCCTCTTCAGTTTTTGAGGTTTAAACAGGACATGAAAATACCCAGCAAATTAATCAGTCGATCTTTTGCCGTTATTGTGTTTTCTATCGCATTATATACCATTTTAGCTCTCTTTTTTGGCTGGGAAAATATTACTGCAGAAGCCAAACGGTTCCCTGCCATGTCGTTATTTATTCTCGGAGGCCTTTCATTTGTAAATTATTTTCTCCGATTTTGGCGTTGGCATGTTTATTTAAAAACGCTGGACTCCCCTCTTCCGTTGAAGCAATCCATCAATTTGTATTTTGCAATTTATGTCATGGTGATTACCCCTGGAAAAATTGGTGAAATTTTTAAAGCAGGAATTTTGCGGGAACGATTTAAAACCCCTTTGGCCAAAGGCATTCCCATTGTGGTTGCCGAACGAATTTACGATTTCCTGGCTGTTTTAATTCTGGCCGTTGTGGGGATTTTCTTCTGGCCAGGATCCATGACTGGAATGACAACCGGCCTGGTTGCCGCCTGCGGAATTCCCGTCATTCTATTCCTTTTCCAAAAAGATAGTATTCGCCGTGCTCTGGTCAGCAAGGCAGCCAACAACTCCCTTTTGGCAAAACACCGGGTTGGTTTGGAAGAATCCATGAGCTCGATGAGTATTTTACTCAGTCCGGGCCAAACCACATTCTCAATTATCCTGAGCACTTTGGCCTGGCTGTGCGAATGTCTCGGTTTGTGGTTTGTCTGCCGAGAGCTTGGATTCCCCATTCAGTTGGGTGAGGCTACGTTTGTTTATGCGGCCGGAACCCTGGTTGGCTCTTTGTCTTTTCTTCCAGGTGGCTTAGGAGGAACCGAAGCGACCATCATCTGGCTTCTGGGTACCTTAAATATAACAGGAGCCACTGCTGCTGCAGTGGCCCTGTTGGTGCGTTTGTTTACTCTCTGGCTGGCAGTTGTTATTGGCTTGATCTTCTTCCTGTCAGCACGTAAAGACCTTTTAAAAGAACCGCCTAATCATTAACCACCCGGTCGTACGCTAGCCAGATAGTGGCCACTGCAGCCAAGGATCCCAAGACCCAGGGAATGGTTCGCCGGGCCCATGACTCCCGAAAATATTCGACTCTGACTGTATCGCCTGGATAAACCAGCGGGTTACCCGTTGGGTTGCCCCTTTCAAGATAAGTCATTACATTCACAACCCTTGATTGAGGGACATCACCAACATTGTGAACCCACTGAACTTTAGTCAGCTCAGAGTCCGCAGAAGGAGCGCCAGCGAGCATTAAAATATCGAGCAAGGCTGTGGGTTCTTTAATTTCCACCACCGTAGGCACTTCAACAGCACCAAAAACCTTTACTCCACTGGCAGTCGGTACAGCAGAGACTCCGGCTAACAAGGCAGGAATAACGAGAGTATCGCCAGGTTTCAAGTCAAGCTCAGGAACCTCACCCCCTTCAAAAAGCCCGGACAAGTCCAGTTCCGTGACTTCTGTTTGCCCACTGTCTTCCCTGACTAATCTTACTTGACGCAGGTTGCTGGTTTCCGTGGGCCCCCCAGCTGCCAAAATTAAATCCCACACCGAGGGTTTTGTGGTAAAAGAATATTCTCCAGGACGAAGAACCTGCCCGATTAGAAAATATCGGTCCCCACCGATTTCACTTTTCTGAAGGACGATTTCAACTTTTTCCAGAGAAGGATCAAAAAGTCTCATTCTCTGGCGAAGAACCAACTCAGCTTCAGCAGGTGATAAACCGCCAATGGCCACATCGCCCACACGGTCGATGGCAACTTTACCCGCATGATCAAGCACCAGAATGCCCCCCATGTCAGGGCGACCTGGAACTGAAAGATCAATGGTATCGCCAGGCATAAGTTTTTTCCCTGAGTCCGAAGCCGCTCCTTGGGCAAAACTCTGAACGGGCATCAGCAAGTATATAAAAAGCAGAAACCCGGCTGCAAAGCGTCGTGTGCTGTTATAACTTTTCATAAAAACTCCAGGCAGTTAGTGATTGTCAACGTACCATTGAACGGTGCGGCGCAAACCTTCGTTCAGGTCAATATTTCCTTCATAGCCCAGATACTTCCGGGCCAGGCTGACATCGGCCATGGAATGTTTTACATCTCCTGGCCGGTTTTCTTCATGTTCGGGCTCAATATCGCTACCAACAAGATCACGTATTTGCAAACAGAGATCTTTGACAGTAATACGTCCACCAAGAGCTACATTGTAGGATCGACCACCGGCATCGTTGTCAGCGTTACAGGCGGCAATGTTAGCCTCGACCACATTATCGATGTAAGTGAAATCCCGGGACTGAAGGCCATCGCCATGAATCACCGGGGCCTCTTTATCGAGAAAAAGAGTGATGAACTTGGGCACAACCGCAGCGTACTGGCTGTTTGGGTCCTGGCGGGGGCCAAAAACATTAAAATACCGCAAGCCAATGGTGCTTAAGCCATAAAGATTATTAAAGACAGAGCCATAAAGTTCACTGACCCTCTTATTAACCGCATAAGGCGACATGGGGGTTGGTTGCATGCCTTCATGTTTTGGCAACTCTTTGGTATTACCGTAAATGGAACTGCTGGCGGCATAAACCACCCGACGAACACCACTTTGGTGAGCTCCCCAAAAAACTCGCAAAGTACCACCGATATTGTGTTCATCACTGGTCAGGGGGTCCTTCACACTGCGGGGAACACTAGGCAAAGCGGCCTGATGAAAGACACAGTCCACACCCTGACAGCAATCGACGACAGTATCCAGATCGGTAATGGAACCCTCAACAAATCGAATTTTATCTTTTAAATCGTCCAGATTTTCGAGTTTCCCAGTGGAAAGGTTATCCAAAACCACCACTTCATTTCCCTGACGGACCAGCTCCCGGGTTAGATGTGAACCAATAAACCCTGCTCCTCCGGTCACTAAATACTTTGGCATGGAACATCAGCCTCCTGAAAGTAAACAAATGAATGATTCTCTTGAGAATTCATCGGCCGGAAAAATTAAAAATTAATCCACCTGTTGCAGTTTTAATGATTTAACAGCGGTGAGTTATCATAGAATAGGGAAGTTTTCGAGAAATACAACACTCAAACGTCGCGACGGCTCATCTCAGTTTTCAGAAGGGCCATTTCTTTGCGCACATCTTTCAAATCCAGGACTTTATGAAGAATTCGCCTCAGAACTGAAAGCAGGAAAATGACCAGCAGGCCCAAGGCTATCCAGCGATACCCAGGATTGAGATCAGTGCCATGTTTGAGGAATAAATTATTAAGGGTATCACCAAATCCTAGAAGAGTCCCAAAAAAGGCAGCCAAAAGGACCAAATGAACGAGTCCACCGCTGAATTCTTCTTTGCATCTCATATATTGCCGCAGGGGGAAATCTGAACCTTCGCCGTTTCGGAAACGGGAGTCGAACAGTTCCGACTTCCTACGGGATCTCTTCGAAATCAGCATCATCAATTTCCTGTTCGGTAATTTCTTCCAAAGATTCCGTTACAGCCTGGCTCTTCCCTGAAGCAGAAGCTTTGGATCCGGAACGATTATTGGCATTTTGAAAAGGCCCACCGGGGGAATTGCGACGTGTTTGGGTTTTTCCTGCAGAGGTCGACTTGCGTTTTAAAGCATGCCAAATCCTGCGGATGAACATCCCAATAATAAATAAGAATATTAGTCTGAGAATGTTCATTGCAGTTTCGCCAGGGAAAATTGCATTAAGGGAAGCTGGTACGCCCGATAGGATTCGAACCTATGACCTTCTGCGTCGGAGGCAGACACTCTATCCAGCTGAGCTACGGGCGCACGATTTGTGGACGGAAGTATGGGACATGAAGCGGGTGCCGTCAAATTCCTTTTAATATTCACCATTATAGTCCCCCACCTTCGGCCAGCAACTGACGGGCGTAAGCCACCTGAGGATCACGATTTTCCCCTGCCCCCTGCTGTCCACCAAGCAACCGGGCAAGCTCATCAACCCTTGCCTGGCCAAGCAAAGAGTTTACGGTGACTGATGTTCGCCCTTCATCAACAGTTTTTTCCACTTTCATGTGGCTTTCACCCATGGAAGCGACCGTAGGCAAATGAGTGATGCACAAAACCTGGCCCTGTCTGGCCAATTGCCTCAAAAGACGGGCCACAGGTACAGCATTGTCCATACCCAGGCCTGCATCAATTTCATCGTACAACTGCAGAGGAGAAACTTCCTCCCCTGCCGAAAGGACGGAAAGCCCAAGGAAAATGCGGCTTTTCTCACCCCCGGAAGCCACTTCGGCAACCGGGTTCCAAGCTTCTCCCCGGTTTGTGCGCCCTTTAAGAATGATTCGATCGCACCCAAATTCGGAAATTCGGCAGGTTTGGTCTTCAAGTTCAACGTCTCCGTCAGGATCCAGCAGAGGTTGCACTTCAAATTCCAGGCCCAGTTCCGGAAGAGCCAGAGGCCGAATAATTTCTTCTGCTTTCAGTGACCAAACCCTGCTTGAATCAATTCTCTTGCGTCGCAGGATCAATGCAGCCTCTGCCATCTTCAAACGAGAGTTTTCCAGGTCTTCTTTCAATTGGCTGATATCAGTTTGAGAGTTTTTTTGGCGCTCAATGCGTTCTTTTAAAGAGGTTTGCAAAATAATTAGCGCTTCCACATCTCGACCGAATTTTCGCTGCAACTGGCTGTAAAGATGCTGCCTTTGCTCCCATTCATCCAAACGAGCCGGGTCAATATTCACCGAATCGGTGAACCGCTCCAGGTCGCTGCCCGCTTCGGTGACCAGAGCTTCAGCATCTTTTAAGAGGGAAACCAGATCATTCAATTTCCTGCTGGTGCCGGATAAGGGCTCAAGCGAGGCAATGGAGCGGGCCAATAAGACTCGTGCGTTGTTATCTCCCTGGACCAATTCTTCAATACTGGATGTGGCGCTGTCCATCAGGCCGCGCATGTTACGTCCAAGGGCGAGTTTTTCTTTAAGATCTTCTTCTTCTTCCAGGGAAAGCTGGGCTTCGTTAAGCTCACGCCACTGGAATTCCCACATCTCCAATTGCTGATCAGCAAAATTCTGTTCTGTGGTACGGTCTAAAAGCTCTCTCTGTAAATCCTTAAATTGTCCAAGGTTGCGCCTCAACGCCTCAAGCTCTTCATCAAGACCAATGGCTGAGTCGAGGAAATCTCTGGCGAAAGAAGATTGGCCCAAAAGTCTTTGCTGATCCTGGCTTTGAATGGAAAGTAAACGCGGGCCAAGGCGTTCGAAAATGGCCAGTGAAGATAATAGGCCGTTAATGAGGACTCGGCCACGACCTTCTCGCTTCAGTTCCCTGCGCATTATCAGAAGTCCGTCGCTGCCCACTCGCAGTCCAGCTTCGGCAAAAGCGGATCGATCTTCCGGGCGATCACCCAAATCAAAAACACCTTCAACAACGGCCAAATCTTCGCCCTGTCGGATGAGGCTTTTATCGCCCTTGCCACCAGCCAGCAGATTCAGACTCCCTGCAATAAGACTTTTTCCGGCACCAGTCTCGCCGGTCAACATGGTCAATCCCCTGCTGAATTCAATAACCAGATCATCAACTAAGGCCAGGTTGGTCACCCTCAGTTCGCGCAACATCAGGTGGCTGACCGTCCCCGGCGACTCGGTCCACCCCAATTTAACTTGTGGCGCATCACCCGATAAAAAGTGCTGTGGGGAAATTTGACAAGATTGACTTCGTGGTCTGCCTCCCTGAAAACAAGACGGTCGCCATTGGCTAAAACCAAGGTTTTTTGGCCATCGGCAGTAAGGACGGCACCCGCTCCAGTTTCATGAAGAAGCAACTCAATACGAGTATCGCTGGCAATAATCAGAGGGCGCATACCAAGACTGTGAGGGCAAATGGGAGCCACAAGCAAGCATGGTACGGCTGAATGACAGATCGGTCCTCCGGCACTAAGATTGTATGCTGTGGACCCTGTGGGCGTACTGATGATCACTCCATCACCAAGGAAAGGCCCGAGAGAATCGCCATCGAGAATCAATTCCATATCCAAAGCCCTGGGCAGGGGCCCCATATTAACCACCAGATCGTTTAGAGCATTAGTGGTTGCAAACAGCTTACCGTCACGGTGGACATTGCAATACACCCTGGACCGGGTATCAAGATGATAGTTTCCGTCTATCAGGTCCCGAACCGCTGCTTCAAGTTCCGAAAGTGGAACATCGGTCAGGTAACCCAGAGACCCAAGGTTGATGCCCAGCAAAGGAACACCTGTCTGACCCAAAACACGGGCTGCCCGCAGCATGGTTCCATCGCCACCAAAGGCAATTACCACATCCACATTATTAACCATTTCGGAATTTGGTAAATGAGGGATGCTGGAATCCAGGGCTTGTTCCAAATCAGCCGAGGCGTACAATTCCACGGAATTCTTTTGGCAAAGGTCGTTGATCAGGGCTACAGCAGGAGGCAAGTCGTCTTTTCTTGGATTACCAAAAAGGCCAATTCTTTTTACATTCTGCCCTTGAATGCCATTGGAATTCATCATGATGCACTCTGAGCCTGATTTTCATCCAGGCCCCATGAATCTACTTTTATTATTTCACGGGAAATACCTGCTGAATCAAGGCCCATGGCTTCGAGTAATTGATCGCGAGAGGCATGCTCCTGGAATTTATCGCCAATGCCGAGATTGAGTACACGGGGACCATTCACAGGTTGATTTTTCCTGGATGCAGCCCATTCCAGAACTGCGGCACCAAAACCACCAGCAAGGGAGTTTTCCTCCACAGTCACAACTTTGTCAAAACGATGCCAGATATCATTCAAAAGAGCTTCATCAAGTGGTTTAACAAAACGCATATCCACCACTTCTGCATCGATCCCCTGCTGCATCAGGATATCAGCAGCATCCAGTGAAGGGTAGACCATTGAACCAACTGCCAGGATGGCAACTTCTTTTCCCTGACGCAATGTTTCCGCTTTTCCAATAGGCAAACAAACAGGTTCGCCGTCCATGGAAACTCCCTGGCCGTTTCCCCGAGGATAGCGCAGAGAGCTTGGACCATCTTCCCGGGCCAGAGCTGTGGCAAGCATGTGTCTGAGCTGGTCTTCGTCGCGGGGAGCCATTACCACCATTTCCGGAATCATTCGCAGGAAAGTGAAGTCAAAGACTCCATGATGAGTGGGGCCGTCTTCTCCGACAACCCCCGCCCGATCCACGGCAATAACCACGGGTAGTTTTTGAAGGGCCACATCGTGAATAACCATATCAATGGCCCGCTGCAGGAAAGTCGAATAAAGAGCCACAACAGGCCGTTGCCCAGCGCTGGCTAATGCACCGGCAAAAGTGATGGCATGCCCTTCGGCAATGCCTACATCATGAAAACGCTGAGGGAAAGACTCTTTCATTCTATTCAGACCGGTTCCCGAAGGCATAGCCGCCGTTATGGCGTGAATTCTACTGTCCTTCCGGGCAAAATCGAACAGAGCAGCACCAAAAACGCCGGTAAAGGTCGGCTTGGGTGATGAAACAACCTTGACCCCTTCAGCCTTATCGAATTTACCCACACCATGGTATTTGGCGGTATCTTCTTCAGCAAAACGATACCCTTTGCCTTTTTTGGTAAGCACGTGAATTAGAATGGGCCCCTTGAGCCTTTTCACCGCTTGCAGGGTTTTGGTCAGCAAAGGCAGATCGTGTCCATCAAGCGGACCAAAATACTTAAAACCCAATTCTTCGAAAAGAATATTTGGAACGACAAGTTGTTTTAGGCTTTCCTTGATACGACCAGCCAGGATTTGGGCTTTACTGCCATGGGGGACCTTTCCCAACATGTCCCAAAGGTCCGATTCCAGACGGTTATAATGCTTGCCGGCGGTAATACGGGTCAGATACTTGCTAATGGCTCCCACATTGGGCGAGATACTCATTTTATTGTCATTAAGAATGACAATCATATCTGTGTTCAATTGGCCGGCATTGTTCATGCCTTCGTAGGCCAGCCCTCCGGTCAGAGCACCATCGCCAATAATTGCAATTACCGAATTGTCTTCATTTCGAGCATCCCGGGCTGCAGCAAACCCAACGGCAGCACTGATTGAGGTGCTGGCGTGCCCAACTCCAAAGTGATCGTGCTCACTTTCAGATTGTTTTGGGAAACCGGATACGCCGCCACGGGTTCTCAGGGTATGGAAATCATTCTGACGCCCGGTTAAAAGTTTGTGCCCATAAGCCTGATGGCCGACATCCCAGACAATTTTATCGAATGGTGTCTTAAAAACCCGGTGCAGGGCAACAGTCAGTTCCACCACTCCCAGGCTGGCTCCAAGGTGTCCCCCGGTGGTTGCCACAGTGGAGATGATGCTGTCGCGCAACTCGACACAGACCTGCTCCAACTGATCTTCCTGCAGTTGTCTTAAATCTTCAGGATTTTTTATGCCGGGCAGAAGCGGGTCCATGTACCAATCCTTTGGTCCACCTGCTGAAGGTGGCTGCTCAACGAAGAAACAAAACCATCATCCTAATACTCTAACCTGAAGTGAGGCCGAATGCCAGAGCGAACAGAGAGCCAAAAAGAACACCGGCAATCACATGAGCCGGGTGATGAGTTCTGGGGTCAAGATAATCAGCAACCCTTAAATGGAAAGGCCCAGCGTCTTCAAGGGTTTCAACCAAACGAAAAACAACCTTGCGCTGTCGGCTGGCAGCCACTCTCAATTTAATAGTATCATGCACTGAAATCACTGCAAAAACGAAGGCAAAACCAGCCAGGCTGGAACTCCATCCCTGGCGCATGACTGTCAGGACCAGCATACAGGACAATCCTGAAGCAGTTAAGCTGGGCACACCATAACTTTGTCCCATAACTCCTACAGCGAATCGACGTTGAGCCAGAGAATACAAAAGGACTTTAATCAATTGGGTACTGATGCCACATCCGACGATCACCAACCAGGCAGGCCAATTTTGGGCGGAGGTCAGCATTTAATGATCCCTATTCCACATTAATGATGCCAGAGCCATAAGATGTTCAGAGGCCGGTACTTTGGGCAGGTGATTTTGTAATCCCTGTAGCCCATTATTGCCGTAACGTGCAGTGCGGACCCTGGCTTCTTCCAGTCCTTCAATACGAACCCAGGTGGCCTTGTCGGCGGCTTCGTCTTTCCCGGCGCTTTTTCCCAGTTGCTCCGTTGTGCCGGTTACGTCCAGCACATCGTCTGCACCCTGAAAAGCAAGACCCAGTTGCAGCCCCGCTTCATACAAGCCCTGAACAGTTTCATCTGATGCGTTAGCCAGGATAGCGCCTGCCTGTAAAGAAGCAGCCAGCAGGGCAGCGGTTTTATTCAAATGGATTTTGCGGACCAGACGGGCGTCCACATCCTGTCCTTCAGAATCCAGGTCATCCTGTTGTCCACCCACCATACCGGCAGGTCCAACAGCATGCCCCAAACACTGAACCAAAGGACCGGCAGCAGGACCACCGTTTTGTGCCAAAAGAGTGAAAGCCAGAGCCTGAAGTCCATCGCCGGCAAGAATTGCTGTTGCCTCATCAAATTCAATATGACAAGTGGGCCGGCCCCGTCGAAGCACATCATCGTCCATGGCCGGCAAGTCGTCGTGGATGAGAGAATAGGTGTGCAGCATTTCCACAGCACAGGCAGCATTGAGAGCGGACTCGGCTGAAACCACATTTTTGGAATTAGACAAAGCTCCAAATGTCCACAAAACAAGGATAGGGCGCAGACGTTTGCCGCCACTGAGAAGGCTGTGGTTCATGGCACTTTTTAAGCGTGCCGGGATTCCCTTTTGGCCGTTAAGCAAAACAGCGAGGTTCTTTTCAACTCGCTTGCGATCCCGTTCCATTTCCTGTTGAATGCTTGAAGACATGGTATTGGGCTGGAGTTCTCCGCTACCCATGCAATCCCTCCGTACGAGCCATGGCTTCGTAGGTATTTTCCAGAAGCATGGCAATAGTCATAGGCCCCACTCCACCGGGTACGGGCGTCATTGCTGAAACCCGGCCTTTCAGGGCCTGATAGTCCACGTCACCCACCAGCCGGGTTCCTTTGGGGCGTTCCGGTGCATCGATCCGATTAATACCCACATCGACAACGATGGCCCCCTCCCCAACTTCATCCCGCCCCAAAGCCATGGGAACACCCATGGCGGCAACAACCACATCGGCACGTGAGGTTATCCCGGCCAGATTTTTGGTACCGGAATGACACATGGTAACCGTGGCGTTGGCGTCGTCTCGTTTTAATGACAAAAGCATGGTCAGAGGTCGGCCCACAATGACACTTCTTCCTACGATGGCGACATTTTTTCCATCCATTGGCAAATCGTAGTGAGTCAGCAGGCGCAGAATTCCCTTGGGTGTACAGGGAACAAATCGTGGGGAACCGGAAACCAGACGACCCAGATTTTCCGGGTGAAAACCGTCTACATCTTTGGCCGGATTAACAGAAAGCAGAACTTTATCCTGATCCAATCCCTGGGGTAAAGGCAGTTGAATAAGAATTCCATCGATGGTTTTATCTTTATTAAGACGGTCAATAAGCTCCAGCAATTGATCTTCAGGTGTGTCGGCGGGCAACCGATGAGTTTCGTGATGAAAACCCACGGCATCGCAGCCTTTTTCCTTATGACTTACATATACCGATGAGGCAGCGTCGTCTCCAACCAAAACCACCGCCAAGCCGGGTTTACGAGGGGCCAACGCCACTTTTTCTTTCAAATCGGCAAAAACCTGGTCGCGAACAACCTTGCCTTTGAGAACCAACGTTTCCACAACTGCCTCCACTAATGAGCAATGGACGAAGCGCGGGTTTCGCGAATGACCATCACCTTGATTTGACCGGGATATTCCAGTTCGCCTTCAATGCGGCGGCTGACTTCTTCCGCCAGTCCTGCAGCCTGATCATCGGTAACCAATTTGTGATTCACCAGAACCCGAACTTCACGGCCAGCCTGTATGGCAAAGGATTTATCCACACCATCGAAACCATCAGCAATGGCTTCCAGATTTTCCAGACGCTCAACATAAGATTGAACACTTTCGCGCCGCGCTCCAGGCCGTGAGGCGGAAACCGCATCAGCAGCTGAGACAATGAAAGTGTAAGGGGTTGTGGCTTCCACTTCTTCATGGTGACCCGAAACAGCATTAATAACCGTAGCGTTTTCACCAAATTTTTTGCAAAGACGCCCACCTATAATGGCATGGGGCCCTTCAATTTCATGATCGGCAGCTTTGCCCAAATCGTGCAGGAATCCACAACGTTTGGCTAAACGCGCATCGAGTCCCAGTTCAGAGGCTATAACTGATGAAACAGCAGCTACTTCAGAGCTATGCTTCAAGAGGTTCTGCCCATAGCTGGTACGATAATGTAAACGCCCAATATAATAATACATATCATGATGCACACTTTGCAGGCCCACATCAATACAGGCCTGTTCTCCTATTTCACGAATGCGAACATCCATTTCCTGGCTTGTTTTGGTGACAACTTCTTCAATGCGGCCAGGATGAATGCGTCCGTCGCGAATAAGAATTTCCAAACTTTGCCGAGCCACTTCACGCCGCACAGGATCAAAGCCGGAAACAATGACTGCTCCTGGGGTGTCATCAATTATTAAATCAATCCCGGTAGCCAACTCGAAAGATCGAATGTTGCGACCTTCGCGGCCAATAATGCGGCCTTTCATTTCATCGCTGGGCAAATCCACCACTGAGACAGTACTTTCAGCAACGTGCTCCGAAGCATAACGCTGAACGGCAAGGCTGAGAATTTTCATAGCTTCGCGACGGCTATTGCGTTCAGTTTCTTCACGCACCTGTTTAATACTTTTGGCGGCGGCCAGCCGGGCGTCGCCCAGCATTTTATCCATGATTATTTTTTTGGCGTGGTCGGGAGACAATCCAGCAATCTCCGCCAGCTTGGCTTCCTGCTGAGCCAAACTTTTTTCCAGTTCATTCTCAGAGTCCACCAATTTTTTGGCTTGTTGACGCAGGTTTGCATCCTGTTCATCCAGACGGGATTCTTTTTTATCTATGAATGCAACTTTGCGATTGAGATTTTCTTCGCGCTGGTCCAGCGCATCCTGACGCCTGCGGCTTTCCTTTCGGGTATCCTCGGTTTCATTCTCGAAACGCTGCCGGGCTTCAAAAAATTCTTCCTTGGCTTCCAGCTCTGCACTTTTAATTACGGTTGAAGCTTCTTTTTTCGCTTCTTCAATGAGTTTATCATGAGCCAGTCGGGCTTGTCCGTGCAGCTTTTCGAAGCGATTCTTCGCAATCAGCCATCCGAACAGTAAAAACACAACCGCGGCGGCAATGACATCCCAGTAGGTCGATAAAATCGACATGGTCACTCCTTGTATACGGTTTATTCGGTTTTAAAAAAGGATAGCAGCCTGTTGGGTTGAGATTTTGCACCCCGCCCGACCGTGTGTGTCGTGAAGCAACTGAACCGTGTTGCCTCAAGTGGGTCTCCTGTCAGCAAATCCAGCCTTCCCAAAGGGCATGGCTTTCAGGGCCGAACTCCGGAATCCCCATACAGAAGTGTTGGCTCACTTGTACGACTCATCACGCACCGGGCAGGGAATCTCTTTTATCCGAAGAGGAAAAGTCCTTGCTTATATCTTGGTCTGTTGCGGCCTGGTTCTCTTCTTTTTCAAGAAGCTCTGCAGAAGCATCTTTAATGCCCATTTCCCTACCGAGCAACCGTGCTATTTGAACAGATCTATCTTCGAGTGTGGCCATGGTCTCAATACGTTTCTGCTGCTCACGAAAAAGCTCGTCAGCCATGTTAACAGCAGCAAGAATAGCTACTTTGGCAGTGGACCCCACAGGTGAATTTTCAGACACTTCATGCATCCGTTCATCCACAAATGCAGCCAACTCCTGCACATACTCAGAATCGGCCCCACCTTTCAAGGTGTAGGCCTGGCCGTAAATGGTCACTGTCACACTCTTTGGTTCCTGCATGGACGCTTTCCCATTCGTTCCGGATAAAATCCCGGAATCCCGGTGACACTGCTGGAATATCGAATTATCCCAAAGCTTCGAGCTGGTCCAGAAGACCGCCAACTTTGGATTCGATTTCCTTTCTCTTTTCCTCATAAACCTCGACCGTAGCTGCCGATTGGCGAACTTCGTCGAGTTGGTGATTCAGTTTGGAGTTGGTTTCTTCGAATTCCAGGTTGCGCATTTCGAGATCCTCAAGCTGAGTTTTGAGTTCAGCATTCTCACTACGCAATTCCTTGATCAGTTTGATCGCTTCGAGGACTTTGTTCTCCAGTATATTCAGGTTGCTCTCCATGGGGTCCGCTCTCTTCCTTGATCCCGGGTTATCCAACGCTACCTATGATCTATCTTCAACCGGCCTTTCAGTGCCTCAACAATTTGGTTGATGGCATAATCGACCGTCTTACCTTTAAGACTACCCTTCGCCGACCGGAACTTCAAGCGAATTCCATAGGCGCCATGGTCTTCAGTTACACCTTTGCCCCGGTAAATATCAAAAAGATCCACTGAATCGAGGTGTTTGCCCCCTGCATCAGCAACAACTTCTTTTATTTGACCAAAACCAATTCCCTTGGGTACCAGCAGAGACAAGTCTCTTTTGACCGCCGGGAAGCGGGTGAAAGGTTCGTACTTCATTTCCGAAGGGCTCAAATCCAGAAGATCGAGGTTAATTTCAGCCACAGCTACGGGCAACTCAATATCATTGGCTTTCAATACTTTGGCCGAAACACGACCGGCGCAGCCTACAACCTGACCTTCATTATTTTTGATAACCCATTGCTGGCCAGAGACGAGCCAGGGCTCGCAATCCTGAACTTCGAGTTCCAGGTCAATTCTCAGGTAAGTTGAGAGAGCCTCAACCGTTCCTTTGATTTGTAAAAGATCCGCGGGAACGTTGTCGAGCCCGGTTTCTTTATTGCCGGCAATGGCAAACTGAAGGAAAACCGGTTCTTCAGGCAGCATTTTATCATCAGCCTGAATAGGATTTTCTGCTTTTTTGCCAGCGGGCCAATAGACCCGGTTGTTTTGGAACAAATGCAGAGGTCCAGCAGCACCGGCATTCAAATTACGGCAAATAACATCCAATGCCGAAGGCAAAAGGTGTGTGCGCAGATTAAGATCGCCTCCGCTGTGGGAGTTCATCACCGCAATACTCTGGTACCTCAGATCATCCTGCGGCATTTTCATTCGGTCCAATTCACCGGCAACCTGAAAAGTGGAAGTCACTATTTCATTGTAACCACAAGCAGCAAACCATGAGCGAATTTTTGAATTGGCCACATCGGAAACGTTGCGAATTCCTGCCCCAGCGCCAGAAAAACCGCCTCCATTTTTCATATTGTCGAAACCGTAAAGACGGGCAATTTCTTCGATCAAATCAATTTCCAGGAAAAGATCTCGCCTAAATGAAGGCACCTTCACCATAATATTGACGGCATTTCGATTGCTGGCACCAGGATTTCCCATGGGCTGTACCTTCAAGCCAAGGCTTTGCAGCATTTGGGCAGCTTCGTCAGTACTGATGTCAGTTCCCAGGACACGATTTATTTGCCAGAGGCGCAAGGGAATGTCTTTACTTTTGCCTCGGTCCGGGTCAAAACGATCGGCCCAGTCAGTAACAATGTGAGCTGAAGCATGTTCCTGGAATAAGTATAAGGCCCGGTGGGCTGCCTTAATAACCATTTCCCAGTCACCGCCCCGTTCAAATCGGTAACTGCTTTCGCTGATCAGTCCCTGCTCTCTACTGGCATGACGGACCAGGAGGCTATCAAAGAAAGCGCTTTCCAGTAGGATATTCTTAGTGCCGGTATCCACTTCGCTGTTAGCCAGCCCCATGACACCAGCCAGAGCCACGGGCCCTTTGTCATCACAAACCAGAAGAGTTCCCTCTTGGAGTTCACGTTCCTGGTCATCCAGGGTGACCACTTTTTCACCCTTTTCAGACTTTTTAATGGTAATAGTGGTACCCGACAGCTTGGATTGGTCAAAAGCGTGCATAGGCTGGCCGGTCTCAAACATTACGTAATTTGTAATGTCCACCACGTTATTGATGGGACGACTGCCAATGGCCAGCAAGCGATTTTGCATCCAGCGAGGCGACGGCCCCACCTGAACATCCCGAGCCCCAAACCCGGAATACCGGGGACAATCGTTATAGTCGACAATGCGCACCTTCATACCCAGGCTTTCACCTGTTTGCTGGCTGGACCAGGTGCGCGGAAAAGAGACCTTGGTGCCATAAAGGGCTGCCACTTCACGGGCAACACCAATGTGACTAAGCCAGTCAGGACGGTTGGGAGTTACTTCGATATCCAGAACGGTATCGCTGTAGCCGTAAAGCTGGTCCACTGAGGTGCCAACGGGTAATTCAGTGTCCAATTCAATGATACCATCGCCATCGGTCCCCAATTCAAGTTCGGTGGCAGAACAAATCATACCAAAACTTGGAACACCGCGAATTTTGCTCTTTTTGATTTTAAAATTACCGGGCAGGACAGCACCCACAGTGGCAAAAACAACCTTCAGGCCTTCTCGTACGTTGGGTGCCCCGCAAACCACCTGAACAGTTTCTTCGGCACCAACATTAACCTGACAAAGACTCAGACGGTCCGCATCGGGGTGTTGTTCCCGTTTCACGACTTCACCAATGACCACCTTGGGAAAGCTGACTTTAAATTCTTCAATGCCTTCGACATTCAAACCGGCAGCGGTCAGTTTATCGGCCAGGTCTTTGGGTTCATCATCCCAGGAGACCAAATCTTTTAGCCAGTCCAGACTGATTTTCAAAGCACACCTCGGAATTGGTTGAGGAAACGCAGGTCGTTTTCATAAAGCAGACGGATATCGCCCACGCCGTATTTGAGCATGGCAATGCGATCAATGCCCATGCCAAAGGCAAAGCCTGTGTATTTATCTTCGGGATAACCGGCAGCCTTGAAGACATTCGGATGAACCATTCCCGCACCCATAATTTCCAGCCAACCGGTTTGGCCGCAAATGCCACATCCTTTGCCGCGGCAGGCAACACACTGCATATCCACTTCAACCGAGGGTTCGGTGAATGGGAAATAGTGAGGACGGAAGCGGGTAGGCTCCTGGGCACCAAAGAAGTTACGCACAAAAATATCGATAGTCTCTTTTAGGTCGGCCAGGCTGATGGCTTCATCAACAACCAAGCCTTCAATCTGATAAAACTCAGAAGAATGAGACGCATCTGCATTTTCGTTGCGATATACCCGACCTGGAAAAATCATGGCCAAAGGTGGTTCGGTGACTTCCATGGTCCGCACTTGGACCGGCGATGTTTGGGTCCGCAGACAAACTTTGGGATCTATATAGAAGGTGTCCTGAATATCACGAGCGGGGTGGTCATCGGGGAAGTTCAGGGCCGTGAAATTGTAATGATCCAACTCAACTTCAGGTCCGATGCCCCGGCTGAAGCCCATGCCGTAGAAGATGTCGCAAACTGATTCCAATACCGTCAGCAACGGATGATTGGTCCCCGCTCCAGTGGGAGGAGTTCCCGGCAGAGTCAGGTCCAATTCCGGACCCTGGGTTTCGGCTTTATCAGCCAAATCTTCCAGCCGGGAATCAAGAAGGGCGCCCAACTCACCTTTTAATCGGTTGAGTTCGGCGCCCATTTTGGGACGTTCCGCATCGGGCACATCTTTGAGTCCACGCAAGAGTGAGGTAACCTCTCCCTTGCGGCCCAGCAACGCAGTGCGCAACGATTCTATATCCGCTTCGTTAGCAGCCGCCTTAATTCGGTCGGCACCGTCGATCCGTAGCCGGTCGATGGTATCCTTCATTTGAGGATCCCCTCTGCCGGGCCTGCCCGGCCAGTTTATTAATAAGCTGCCGGGTTGCAGCGGTTCTTTGGAGCGGGTTCTTCAGCAACCGAAGCTACTGAAGAACGATTTTGTCTAATTTTCTTCAGGTAATTGCTTAACTGAATTTCTGAAAATTAAGTCTGAAGTCTACAGTGCCGCTTTAGCAGCATCAGCCAATTTGCTGAATGCAGCAGCATCAACAACGGCCAAGTCAGCCAGCATTTTGCGATCCACATCAATTTCGGCGAGTTTCAGACCGTTCATCATACGGCTGTAGCTCAAGCCATTCAGGCGAGCAGCAGCGTTGATGCGAGTGATCCACAAGCGACGGAATTCACGTTTTTTGTTGCGACGATCCCGGTACTGATAAGCTAAGGCCCGGTCGACGGTTTCTTTAGCTGCAACGTACTGGTTACTCTTACCACCAACGAAGCCTTTAGCCCGTTTGAGTATCTTTTTCCGACGTTGCTTTGCAGCAGGATTATTTGTTGCCCTTGCCATGGCAAACCTCCTCTAAAAGAGTTATTTGGCCAGCATCTTGCGGGCACGGGATTCATCACAGGACGCCACCATGGAGCCCTTGCGCAGGTTGCGAAGTCGCTTGGGACTTTTAGCGGTAAAAAAGTGACCGGTAAAAGCCTTGCTGCGCTTAATGCGGCCGCTGCCGGTTACTTTGAACCGTTTGGCGGCTGCCTTGTTGGTTTTCATCTTGTTACCCATGGGTATCTGCCTCTCTGTCTATCGTTGGAAAGCGCTACTGTCCATTGAACAGCATGCCTTCCTGTACTCCTCGCATAACAGCGAGATATCAGGCTTTGTTCGGAGCCACAATGAAGCTGATTTGCCGGCCCTCGCGTTGAGGGCGAGACTCAGGAGATCCAAACTCCTTCAGCTCTTCATTCAAGTCGTTCAAGAAATCCAAAGCCAGGTCCATGTGGGTGATTTCCCTGCCCCTAAACCGCATAACCACTTTCACTTTATGACCCTGCCCAAGAAAAGTAATGATGTGCTTTTTCTTGAACTGGTAATCGTGATCGTCGGTTTTTGGCCGAAACTGGATCGTCTTGACTTTCAGGGTGTGCGATGCCTGGCGAGCCTTGCGGGCTTTTTTGCTGGCTTCGTACTTGAACTTCCCGTAATCCATAATCTTGCATACGGGCGGACGCGCGGTGGGAGCCACTTCCACCAAATCAAGGCCCTTATCCTCAGCGATGCGTAAAGCTTCCTGAGTATCCAAAACGCCCAACTGTTCTCCATCATCATCGACGACCATCACCTTGGGGATCCTGATCATCCGGTTGACCCTGGTCAACTTGTTACTCTTGATAAAAATGCCTCCTGCTAGTTTCCCGTCCTCTTCATTTGCACCATCATTTACCAGGATCCGCGAACAAACCCTTTAAAACGCAAAAAAGCGGACACAATGGTCCGCCGCAAAAAGCTGTAACCGCTCCGAACCACCTATTTACCATATTAAATAAGGCATTGGCCAGAAAAACGGTGAGAGGGCGGACCTCTTCTTCGTATTCGAACTTCCTATTTACCATGGAAAAATGAACGACTTAAGCAGAAACTCAAGCCGTTCTTCTCCACTGATGAGACAATCTAGGCTCTTTTGTTGATAAGGTCAAGAATTTCCTTGGCCACCTCATCAATTTTCATGGCATCTTTTTTATCGGCGTGCCTTACCCGAGGGGCCACTTCACCATTTTCAGCCTCTCGCCCACCAACGACCAGCATCCACGGTACTTTCATGATTTCAGCTTCACGAATTTTGAAACCGATTTTTTCATTCCGGTTGTCGCATTCGGCCCTGATGCCCATTTTGCGTAATTTATCGGTCACTTCATCGGCATAATCGGACTGGTCACGACTCACCGCCAATACCCGTGCCTGCTCTGGGGCCATCCATACAGGGAAATCACCAGCATAGTGCTCGGTTAAAATACCTATGAACCGCTCCAGGGAACCCATTATGGCCCGGTGAACCATATATACGTATTTGTCTTCACCGCTGTTGTCGGTGTATTTGACATCAAACCGACGCGGAAGGTTGAAATCGAACTGAATGGTGCTGGCCTGCCAGCTACGACCAATGGCGTCAATGAGTTTGACATCAATTTTGGGGCCGTAGAAAACAGCTTCCCCTTCTTCCCGTGTGTAATCCAGCTCGTGTTTTTCGATGGCGGCAACCAAGGAAGCCTCGGCAGCTTCCCATTCTTCGTCGGTGCCGGCGTACTTGCTGGTATCCTGGCTGTCGCGCACCGAAAGTTCGACCTTGAAGTCATGGAAGCCGAAGGTCCCGAGGATTTCCTGGACCAGATCGATGCACTTGGAGACTTCCTCTTCCAGCTGTTCGGGGGTGCAGAAGAT
>JAAEOA010000069.1 GCA_024223715.1 bacterium | reverse complement strand
TACTTGGTAACCCATCGGGTTAGAATTTTTTTTAAACTAATCCTGCTTTATGGCAATATAAAACCCATAGCTGAAAAACTCTTTGAATCTTTTATATAGAGAGGCTTCTTCCTGCTCAATTTCTACCAGAGCGAGGGCTTCTTTGCTTTGGTTTTGACGCTCAAGAAATTCGGTGAATTTGTTTTGCAGGGGGTCGTAATAGTTTTCCAACCAGCAGTCCTGCGGCAGAACAAAATAGCCAAGCGGAGAATAGCCATTCTTCTCCAATATTTTCAATTTTTCAGAGGCAGTGCCTATTTCGGGGTACTCATTTTCCCAATACTCCTGAATTTCAACAGGGCGTGATTCCGTGGTCCAGGTGATTTCTGTTACACACAACAGACCACCGGCTTTTAGATATCGCCGCCAGTCCTTGGCCCCTTTTTCAAACCCGATATTGTAGATGGCTCCTTCAGACCAAATGACATCAAATTCATCATCTGCAAACGGAAGGTTGTCCATTGAACAGGAAAGAGTGGATATTTTATCAGAAAGCCCTTTTTTCTTTGCCCTTGTTTCCAAAATCTCAAGAAAATCCGGAAATAAATCCACGGCAGTGATTCGAGCGTTCAGCGACCCAGCGAGCACCAGTGAAGATGCTCCTGTACCACAACCGATATCAGCAATTTTTAGTGGTTTTTTTTGTTTTAACCCTGCAATAATAAGGGCTTTTTCGGTTTCCGAATCTGAGCCGGGCCCCTGTCGGTTTTCCCTTTTGTGGAGATCGACTAAAAGCTGAAGTTCATTCATGACTTTGCCTTGTCAGTGTTGGGATAATTATTTTAGTCTGTCGGTTTCCTCTTGCAGAAAATCTCCCAGCCAGGGGAAAATCCCCAATATGGAACCGCATCCATCGGCAAACGAACTCATGTTTTCTGTATTTCTGCTTTGCCACAGCAAGTGAATCCAATTCTTTAATAGCTGGTCAGCCTCTTCCTGAGATAAGTCCACCACAAGATCAACTTCGTAACCGAGAACCAGGCAGCATAGCAGCCAGCCGATGGCAGCATTTGCGAGCTGATCATCAGAGAGGGGGATTGCAACAGAATGGTCCTGATCTTGGATGGGTCTTAATAGGCTCCCCGCCAAATCAACTCGTCCAAAGCCAATCAGATTTTGGGCAACGGCCAGAAAAGCCTGTGGAAAATCCTTCAAATGCTCCTCAATAAACCTGGCAGGTTGGTTTTCAGGGTCCATTTGAGAATAATTAACTAAACAGGCTAATAGCGCTTCATCATCAACAGGATTCACACAACTGGCTTGCTTTGCCGATGCCGTGGCTGATTCCACATCACCATCGGTCATGGCCAAACGACACAGGCCCAGATGGGCTCGCAGGGTCACAGCTTCATTGGGTGATTCCTCAAAAGGAGAAGATTGTGGCGAGGTGATATCCTGCAAACAATTATTATAGGCTGAACGAGATTTTCCGGATTTGCCCATTTCTTCCAAAAAAATTCCATGTCTTAAATGCCAGGTTTTTGTGGGAGTAATGTACTGAACCGAATCTTCCAGCCATTTCAGTTTGGCAGTTAGATCACGAGGCAAGCCCTGGGCAACCAAGGCAGCAAATTCTCCCCCAAATGGGCGTTGTTTCAAATCACTGATTTCTTCAGCAGAAGAGTTCACCAATAGACGGGCCGCTTTTTCGGCATTTTGAGTCCAGAGTTCCTGATCTTCCCAGAACCGGGCAATTTCCAGAGTTTTGAACCAGCAGTAGAAATCTTTTTCATCTTCATTCAAAGCCTGGTTCAGTATTTCCAGATCCCGTTCTTTTTTGTTTCGGTCCTGGGCCACTTCCCGGGTGTATCCCAAGTGAATAACTATCCCCGGTAAATGAACCAGCTGCATGTTTTCCCTGGCCAGAAAATCTCGCACACTGACACTGGCATCTTCATGAATGGGATGTTCAAAAAATATTTTGGCATTGTTGCGGAAAACCCGAAGCAAAGGATTGTCTCGACGGGTCCCGTCAGGCCATTCATTACGCATCACCACTGTGGCTGCCCCGACCGAGGAATCCAGGCTGATTTTTTTTATTTGGGCTATGAGTTCGGAAGTGGGGCGTTCATCAGCATCCAGGAAGACAATCCAACGGCCAGTGGCAGCTTTTAGAGAGGCATTTCGGGCAGCGGAAAAGTCATCCTCCCAAGGGATGTGTGAAACTTTGGCCCCGGCTGACTGAACCAGTTTAACTGAATTGTCAGTGCTGCCCGTATCCACAACAATAAATTCATCCCAAAGGCCTTCAACACTGGAAAGGAAGTCCGGAAGCATGGATTCTTCATTGCGCATGATCATGCACAGACTAATACAGGGATCGGACAAAACAGGCTCCTTGGTGCGTTGAAGCTATTTCAATACTGATTTCGAACAAGAATACCAGATCTCCGCCGTCTGAAAAGGCATTCTCCAGGATTTTCTTAGTATTTATTCGGCACAAATCGTGCAGTTCTGATTTCGGGTAAGTTCAAGCCTTTCCATGGGCTGGATTATTTCTATCCAGCAGAAAGCTGAACCCTAAACAGAAAATTCCATATTTTTGACTCGAAAGCGGGCCCTCAAGTGACAAGCAAAACAGCAACTGCCTCGGCAAAAACTCCATCTAAAAAGTCTGGACCTCTGGACTCCAGAGTGGTCATTGGTTTTCACCATGTCCATCTTGAATATAAAGACCAGGTGGCTCTTCAAGATGCCAGTTTTACTGTGGAAAACGGAGAGTTCCTATGCCTTACCGGACCCAGTGGGGCTGGCAAAAGCAGCATCTTGCGTTTGATCTCCATGGATGCTCAACCCACTAAGGGCGAAGTCATTGTTCGGGGCATTCTGGCCAGCAAAATGATTAGGCGGAAAATACCAATTCTGCGGAGGGAAATAGGGTTTGTTTTCCAGGACTTCCGATTGCTTGAAGACCGAACCATTGAAGCCAATGTGGAATTCCCGCAACTCGTTGTGGGCATTGGGAAAACACAGATGAAAAAAAATGTAATGCGGGTTCTCACCCAGGTGGGTTTATGGGAAAAACGACACCGTTTTCCTCGTCAGCTCAGTGGGGGCGAGCAGCAAAGGGTGGCCATTGCCCGAGCCATGGTCAACAGTCCCAAAATTCTTTTGGCAGATGAGCCCACAGGAAACCTGGATCCGGAGACTGCACAGGAGATTATTAACCTCCTGTTCCGCATCAATGATGGCGGCACTTGTGTGGTATTCAGCACCCACGATCATCAAATTGTAAAAACCTTTGGTCAAAGAGTAATAGTTGTCGATGACGGGCAAATTATCTCGGATATAAAACGCACTCGCGCTACCGATCGAAACTATTCCCTGGCCGACCGCATGTACCATCCCACTGCCGGAAAACCAACCCGTGAAAGCGAGACAATGCATGCTTAACAGGGAACAAATAAATTATCTGGCTCGGGAATCCTTTGCTGGTTTTACCCGGCGGAAATTGACCACCGGTGTCACCATCCTGATCATGGGCTCGGCCCTTCTGGTTCTGGCTGTCTTAACTCTGGCAACTCTGAATATGGGAAATATGCTCGAACAGGCCCGTCAAAGCATCGACATTCGGGTGTTTTTGAAAGAAGGAGCCACTGAACAGGAAATTGCTGAACTGCAGCCCCGTCTGGTCATTATTCCGGGTGTGAAACAAGTGGATTTTGTATCACCGGAAAGGGCATTAATGCAATTCAAGAAGGATTTGGGGCCGGAGGCTGAAATTGTCGAATTATTGCCCGAAAACCCTTTGCCGGCTTCATACCATGTGATTTTGAGAAATAATGCCCGAAATATGGAATCTGTGCGCACTATTGGCAAAGAAGTGGCTGTGTGGGATCAAGTGGGCGAAATTGTTTATAACCAGGAATGGATCAATACTCTTGAGCGCTGGGCTTTCCGTTTTCAGATGGCCAGCCTGGTGGTGGGAGGCCTGGTCTTTCTGGCCGCTGTTTTTGTCATTAGCAATACCGTAAAACTGACGGTGGCTTCCAGCCGACGAATCATAGACATTCAAAAACTTGTCGGTGCAACCAACGCGTTTATTCGCACACCATTTCTATTTGAGGGAATTTTGCAGGGTTTTCTCGCCGGTGTATTGGCTATGGGCTTGGTGGCTGTTCTGAGTAATATTTTGTCAGACTATTTAACGGGCGTTGTGTTTTTTAATCCTCCACAAATTTTGGGTTTTGTATTGTTCTGTTCCGTCCTGGGTTTGGCGGGAAGCTGGGCTGCTATGCGCAAATATTTGCGTCTTGGGAGTGATTTCTAATGCGCGTTTTTTGGACTATTCTGGTGATTTTAGGTTCCGCCGCAGCGTTTGCCGGATTGGATGCCGCCTTACCCGAACAACCGGTGGCCGCCAAGGGGACCCTCGATGTGCTGCAGGGGAAAATTGAAAAAAGCAATCAGGAAATGTCATCCCTGAAAGAACAAATCCAATCTTTCCGTAACCAGGAAAAGGAAATCGATAATCGTGAGTCGGCCATCAAGCGCACTCATGAAGAAGTGATAAATGAAATTGAGTTGTCCCGCAGTTTGCTCGGAGAAATGGTGAGCCGTGAACAGTTGCTGATTCAGCAGAGTAAAGAGCTGGAAAATGAATTGGCGGCCGGCCGGAAAAAATATGAAGCCTCGCAGTTGGCTCTGTCATCTCATTTGCGCTCCATGTACATTCGCGGCCGTCAGGGAAAGCTGGAATCAATTCTCACCAGTGGCAGTTTTTCCACAATGGTTACCCGATTGAAATGGGACGATCTGATGGTCCGTCTTGGTGCGGGGCTGGTCGATGATACTCGTCATGAAGGCACCCAAATTTCCAGTCGGCACAAGCAACTGAAGGTGGCTCTGGCTGAAATATGGACCGCCCGGGAAGATGTCGCGGAAGAAAGCGAGCACATGGAGGAATTGCTCGCCGAACAGACAGAGGCTTTGCGAACTTTGCAGGGAGAGAGACAACAGGTTCGGGACAGGTTGCTGGAGTTGAGCATGAATGAGCAGCGTCTGTCTTATGTCCTGAGCGATTTGGAGGAGCTGCGTTCCCGTCGGGAAATTGAAACCCAGAGCTCGACCAATCAGCTGACTGAAATGGCTGGACAGTTGGAATGGCCTGCCCGGGGGGCTTTGTTGCGGGATTTCGGCCGATCGGTGCATCCGCAATTCCAAACCGTAACTCTTAATAATGGCATCAATATAGCTGCAAAATTGGGTGCTCCGGTAGCAGCGGTGGCCCTGGGCACAGTGGAATATTCTGATCGTTTGCCGGGATTCGGACAATGCGTTATCCTTGACCATGGTGCTGGGTATTATACCCTGTACGCACATCTGGACCGTGTGTTTGTCTCGGCGAGTGAAGAAATTGCCAGTGGTCAGGTTATCGCTGAGGTCGGCCGCCCGCAGGCGTCCGAACCTTCTCAGCTGTATTTTGAAATTCGACACGGCAAAACACCTCTCGATCCCATGGATTGGTTGCGGTCCCGATGATTTTTTAAGGACGGTTGATGGGGCCTGGACCTCGTGAACCCACGCAACTGGATTTTCCGAAATAAGGGAATCCGGAAATCAGGAAATCGGGAGTTCGGTTTTGGGCAGGAATTGTTTTCTCGGGCGCCAGACTGTGTTGGATAAACTGCAGGCTGTGGCTGCCAAAAACAAACTGGGGCAACCCTTTTTATTGGTCGGGCCACAGGGCAGTGGTAAAGAAAATACCGCCCTGGAATTTGCCCGTCTGCTTAACTGTGCCGGGCCAAAGTCCTGCACTTCTGAAAAACGTTGTGAAAGCTGCGTCAAGACTCTCTCTTTTCAACATCCAGATGTGCGTTGGATCTGCCCTTCACCTGCCTCGGTAGATGACGCCCAGGTTCAACGACTATACGAAAACAAAATCAATAACCAATTTTTCTCTCCCGGATTTGCCGCCACCAGTTTTGTACGTATCGGTGACCCGGAAAAACCGGCTCAGCTAACTATTCGTTCTTTGATTCATTTTTTACGACGTCGGTCCTTTCAAGGAAAATACAAAGTGGCCATTGTGGCTGACAGTCATCGTTTTAATCCGGCTGCTGCCAATGCTTTTCTGAAAACTCTTGAAGAGCCTTCTGAAAATACCGTCATTTTTCTTTTGACCACCAGTACTGACGGAATGCTTCCGACAATTTTATCCCGCTGCCAGAAAATTGGCTTCAAGCCCTGGTCCGATGAACAGTTGGAGGGAATTCTCATAGAAGAAGGCGGCACCGATCCGGCCAAAGCCAGTCAGGTGGCCCGCATGGCTGAAGGAAATGCCCGTCAGGCTCTGGCCCTGCTCGATCCGGCGGTTCTGGGTCTGGTGCAATGGTCCGGTCAGATTTTTGATTGGATAAATACCGGCCAGCGGGGAATGGCTGCGATCAGTGCTGACGAAATTCATCGGGGAGTGTACAGTCATACACTGGACATCAAAGCTCCCAAAAAAGGCAGCAAGGACAAAGAAAAAGATTCCCTTGCCGACAGTAGGGGCCGGGCCATTCGTTTGTGCGAATTGCTGGTCCTTCATTACAGCGATACCGTTTCCTGTCGGGAAATGGCTGCCGAATGGAAACCCCGGTTACCATTGAGTCAGGAAGTTGTGGCAAGGGCTTCTGGTCACCGGAATACTGATACACTGTTAACCGATATGGCACTTATTGAAAGTACACGTCGCGACATTGACCGAAACATCAACATTGGCCTTTGCATGGCCGTTTTGTTTGAAGGATTGATAGACAATGCCTCAAGAGACCAATCACCCTAAGGGCAGGCACAATTCCGGAGACTCGCAAAACTCCGGAGGCAGGCAAAATCCCCAGGGAAAGAGCCAGAAAGGGCCTTCCAGTCGGTCTTCATCGCCGTCATTGGAAAGCTTGGTTCTGATCCAGTTCAAAGGCCACCGCAAAGGGTATTACCACAACGGACGTGGTCTGGACCTGAAAGTCGGACAATATTGCGTGGTGGAAGCCGACCGGGGTCGGGACATGGGACGCATCAGTTATATTGGGCCTGGTCACGAAGATTGGCACCAGGCCGCCCGTAGCCAGGGTGTTCTTTCTCTGGCCACTGAATCAGATCTGGAGAAATTACACGTTAACCGGGGCGATGAGTGGGAGTTCTGGGACATCTGCCAGGAAAAAATCCGGGAAAACCGGTTGAGCATGAATCTGGTTTCGGTGGAACGGCAATTCGACCACAAAAAAATTACCTTCTTTTTTACTGCCGAAAAACGTGTGGACTTTCGCCAGTTGGTGCGTGACCTGGCGTCGGTATTCCGCACCCGCATTGAGTTGCGCCAAATTGGGGTGCGCGACGAAGCCCGCCTCAAAGGAGGCCTTGGCATTTGTGGTCGGGAATTCTGCTGCTCCAGTTTTCTGCATGAATTTGCACCGGTCACTCTAAAAATGGCCAAGGTTCAGCAACTGCCGTTGAATCCTGGCAAACTCAGCGGCCCCTGCGGTCGGTTGCGTTGTTGCCTGACTTACGAACAGGAAAATTACAAAGATGCCCAACGCCGACTGCCTCGTGTTGGAACGCGACTGACAACTCCGGACGGGCGAGGCACCGTTCGAAAACTGGACCTTCTTTCCGGTCGGGTATCCGTCGCTGTAGTAGGTATGGACACCATGACCGAATACTCTGCAGAAGACCTTACATGGGAAGGCAAACGGGATCTGCCCGCGCCTAAACCCCAGGGCGGATGCTCTGGTGGCGGATGCGATGGCGGAGGATGCCGATGATAGATTCTCACGTTCACTGGAACCGGCGGGAATTTAATGAGGATCGGGATGAAACTCTGAAACGAGCTCGCCAGGCTGGTGTTAAAACATTTTTGAATGTGGGATTTGATCTTCAAAGCAGTGCCGAGAGTCTTGCTCTGGCTCAAACTCATAACGACTTTCTGGCCTCCGCCGGCATCCATCCGCATGATGCAATCCTGTTGGCGGATGCCGAAGGAAACCCCCAACCAGAGGCGCCTGTTGTTTTAGATAAAATTCGCTACCTGGCAAAGGATCCAAACCTGGTTGCCATCGGCGAAATCGGTCTCGATTTTTTCCGGGATCTGAGTCCGCGACTCGCGCAATTTACGGCCTTGAAATTGCAACTGGAGCTTGCCGAAGAGTTGAGTCTACCCGTAGTTTTTCATATTCGGGATGCATGGCAAGAAACTCTGGATTTTGTTAATAAGGTGGGTGTACCTTCAAAAGGGGGTATTCTGCACGCTTTTTCCGGAGATGAGAGTTCAGTGCAATGGGCAAAAAACCACGGTTTTTTATTAGGCATCGGCGGACCGGTGACCTATAAAAACAGCAACTTGGATACTCTGGTAGTCAGTGCGGGGGTGGAAAATCTGGTTTTGGAAACCGACGCCCCCTGGTTGCCGCCAGTTCCCTTCCGAGGCAAACGAAATGAATCAGCCTTTCTAATTCATACTCTGGAAAAAACGGCTGATGTCCTGGGTCTGAGCCCTGAAGATGTGGATAAGCAAACCACGGCCAATTTTCTTGGTCTTTTTGGTGGAGGATCTCTTGACTCGTAGCCAGCAATCACTTCTGCGTGAATACGGAATCAAGCCTGTCAAACGTCGTGGGCAAAATTTTCTCATCGATACCAATCTGGCCCGGGCAATTGCCCAGGACAGTCTGGATCTGGGCCAGGACCTGCTTGAGCTGGGGGCTGGCGGTGGAGCCCTTACTATTCATTTGCTGGAAAAGGCCCGGCGGGTGGTTTGTGTTGAGGTAGATCGCAACCTTTGCGCTCTTCTTCGATCGGAATATGGGCAACGAGATGATTTCGAATTGGTGGAAGGAGATTTGGCGAAACTTGACTGGCAGACCACTCTGAAACTGGCAGGCGATAAACCTGTGGTCGCCGGTAATTTGCCATATGTACTTACCAGTAAGGTTCTCTTTGCTATTGCCGATCATCGTCAGGTAGTCAGCGGGGCCGTTTTTATGGTCCAGAAGGAAGTTGCTGAACGATTGGTGGCTACTTGTGGCAGCCGTGATTTCGGCATACTGGCGGTAATAATGGGATCCATCTTCGATATACGCATTTGCAGAACAGTACCCTCTTCCGTATTCTGGCCCCGACCCGATGTGGAATCGGCTGTGGTTCAGCTGGTCCCCCGGGGTTTTTGGCCCGAACAGGAGTACCTGCAATTTGTGGCTGTGGTGAAGGTCCTGTTCCAGCAAAGACGGAAAAAATTAAGGACTCAACTGCGCAGTCATTTCAGCCTTTCGGCCGAAGATATTAACCAATTGGCCGCTGATTTAAAAATTGATGTTGAGCTTCGGCCCGAGCAGTTAGACAGAGAGTCCTGGCGTAGATTGGCAGCATTGCTGCCTCGAAAGGAAAAACCCTGAGATCCATCAGGTGGCATTTTTCTCCAAGTTTGCAGGTGCTTTGTCTCCTGTTGTTGATCTTTTTTGTTGGTTCCGAACCTGCTTTGGGTCAGGAACAGGCTGATGCTTCTGCAGATTCAACAACAGCCCCCTCGGAAAATGAATCATCTTCCCAGGGAGGCATGCACCAAGCGGCTTCCGAAGCAAAAAATGAACCCCTGCAGGTTGAAGGCGATACCTCCTTTTTTAAAAGCATTTCTTTCAAACCCAAATCGGGTATCAAAACCAATGTCACTTCCAACCAATATTATGGCGATGTGAATAACATCATCACCATGGCTCAGGGTGGGCAAATTACCAATAATGTTGGGTTTTCCTGGACCGACTATCGCCAGCAAATCAAGACCATTGAAAAGCGTTCTGCCAATACTCTTTACACTACAGGCCGAACTTTTCCCTTCGTAGCCACGGCCAAAGCTGACTGGGCCTGGAGTTTGGACAAGACGACCAACGCCGGTGGTTTCGACAATATTTCCAAACGTGACTACAAAACCGGCGGGCTTATTTTTAACCAGCCCAAAATGACGTTTGGCGCCCTGAAAGTGACCATGAAAGGATCCACCGGGCTTAACGACCAGAAGGCCATCAACCGTGACCAGCGGAACGATGTTAAAGAAGCCTATCTTGATGGTGGTATGCAGGTGGGAACCCAGGTTGCTGATGGAGTGCACATTGCCGGTCGCCTCTTTGGGCGGAAAACTGGTGGAGATCGTTCCTTGGGTGAAAATACGGCTCCGACCTCGTCGGCAGTGGATACTCTGGGAGTCGGTGTCTATTACAACCGGAATCTGACCAGTGGCCGTGTGTCCATCAGTCGGGGAAATTTTGAACGCAAGTTTCTTGATTACCGGCGTAACTCCAGTGGCCTCATTGATACCTTGGGTGCTGCTGCAGCGGGCGAAGAAACTGTAGTTGACGAAATGGAGATCAAAGACGCAGTCACCATAAAAGTGGAAAATGAAACTCGTCTGCTGGGTATGAATTTCGAAACAGTTCTTTCTCAAACCATGGACGAATCAGATTTTGCGGTGAGTTTGGTGGGCATGAAGGAGAAATTCCAACAGGACGCCAAATTTAACCTTAGTTTTACAGTGGGCAGAGATTCTTTGTCCATGGAGTACAATTTCCTGTGGAAATGGGACGACCAGTTTCAGAAAAACGCCACGGAAAAACGTGGTAAGCAGTACAATAAAGAACGTGAATTACAAATTTACTGGGACCGAACTCTCTTTGAAGCAACAAAACTTCGTATTAAATGGGCCACCAGTCTGGGGCAGGACACCGCTGAAAATGGTTATTTAACCACCGATAAAGACCGAATGAGGTACGATTTGTCCTGCCGCCTGGAAAGGAATTGGGACCAACGTTTTAAAGCCACCATGGTTTTTTCCTTTAAACAAAACAGTGATCTTGCTCTGCATGGAACCCGCTCGTCTAATAACAATGTGAAAGACAGTTATGAAATTGCTCCGAGTTACAGTTGGCCCATAAGCGACTGGCTCACTTTCAGTCAGAATTACAGAGTTTATATTCAGTACACTGATTACACCTACTCGTATATGGAGGGTTCCAATCGTGATGATAATTACAGCAAGCGCGGGAATCTTTCTTCGGTAGTGAAATTAAAACCGACCAAGCGCCTTGATTTGACCGTTAAGCACGATTATAACAAACGTTTTAGTGCTGACAAAACAAACGAAGGTGCAGTAGGGGGCAGCAAATATTTTGTGGACCAACGCCAGAAAATCAATAAAATTGATTTGGCTTTCACTTTTCGCGTTGCCAATGGAGTGACCGTTGAAGGAGCCACTTACAATACCCGAGATGAGAAAACCACTATCACCACCATTGAAAAGGTTTCTGAGCGGCTTGAGGGTAAAATCTGGATCGGCACCAAGGTTAGCCGCAAGTGGGGTGCCGATAACCAACTGGAACTTTCGGCCATGGTGAAGAAGTTTAATGCCTACGGGCCCAGTATTTCTGAGGCCAGTCGTGACTATTGGGAATCCGACCTCTGGTTGAAATGGACATTCTGAGATGAAACTGAAAAAAAGTATTCTGTTTTTTGCCATGCTGGCCATGATCAGTGGTTGCATTTTTACGCCCAGGGACCCGGAACCACCCACCAGTGGCTCTGCAATCCCTTATCTTCCCCAAACCAGTCCCAGAAATGTTTGGGAAAATTTACAGCTCTCTCTGAACAATATTGACAGTTTTGGCTGGGAATCGAATATGCACGAGGAATTTACCTATTGGCCCGATTCTGAGGCGGAGGCTCAATTCCCGGGTGCCTTTGTTGACTGGGATTTAGCCAAGGAATTGAACTTTGTTTCAAATTTCTATGCTTCCGGTGTTACAAATCTTTCCAAAATGAGAAATGATGATTTTAATGTTCCCAACCCTGCTGGCGATGAAGTTCTGTGGGAAGGGGTCATTTATTATGTGAGGGTGACCAACGACAGCGACGGGTCTGAAACCCGGTACCGGGCCTCAGCGATAATAACATTTCGTTTGGAGGCAAACTTTTGGTATGTTTATCGCTGGGAAGATCAGGTTGGTGAGAGTGACCCGGATTCCGGGACCATTTTACCCACAATGGGGGTGCTTAGAGGAACTTTTGGTAGTAATTGATCTCTCAATATGTTAATATTGTGGTCTATTGTGTAAAAGATAGACCAAAAAAGACGGAACTGTGTTGGCTTTTGGGTGTAATATGGAGCTTGTCGCCCCAGACTTTGCATCGAGGCCCAACGTATCAAGGCCCATATTGGCCCTTTGGAGGAACAAAATGAAATTGAAGAATCTTCTTATGCTGCTGGCAACTCTTGCCCTTTTGGCAGCGGCCACCGGTTGTATTTTCTCTCCCGATGATGACGGTGGCGACGGCGGCCCAAGTGGTCCAACATATCCACCCAATACTGAACCTGATGTCATGATGGCCAACTTCAAAGATATCTACGAAGCCATGGACTCCGATGCTTTTGAAGACTTGTTGCACGCAGACTTCCGTTCGGTTCTTTCCCAGGAAACTATCGATGCCTGGAATGAAAGCAATTCTCCGCTGGAATTGGCTTATTTCGATCGTGACGCTGAAATTCAAATTCACCGGAATATTTTTGAAGGCCTGGGTGGTATCGATGAAGACGGCATTGCCCAGCCTCCCGTGGATTCCATCGCCGTCAATGTTCTGGACAAGGACAGTGCCTGGGAACCCGTCGATGCTTCTGAAGAATATTTTGGTGGAATGGGTGCTTACAAGGCCCGTTTCAACATGTTGATGTATTTCAACAACCCCAACGGTCACCGCTTTGAGGTGCAGCAGCCTGTCGATTTTTACGCTATCCAGGGTTCTGACGACTTGTGGAAGATGGTGGGACAGCGTCCTTTCTAAGGGCTAATTTTTTACAACAGTCCTTGTGGCTGAGTCCAACAGGCAATAATATGGAGAGGGAACCTCAAGCAGGTTCCCTCTTTTGTATTATACCCTTCTGAATAATTCTGCCAAGATTGTGGCTGAATTTGGCTGCAGGAAAATTGGAGACTGTTGATTTGAATCTCTTTGGCCGGCTTGGTGGCAAAAAAAATCGCAAAACAACGCGAAAGAAAAAAGTCAGGAAAAAAGGCGGCCGTCGCAAAAAGCGTTCTTCCTGGCAGGCTACATCACTGACTTGGTTTCTGGTGGGTGCTTTGGTCTTGCTAATGGGGGGCATTGGTTTTCTGAAGTGGGCTAAATCGGGCACGGGACAAGCCGCCCTATTGGTTATGGGCTCAGATGCTGCTTATGGTGAAGTTCAACTGGAAGTGGAATCGGTTCTTTCTGAACATCTCCCTTATTTTCGGCCCGGACCCGCATTTGGACCAACGGATCTGGACTGGTCCGCGCCCCAGTGGGGTGAAAATGCCACCGTTCGTTGTCGTGTGGTGGCTCTCGAAAACTCTTTGGCCTATGAGCAGCTGCAAAGAACTCTTGATCTCGCCCTGAATACCGTGGGAGCAAAAGTCCTGTGGGGGCAAAAGCTCTATCCGGAAAACAAAACATCCAGACCCAATGATCAGACTGATTTGTTGCGGTTGGATCTCGGTGTGAACGGAAAACCTACTCACACCCTGGTTTTGCACCGGGGCAAGGCCCCCAAAAATCTGGTTTGGGGTGATTACTCCAGTACCACACCCTGGGCTGATTTTCAGGCGGAACATGAGGGGCCGGTGGTGGCTTTGGTCATTGATGACTGGGGGAACTTTCGCAACGATGTTACCCGGGGACTCCTGAAATTACCTGCTCCCATGACTATGGCTGTATTGCCAAATTTACCATTTTCCCGACAGTACTCTCTGGAAGAAACCGATCTGATTTTACCCCAGGACAATGCCAGGCAGGATATTGGAAAGACTTCTGCATCATCGGGCCGCAAAATTCGTCTCGACGCCGGTTGTTTTGTCGAGGTTAGCCTGAAGTCAGAAAAGAAAAAGGTCCTGACACGCCGCCGGGAAATAATTTTACATTTGCCCATGGAGCCTGAGGGTTACCCGAAAAAAAATCCGGGGAAAGCTCCTCTTTTGGTGGGAATGGATGCCGAAACAATTGAAGACCTGTTGAGTGATAAACTCAGGAATCTGCCAGGGGTTACCGGGTTGAATAACCACATGGGAAGTGCTGCCACCAGTGACGCAGCAACCATGACCGCCCTCATGCAGGTTCTGAAAAAACGTAATATGTTTTTTTTCGATAGTCTGACGACTCGCAATTCAGTGGCTTATGATGTGGCTCTCAAGTCAGGAATACCAACCCTGCGTAACCGAATCTTCCTGGATTTCGACAGTGAAAATGAAAAAACCATTACGGCCAATTTGAACGCCTTGGTTTCGGCTGCGAAACGCAAGGGATTTGCCGTGGGCATTGGGCATCCGCATCCGGCAACCTGGAGTGTTCTGGCCAGGGAAATTCCCCGTTTAAAAAAAGCCGGTGTCAGGTTTGTTACGGTTTCAGAAATGTTGGCTTTGAAGAAATCTGCCTCCGGGGGTAAATGACATGCCTGCGGAAAATGCCAGCCTTGTTGTTTTCTGTCCATCCGGCCAGAAAGGCACTGATTGCGATGCCGCTTTTCTGGCTAATTTGGAAAAAACCATTGCCGAAATGGTTCCTTTTTCCGCTGAGGGTTTGCCAACATCTTGGTCGGTGAAAATTCCTCTCGAGGAACCGAATAAACCAAATCTGGTAAATTTCGAACACATTCAAGCTTCCCGGGCTGGCTTGCGTCGTTCGGGGCATTCTCCGGGTGCCAGCTTTGAGAATTTGTCCATTACCACCGCCGGGTTGGAAACTGCCAATTATCTTAGAACCCGGGCTCGTCAGCTGAATTTGACTGATTTTGAAGTGGGAGATGAGTCACCTGCCGGCCCTGAAGGTTTGTTAACTCTTTCTCAAATGAGTACGCTGGCAGAAGGCCGGCTGTCTCAAGTGGCAGCTCAGGCCCCTGGGCTGCTTTTGCTCAATTCCGTTCGCCCGCACCCTTTTCTGGGCATTGCCGCGGCAACCTTCAACCTGGGGTGCGGTCTTTTCGACCGGGAAACCAAATTGAAGTTACACCGCCACTTGAAGCCAAAGGTGGACACTCCTTTATGTGCCGGCTGTGGTTCCTGTCTGGCTGCTTGTATTTTTGATGCCATATCCATACAGGGCGGCCGGGCCACCATCGATCACAAATTATGTGTCGGGTGTGGAGAATGCCTTACTGCCTGTCATTTATCGGGTATTACTCCGGATGATAAGACGGCTGTTGCCCAGTTCCAAAAGCAATTGGCCGAGCTGGCCTGGGCGGCAGCCAGTCAAAGTCAGGCTTCCCAGTACGGTGGTTTCCTTTATGTGAATTTCCTGACCAGGCCTCCCAAAAGGGTTTCCGGGGCCCTAAGCCTCAGCAAATTAAAACCTGCTCCTAAAGGTGCGCTTATTTCGACCGATCCGGTGGCACTGGACCAGGCCACAATTGATTTGCTGGTGGACGATGCTGTCCACGGGCTGCGCCAATGGAGTGGTTCTGTCCATGAGCCCGGCATTTTGATGGAACGTTGCCAGGAGCTTGGGCTGGGGCAATGTGTTTACACATTGCAAGTTCGCCACTAGGAGCTTGACCACCAGACCCCGGATCCTGCCAAAATTATGTTCATTTAAGAGTTGGAATTGGGCAATTTCTGGCAAAATGGACACTTATGTGTTATCATCGTCGTCGGTTAAACCGTTATTTTTTGTATTGTTGAGCCGGATTTTGGCCCAAGCGCCCATCCGGAACAGGCTTTCCAGGAGTTAAAAAATGAATCGTTCCCTGCAAATCAGGGCAGGATTGAGTGTCGTCGTCCTGTTGCTCTCCCTCATCGGATTGTGGCCAACTTTCAAGGCTCTTTCCATTTCTGGCGAAGAGCGTGCCGCAGCCAAAGACAATCCCGAACGCTTGGCTGAGATCCAGGAGATCGATAGCAAGGCTATTCGCCGTGGGCTCGATCTTAAGGGTGGCATGTATTTGGTACTGGAAATTGACCAGACCGATATGACCCCGGCCGAGGCTCAGGATGCTCTGCAAAGAGTGAAAGAAAGCCTGGTCCGGCGCATCGATAAATTTGGTGTGTCCGAACCGGAAATTACCACCTTTGGCGCCAGTCGCATTGTGGTCAAGTTGCCTGGACTGCAGGATCCCGAAAGAGCCAAAAACCTGCTGGGTAAAACGGCTCGTCTGGAATTCCGTCTGGTTCGTCCCGAATCTGAATTGCAGGAAGTCTTTGAAAAACTGGATCGTGCTTTCCTGGATGAAGCCGCCGTGGCTGAAGCCATAGCTGCCGAATCCAGTGACGATCAGGTTGCTGTTGCTGATAGCACAGCCAACGACCCTGACAATCCATTCGGAAGCCTTGATCCTAATGGAGAAGGTGAGGACGTCAGCGATGCGGTCTATCTGGCCGAACATCCATTCACCGGAATGCTCATGCTGCAGTCGGCACTGGGCCGTGGTCTGGGAACATCTATTTTCCTGAATGAAAACGATGTCAACCGCATGCAGGCTTTGCTGGATGACCCTCGCACCGCTCGGGCTTTACGGGATGTGGAACTTCAGCTGGGTGATGAGGCTCTCGACGTGGGCGAAGGCATTAAATTGCGTCCCATGTATTTGGTGGACGGAACTGCCGGCCTGACCGGTGACCGCCTTGAAGGTGCCACTGCCAATGCAGACAACCAAAACCCTGGCCGTTTTATGGTCAGTTTTACCCTCGACAGCCGTGGTGCTCGTCAGTTCGCCAAACTTACCGGCGATAACGTGAACCGCCTCTTGGCTATCAGCCTCGATGGTCGCATTAGCAGTGCCCCTCAAATCCAGGGTCGCATTCCTGGTGGCCAGGGACAAATTACCGGTAGCTTTACCAACAATGAAGCCAGCGATTTGGCTTTGCTGCTGCGCGCCGGTGCCTTGCCTGCCGATGTTTATATTGCTGAAGAGCGTACCGTGGGGCCAAGCCTCGGTAGCGACTCCATCAAAATGGGACTCGATGCTGCAATGTACGGCTCCATTCTGGTGGTTATCTTCATGCTGATTTATTACCGGGCCAGTGGCCTGGTGACTGTTCTGGCCCTGGTCAGCAACATCGTTATTCTGATGTCTGTACTGGCTCAGTTCGGCCTGGTTCTTACCTTGCCTGGTATTGCCGGTATTATTCTTACAGTGGGTATGGCTGTTGATGCCAACGTGCTGATCAACGAGCGTATTCGTGAAGAACTTCGCAAAGATAAAACCGTGCGGGCTGCTGTTCAGTCAGGTTATATGAACGCCACCCGTACCATTGTCGATGCAAACGTAACCACTCTTATTGCCGGCGGAATTCTGCTGATGTTCGGCACCGGACCCATCAAGGGTTTCGCGGTGACTTTGAGCATTGGTATTCTTACCAGCATGTTCACGGCCCTGGTCATGACTCGTGTGCTGATGGAGACCATCACCCGCAAGCAGGGCAAACAAACAATGAGCATCTAGTGCCAGGGGGCTGTTTTCAGCCCCATGGTTTACAGTTTTGGTAAATTTCGCCCCCAGGGCATGAATCCGAATTGAAAAATTCGGGAAAGGTCGGACAGGAAGATGGAATTCTTCAGAAACCCAAATATTAACTTTATCGGTGCCATGAAGCCGGCATTCACCTTTTCGGTGGTGCTGATCGCTTTGTCACTGATTTTGCTTGTGATTAATGGCGGTCCCCGCCTGAGTATCGACTTCACCGGTGGTAGTGTTTTACAGGTAAAAATAGCCGAGCCGGCTCCCAGTGTGGGCGAAATTCGCGCCGCTCTTGAAGGCAAAGGCTACGATGGCATTCAGGTCACCGAATTTGGATCCGCCGATGAGTTCCTGATTACCTTCCCAAATGTTGAAGGTGAAACAACAGAAACTCTCGATGCTGCACAGATTCTTTTGAATGACCTGCGCGAAAGCCTCAACGGACGTGACATCGAGTTGCGCCGGGAAGAAAGTGTTGGGCCCAAAATTGGGGACGAGTTGCGAAAGGGTGCCACCAGTGCTGTCTTTGGCGCTTTGGCTCTGATCGTGCTTTACATTACTTTCCGCTTTGTTTTCCGCTACGGAATCGCAGCCATTCTGGCTCTTGTTCACGATGTGACTCTTACTCTTGGAGTTTTCGCCATTCTGAATCTGGAAATCAGCCTGTCCATTATTGCGGCCTTCCTGACGATTATTGGTTACTCGCTCAACGATACTATTGTGGTCTTTGACCGTATTCGTGAGAATATGCGTCTGCGCCGCAAAGAGAGCTATGCTCAGGTCATTAACCGATCCATTAACGAATGTCTCAGCCGTACCTTGCTGACATCGGTGACAACTTTCATGGTTGCCATTTGCTTATACATTCTTGGTGGAGCGGTCATTCATGACTTTGCATTTGCCCTGACCTTTGGTGTTGTTGTGGGTACTTACAGCTCCATGTTCATTGCCAGTCCTATTCTGGTCTGGTGGTACGAACGCAAAATTACCGATAAGAAACGCATGGCTATGGACATGTAAGTTTCTTTTTCGTTATTTGAAAAACCCTTCCGTCACCGAGGCGGGAGGGTTTTTTTTATGAAAAACACCTTGGTTCTGGCGAATTTCGGTCGATTGTGCGTACAATGGAACCCTGATTGTTTTTTGAACTGATCTGAATCTCTTTTCTGCGAGGCTGGCCACATTTAATGGGTCTATTGGAGCGTACTGTTAAACCTCTGGTTGTACTCTGCCTGATAGGGCAGGGAGTCCTGCTTTTTGCAGGTTCAGGCCACACTCTGGTTGATGGCCTGAAATGGCCAGGGTTGTTTTTTGGCCTGAGTCTGATCATCGCTTTGTTATTGGGTATTTCCCGATTAAGAACCGGCAAGCCGGAACGGACATCTGTTTTCTGGTCAACTTTGTTGTTTTTTTCAATAGCTGCACTTCTGGCCACTTCTCTTGTAGCCGTGGGACAGAAAATTTCTTCTTCCAATTCACGAATCTCTGCACCGAAAGTTTTTCTACAGGAAAACAGAGAAGAAGTGAAAAAGCACTGGGACGACCTGAACAGTGATCTGGACCAAATACTGGATTTTACATCTAAATCATTTGTGACAAAGGCTGATTCAATATCAGCTGGAGAGTTGTTTCGCCAGCTTAAGGAAACGGCTCGCCGCTGGCCTGGTGTCTTTCCTGGTGGAAAAGGGCCGTTCATTGAAGCCATTGTCTGGGAAAAAGGCCAACGAAGTGCCTGGACCGGTGGGGCGGAACCTTTACCCATGATTTCTCATGCCAGAAGTGCAGACAATCTTTGGCGGGGACGTCATCATTGGTATCGCAGAGTTTCCAGAACCTTGTCCTCCGATCTGGCCGTCGAATTGCAAATCCCTCTGGACGACAAACTACCCATTTCCGGGGTCAGTGGATTGAAATGGAAAATTTTGCCATTGGGGCAGGCTAAAGAGCGATTCACACCTGAAGGAAATGCTGAGCCTGATGTCCTTTTCCAGGACCTGGATAACAACCTGGGTTTAGTTTTGGTGAATGCTGAGCCGGAAACAGTCATTCTTGACCAACGACAGGACACGGCCCGGTTGATGTTGCTTGCCGGCTTTGGGTGGTTTGTTGCGTTGTTGTCGGTGGCTCGTTTATGGGCCGATACTCTGGGTTTTCTTCTGGCGGCTTGGTTTGGGCGTCTGATTCTTGCCCTTTCAGGTCTTTCCCGGTGGGGCACCTGGGCCTTTCCCCAGGCCGAGTTGCCCGCTTCCCCGGGTCATTGGTCCAGCTTGCTGGACCCGGCGTATTTTGCCACTCCTTTTGCCGCCGGAATGTTTGCCAGCACTGCCGATGGGTTGCTCACTGCTTTGGTATTGGCTGCCTCGGTGTGGGCAATTCTCAGAACCGTAGGGCTGGTCGGTCCCGAGGGTGAGTCGGCATCCGGTTGGAATATGATGAAATTGACTGGTCAGGGGGCTGCTTCAGGCTTTCTTTTTGGTCTCATGGCATCTGGTGTTTTAATTCTGGGGCGTTTTCTGGCCTCCATGCTGGCCACAAACGCAAACCCCCGGCTTATTGGGCACGGAGTGTCTTTATCTTTTCTTTCTTTCTGGTGTTTGCATTTGGTTCTCATGCTCCTGGTTTTTTCTCTCTTTGCGTTTTTGGTGGGAATTTGGGTGGGACGCACCTGGCCGGTTTCATCGAAGTGGCCAGCCTGGATAGGCTCTGGTGTGGTGGCCTTTGTTGTTGCTCTTGGAATATCTTTTCTGGGGATTGATCTGTGGTGGGGAGGGAAAATTCTTCTGGCCATGACGGTTCTGGGTCTTTGGCTAATCATTCCCGCCCTCACGGCTCGTCAAAAGTTTTTACGCCGCTTCATTTGGCCAGTGATTCTGCTCATGGTCTCGGTTTGGAATTATTCTTCATTGAGTGATGTTTATCAGGCGTCCGAGTATGTTTGGTTGAATACCAAGGGCGATTTGCTGGTGGAACCCCGGAATCTGTCTGCTCCGTACTTGCTGAATGAAGCCCTGCATGAAATGCGTGAACAGGATGGCCAAAGTGGAATTCTGCCCCCTGACAGTCACGATGTGTGGCGTGACGAACCGGCCTATTTATTGTGGAGGAAATCCAGCTTACGAGATCTGGGTTTCCCTCTGTCAGTGGAATTAACCGATGAGTTCGATCAAGAGGAAAGTCTTTTCACCACCGGGTTCATGGGTGAAGTTAATTTTCAGGTGGGCAGTCGAAAACGAGTTCACGAAGATTTGCTGCCGGAAAAATCAGAATCTATTACGGTGGAGTTCACAGAAGAAAGACGAATCTTTCACGATGGTGATGAACTGGTTTTGTCCGGCCTGATCAACAGGCAGGGCAACCTGGGGTGGATCCGGGTGGAATTCCCTATTCGCAGTTGGCGTATCTCCACCCAATTGGCCACTCTAACCCGACCGGCCAATACCAGTTTGAGCGGTTATCGGCCCCGCTCCGAAATAGACAAACCTGTCATTTTATTACGGGGAGACGACAAGGGCTGGCTCGATGTGGGCCAAATGGGCATTCCGGACCCTGAGTTCAGATCCATGCTGGAAGATTTGAAAACGGGGGAACAGTCTCAGGCTGAAATACAAATCGGGGATGACAAATTCCTTTGCCAATGGAAAACCATTCCTTCAGATCTGGCCAACTATGCCGGAGAGGGATATTTGCTGGGAGTTAAACAGGCCCGGCAACGGGAGAATTTGTTGGATCTTTCCCGACTTATGCTTTTGAACCTGGTCTTCCTGGCTCTCTTGGTATTGTTTCTCCAGATTTTCCGGCGTCTCAAAGGTATATTTCCCAAAGGAGGCGTCTCCGATTTGGGCCCAACCTGGTCGACCGGTTTTCAGGAACAATTCCTGGCCGGCTACCTCTTTTTTGGACTGCTGCTCCTGCTGGTGGTTGGAACCTCGGTGGACAGAGTGGGACACGAACGCATTCGAGCCGAAGCCCGAAGTCGGACCAGAACGGGATTGGATACCGCGGTGCAGCAGTTGCGCCAACTGCTGGAGGAACAGGCTTATTCCCTTTCCGGCAGTGATTATATCAATGACATGCTCATTGGCCAATTGGAGGGTAAAAGCCCCGTCGATCCTCGCCAGGGCCGTCAGGCTATGGTCTTTGGAGGCGATGGCACTTTAATTTTGGACGAAACCCTCAGCGATCTGGAACCGGAAGAAGCTGGTCTTTTGCTGGCTGCTGCCCGTACATCTCCCATGGTGGTCATGGAAGATGGGGACCAGATATTCGTGGCCACTGTTGTGCCTATTGACCTGTCCGGCGTTCTGGCTATTTCCGATACCCAAGTGCTGCGCGATGGTCGTATTCGCAATGGCTTCTTTTTGTATCGCCAATTGTTGGACCGTAAGCTGCTGGGAAGCCTGGCCGATTTGATTAACGGCCAGGCCACTCTTCGTCTTGGAGGTCGGCCGGTTTTGGCCAGTCATCCGGAAGGTGTTTTTTCCGGGCGGGAGCCATTGTTGGCCAACCCGGATATGATGGGGGTCCTAATGGATCACGCCCAGGCTGCGGGGGTCTTTTCATTTGCAGGGCGGCCTTTCGCTTTTACTGGTGCTCAACCTTTGGCTACTTTTTCCAGACTGTCTTCGGGCGTTTTTGGCATTCGCAAAGTTCCGGCTGTGCTGGCTCTGGCTTTCCCTGATCGTGAAATTCAATTTGAAGAACAACGCCGTTCCACGGTTCTGTTTCTGGCGGGTATGGCCAACCTTATTCTCCTGACCGCTCTTATGCTGGCTTTGCTTATGTCCTGGAATTTGTTCCGGCCGTTGCGGTTGCTCCTGACTGCTACACAGTCCATGGCCAAAGGAGATTTTAAAGCTCCTTTGCCGGAATCGGGCCGAGATGAAGTTGGGCGTTTGACTACTGCCTTCCGTGTTATGCGGTCTGAGCTTTCCTCCGCTCGCGAAGACCTGGAAGCCAGGGAAAAATTTCTCACTTCGGTGCTTGATCGAGTCACCGTAGGGGTGGCTGTGGTGGATGAAAATCGCCGGGTGATTTCTCTGAATCCTGCCGGCCGAACCATCCTGGTGGATTTCGACCCGGGGAACGATGAAACTCAGGGTGTTCTTGCTTTGCTGGACCGATTTCTGGAATTGGCCGAGGGAGCTGAACGCTGGGGGGGAGAGATGAGCAGTCACGACGCAGTCAGGACCTTGCGCGGGGCCATGGCGCCTCTGGATTTGCCAGATGAACGCTGCGATACCATGCTTGTTTTCGAAGACATCACCGAGTTTTTGCAAACCCGGAAATTGGCGATCAATGCTGAATTGGCCCGACAGGTGGCCCATGAAATCAAGAACCCTCTGACTCCCATTCAGCTATCTGTTCAGTTGCTTCAGCAAGCCTGGAAAGACAAACATCCTCAATTGGATAAAATCATGGGCGATACCATGACCCGGGTTTTGACCCAAGTGGAACTGTTGCGGTCAATTGCCGCTGAATTCAGCCTGCTGGGCCGTCCGGGTGACCTGCAACGTGAAGCTCTGGATTTTCAAATGGTGGTTAACGATACGCTGCAGCGTTACGGCTCAGCCGATTCGCAGTCTACTTTTTCAGTGAATCAGGAAAGCAAAGATCTTCCTCTGGTTCTGGCTAACAAAGATTCTCTGCAGAAAATTCTGGGCAATTTAATGCAAAACAGTCTTGATGCCGTGGGTGAAAGCCAGACCGTAGTTCTGGACATTGATTGGTACGTGGACTCAGAATCGGTTACCCTGCGGTGGGCCGATAACGGCAGCGGCTTAGCTCCCGAGGTGGCCGATCGTCTCTTTGATCCTTATTTTTCCACCAAGAGCAAAGGCACCGGTCTGGGGCTGGCCATTTGCCGGAACCTTGCCGATCGTATGGGCGGCCGCATTGTTCTGCGCAATCGTCCCGATGTTGAAACTCATGGCAACGGTGCTCTTGCCGAGTTGAAATTGCCCCGTTTGCGTATTGACACCCTGGAAGGACCCCAATCTTGAAACCCGTTTTTATTTGGTTTCTGCTGAGCTTACTGATATGTGGTTTTGGCCTCTCAAGCTTTGCCGCCGTTCCTCTGGACCCGGAAGTCAATATTGCCCGCTTACAGTACGAAGGCGGTGGCGACTGGTATTGTGACCCGAGCAGTATTCCCAACTGGCTTGAAGCCTTTGAACGCCGAACGGGAATCAAAACGGCAAAAAATGAAGTGGTGGTAACTTTGGACAGTGAAAAACTGTACAAATACCCATTTTTGTATATGTCGGGCCACGGGCGGGTTCTTCTGGACGACCAGGAACTGGATGAGCTGAGAATCTGGCTGGCTGCCGGCGGGTTTTTATATGCTGATGATAATTACGGCTTGGACGCTTCATTCCGGGAAATGGTGGCAAATCTGTATCCTGACAGCCCTCTGATTCCCCTTCCAGCCACCCACCCCATCTATCATTCGTTTTATGATTTGCCAGTCCTGCCGAAGATACATAAGCATGATGGGGAACCTGCACAGGGTTTTGGCGTATTTCATGAAGGCCGGCTGGTGGTTTTTTACACTTGGTCTTCAGATATCGGCGATGGCCTTGAAGATGCCCATGTGCACGGCAATCCACCCGCAGTACGGGAGGCAGCCACTCAAATGGCGGTGAATATTCTTATGTATGCTTTGACCCATCCCTGATATGGAGGACAGTCGCACTCTGGCGGCACGGAAATAGAATGCCAAACCAAACACCAGAAAATCTGTTTCAGGAAAGGCTGAAGCATCTGCACCGGCGCACTTTGTTGCGGGTGGGGTGGTTTGGCGTGGCCCGTGTGGTGGGTGTGGGCGGTTCTCTGCTTATGCTCACGGTTTGGTTGCTGGGGCAGGCTGTTGAGCCTGAACGTTTTGTGACTTATGGTTTTCTGGTAACTCTTGGTTTGGCTTTGGTGGCTTTGCTTTGGAACAATCTTCTGGGGCGTGTGTGGCGTCTTCGCAATGAACAGCAATGGGTTCACTTGGCCGAAAAACGGGGGTATTTTGCCAATGTTCTGATTGCCTCCGAGGAGGCGGTTCGCGACACCGCCCGCTGGTCCGACAAAAGCAGTGTGGCAATTGAACTGCGACGCCGTCTCTTTGTCCGGGCAGCTGACCATTTGCAACGGTTGCAACCCGCCGATGTGGTTCCTTTCAATCGCCAGGGACAAACCTGGCTGGCTGTGGCCCTGTGCATGTTATTGTCTGTAACTTTTGTTACAGCACCCGGACCCACTCTTGATCAAGGCTGGCAGCGTCTCTGGAACCCCGGGATGATTTGGACCGAGGCTCCCCATGGTGGTCTTCACGCCGTTGATGGAGATGGTTTTGTGGTGGCCGGCGGTAGCCTCGTAGTGGAAGCTTTCGATTCCATGGGCAATTCTGACAAAGCCTATTGTGAAATAAAAATGGGAACCGGTGAATGGCAGCCTCTGATGGCCTTTAGGTTACCAATTGTTTCAACTACCCTGACCAGGCATGAACCGTATCGACGCTGGGTTGCAAATGTGGAATCCATTCAGGAAGATTTTCAATGGCGATTCCGCCGGGCAGAGACCACGACGGAAGCCCAAAAAGTTCAGGTCCGGCATCACCCCATGATTACTGAACTGGCCGGGCTGGTGAACCCACCGCCATACATGCATCTGATCACCCGGGAAATGAAACGTTTACCCACTTGGCTGGAAGTACCCTCGGGTTCCACCTTGAACCTGACTGGGGAAACCAATCACGACTTACAATCCCTGGTCCTGGTTTCCTCTTTGGGAGATACTTTGCCTTTGGCAATTACCGGTTCCAGCTTTGCGGGGAAATTTTCCGTAACCGAATCAGCTTCTTTGCATTTTGTTCTACTGGATAACTTTGGGCTGAGCAATGTTAATCCCCTTCATTATGAAATAATTGCCACTGAAGATGACATTCCCATAGCCGGTTTGCATAGAGCCAATGACGATGGAATTCTACCCATTCACGGCCTGGTGGAAATGGAAACTGAAGCTGCCGATGACTACGGGCTGTCTTCTCTGATTTTGGGATTTCGATTAAACGACCAAAAAGGCTCCTTATCAGATTCGAAAGATGAGTTCGAGAGCTATCAGATATGGCCTCAGCAAAGTCATTCCAGTGGAGAAATAAACTGGTCCACTTCTGCTGGTGAAATTGTTATCAAACCCCAATTCTTCGAGGGTTTTGATTCCTCTGAGAGCCAGCCTTTGCAAATGGGAATATTTTTGGAATCCGATTTCAGCCGGTTGAACATGGTTCCGGGCGATGTTCTTGAGCTGAGGGTGGAGGCTCGGGACAACCGCCGGCCTCTACCCAGGGGAGTTGGTTTTTCCAATGTGGTTCGTTTGCAATTGCCATCTGCCGCAGATGTTCTTGCGGCTCAGGCTGATAGCAGTATGGAACGGCGGGGAGAATTGGAAGAGATGCGCAACCGGGGTAAAAAACTGGGGGCCGATTTGGACCGCCTGACCCGGGAATTGCTGAAAAACCCCATTCCTGACTGGGCTCGTCAGAAGGAAATGGAAGCCGCAATGGAGCGGCAGAAACGCATGCAGGAAGAACTCTCGAAAGTGGCCCAACAACTGCAGCAGGATGTTGATAAACTGGCATCGAGTCAGATGGCATCGGAACAAATGCTGGATCGCGCGGAAGAAGTTTCTCAGTTGCTGGACCAGAGCAGCAGTGCGGAACTTGACCAGCTCATGCGCAAGATGGAAAACAGTGAAGGGCGTCTGTCTCCTGAGGAATTAGCCAATGCCATGCAGGAAGTGGCAAAAAACCAAAAGGAAATGGCTCGCAAGCTGGATGCTGCTTTGGCCATGATGCAACGCATGGACCAGCAGCAGGAAATGGAAGGCATTGCCAGTCTTCTGGAAAAAATGATTCGCAAGCAACAGGAGCTGGCTGACTTGAGCCGGCAATTGGCCGAAGAAAAAGAACAGGCGGCAAATTCTGAAGGCTCTGAAAACAAAGAGTCCAGTGAATCAGCTGAGGGTGAAAGCGGAGAGTCCGAACAAGACAGTGAATCTGAACAAAAAAGTGAATCGGGTGATCCTCAGGAATCCGGTGGTGAAAATGAATCGGGTGAAAAAAGTGAGTCAAATTCTGAAGGCGAGTCTCAGGAAACACCGGACGCTGAAGAATTGGCTCGTCGGCAGGAAGCTCTGTCCGAAGAGATGGAACAATTGAGAGAAAAACTGGAAGAAGCGCTGGCAAATCTGGAAGAAAAGAACGCAGAGAAACAGACTCCTGGCAGTGAAGAAATGCAGAAGGCTTTGGAGCAGGCGCTGCAACAAATGGATCAGCAAAAAAGCAAAGAAAGCATGAGCAAAGCATCGGAGGCACTGTCCCAGGATGGGGAACAGATGGATCCGGAAATGGCAGCCAAAATGCAGCAACAAGCCCTGCGGGATATGGGCTCTTTGTATCATGTGATATTAAAAACTCAATCGGCCATGCAAGCGGCCATGGACCAGCATCAGGTTTCATCTTTGCGACAGCTGGCTGCTGATATGCTGGCCCTTTCAGATCGACAGGAAAAAATTGCCGGACAAATTCCCGCACGCATTCGTGATGTTCGAACTTTGAACCTTACACGGGACCAGCATCGCATACAGAAAGCAGCCATTGGAGTTCGAGACCGGTTGAATATGTTGCTGGAGTCGAACCCCAAGCGCATTCTCAAATTGTTAGCCAAAGTCGATGAAGTGATTGAGAAGCAGGGTGAAGGGTTGCGGGCCCTCGAGGAGAACAGGGCTCAAACAGCCAGAAAAGCCACCACCAGCAGTTTGGCTTTGGCTAACCGTATGGTCATTGGTTTGTTGACCGAAGCCCAGATGAGCAGCAGCAGCAGTGGTGGCAGTGGTGACCAGCAGCAGCAAATGAGTCTTTCCGAACAATTAAAAAGCATGGCCAAAGATCAGGCAGAGCTGAATGCAATGACTGAACAAATGCGTCAGATGCTTGCCAACCGTGGCATCAGTCAACAGGCCCGGGCTCAAATGAAACGTTTGGGTGAAGGACAGGGGCAGTTGGCTGGCCGTATGCAGGAGTTAGCGGAGGAAGCCAGGGAAAATCCTGAAGGAGATAGGGTGCTTGGCGATTTGGGTCAGCTGGGCGATCTCATGGAAACTCTGAGTCAGGAAGTGGAGCAGGGGCTGGTCAGCGAAGAAACTCTCATCAGGCAGGAAAGAATTCTCAGCCGCATGCTCGATGCACGCAACAGTGTTCGCCAGCGAGATTATTCATCCCGGCGAGAAAGCCATACCGCTCAGGAATTGTATGGGAAGAATGGTGGCTTGTATGGCGGGACTCTCGATGGTACTGAGAAAAGTCCCTTCGATCTGCGCTATCAGCCTCTGGAAAAAGCACCTTTGGAATACCGGGGGCTGGTGCGTCGTTATTTTGAAGCTCTTGAGAAAATGCGCAAAATGAAAGCGCGGGAAGTGGAAGTGCCCTAAAATGACACTCATCCGTAAACTTCCCACCTCAGTCATTATTTTGCTGATGTTTTGTTGCGCTCCTGTCTTGGCTCAAAGCAAGGGCATGCCTTTGCCTGAACAACACCCAAGGCCATCGTCAGGCTCGGTGGTGGATATGCGCCGCAGGTTGGTGGAACTTGATCGGCTACTGACATTAAAAAGTGTGGGTCGCGCAGAAAGCCTTTTGGCCGAATTGTCCCAGCACAGTGCCTTGCAGAGGGAATTAATTTCACGAAGAATTCGCTTGGCTCAGTTACGTCAGGATCATAAAAAGGCTGTGGAAATTTGCCGTCAGGCTTTAAATGGCCAGCCCAACAATGCAGGTTTCTGGCGTTCTCTGACAACATCACTTCTGGCTGTGGACCATCCTGATTCCGCCCGCATGGCCGCCGACGGGTTTATCTCCACCAGTCCCAACAAACGAAGTGCTGGTATGGTGACAGTGGAGCTGTTCAAAGAAGCTCATCGGCCTGTCATTGCCAATGATTTGATTGATTCCATGCGTACGGTATTGGATGACAAATTGTTCATGGGCCGACAAAAAGCTGTGGTCTTGTTGGAAATGCAAGAGTATGAACTCTCTGCCGATGCCATGGTGGCCGATTTGCGAAGCAACCCGTTCAATCTTGGATTGGTACGAACGGAAATTCTGGAAGGGGGATACCTGCCTGGAAAAATGCCTGATTTTTTGAAACAGTTGACCCACCGGGCCACCGAGCCGGAAGCTAATTCATCGGAAATTATTCTGGCAGCTAATTTGTACCTAATGGAAGGCAATACATTTGATGCCAGCCAACGGGCTCATTCATTGTTCGGCAAACGCAGTGGCATGCTGGCAGTTTTGCAGAATTCGGTAACCTTGCAGCGGGAAATGTCTCATCTGGAAATTACGGAAAACAACCCGGAAGAACTTCAATCCACCGTCGATTATTTGCTCGATGTTCTGGCATGGTTGATAAGCGACAGCAATTATGATCAGGGTATTCGTCGTCGGGCGGCTGACAATTTGGCTGCTGTTTGTGAAATTGCTTTGGAAAAAGATGTGCTGGGTGAAAACCCGCAGGAAGCAGCTGATCGTTTTGACGAATTACTGCGGCAGGTCCTGAAAGTTAATCCTCAAAGCAAACATTTGTATTCTTCTCAATTAAAGCTGGCCGCTTTCACCAGAGATGAATTACAACAACCGGCCACTGCTGCCCGAGGGTTGGAAAGTCTTTTGCTTGATATGGATTTACCCTTACCTGGAGTGGCCCTGGTGCGCCTTAGCCTGGGCGAGTGTTACCTTGCCGCTGGCGATACCACCCGTGGCCGAATTGTCCTGACGCGGCTGGGGCGGGATCCTGATTTCAGGAAAGCCGGCGGGCATGCTCATTATCATTTGGCCCGGCTGGATTTGGCTCAGGGTAATCTGGTCACTGCGCGAGACCGTTTTGCCGTGGTGGCCATGGACAATCCCGCTGCTCCGTATGCTAACGATGCTCTGGAATTGGGCCTGGCCATTACCGAAGAAATGGACAATGCCAGCGGAGGGCCGGAGATGCTCCTTCTCTATTCGCAGGCAGTTTATTTTGACCTGGTGGTAAAACCTCAGGAGAGAATGCAGGCATTGGAAGATTTTATAAAAGAAGGAATACGCCGACTGGATATGGAGGAACCTCAGCATTTAATGGAACGGGCTCGTTTTGAGTTGGCGAACCTGTACGCCAAGCAGGGGCGCTTACAGGAAGCGGTGGAGCTTTTCCAAACCATTTCCCGTGAACATCCGCGAGGTCGTTTTCCCGCAAATTCACTTATGCGAAAAAGCGAACTGGAAAAAGAATTGGGCCAAGACCAGGACGCCCGAAGCACCCTGGAGTTGTTGCTCGCTCAGTACCCCGACTACCTGTTTATTGACGACGCCCGTGACGCCGTCAGGAGTTTACCATGATGCGGTTGATTTTGACTCTATTGATTCTGATGGTTTCGGTTTTCCCGGCCCTGGCACAGTCTTATTTGCTAATACCCATGGATCTTGACCAGCGCAATCATTTGCGTGCTTACGGAGTTGCCTTCCACACTCTCCAGGCAGGGGATAAAGTTAACTGGTTGCTGAATTATCGCGGGGGCAGTTTTCTGCTGGAAGACAATGCCCGGGTGCGCATGGACGCCCGTCTGCTGGGAGTTAGTTACCAGAGCATTACCGAGCAGGAAATTCAGGCCATCCGCCGAACGGTCCAACAGGAAAACATGGATGAGGTTTTGCTGGAAAAACCCCCACGCATTGCCATTTACAGTCCTCCCAACAAGCAACCATGGGACGATGCCGTAACCATGGCCCTGACCTACGCAGAAGTCCCTTACGATGTTATTTACGATGAAGAAATTCTTCGCGGTGACTTGAACGATTTTGACTGGTTGCATCTTCATCATGAAGATTTCACCGGTCAGTATGGAAAGTTTTACGCTAATTTCGGGCTCGAAGAATGGTATCTGGAACAAAAACACAGCACTGAAGAAATGGCTCAGGCTTTGGGGTACGGCACGGCCTGGGAATTAAAACACGCTGTTGCCGGTACAATTGCCGAATATGTTGGTGGCGGCGGCTTCCTGTTTGCCATGTGTTCAGCCACCGATACCATCGACATTGCCCTGGCCTGGATGCAGACCGATATTGTGGCGGCTCCGTTTGACAATACATCTTACGATCCTACTTATCGGGGCCAGAGTGATTTCAACAATACTCTGGCCTTTGAGGATTTTAAACTGGTGACCAACCCCATGATGTATGAATTCAGCGACCTCGATACCAGTAATTATTCCGTGATGCGAGGGGCGGAGGCCGACTATTTCACTCTCTTTGCTTTCGCTGCCAAATACGATCCGGTACCGGCTATGCTGACACAGAACCATGTCAATGTGATTAATGGCTTTCTGGGGCAGACCACCGGCTACCTTAAAAAGCATTTGAAACGCTCGGTAACAGTTTTGGCTGCCGTTGAGGGTACCGATGAAGTGAAATATATTCATGGCCGCCGAGGGCAGGGCACCTGGACATTTCTGGGTGGACACGACCCTGAAGATTATCAACACAGGGTGGGAGACCCTCCAACAGATCTGGATTTGTACCCCACTTCGCCCGGATACCGTTTGATTTTAAATAATGTTTTATTTCCTGCCGCCAGGAAAAAACCTCAAAAAACCTGATAGAACCAGGTTATACAAATCTACTTTCTAAAAGCCTATTGTTGTGCTAGGTTATGCTCCTGTCGCTCAGTCCTCCGGTGGCAAAATGGGAATCATGAAGGGTGGGGGAGCAGGGAATTAACGCGAGGAGCTATTAATGGATTTTCCTGAATGCAAAAAATGCGATGAAGGCCTTTTGTTGCCTATGTCTGATTATGGGCGAGATGGCGCTGCCATTCGATACAAAGCCTGGGTTTGTCACAACCCCAGATGTGGATTCAACATCCGCATCGATAATGGCGAAATCAGTCTCGGCCGAGAGCTGCGTGAGTCTGAAAAGTAAGTTATGCGGAGCCGGGAGTATTTTCGGCTCCGTTTTTTTATTGTTTTTTGTTTTTGTTGACCCGTACCAGCCACGATCCTATCAAAACCCACACCACCAGTGAAATACCCAATAACAAATAATCACCGGTCACAATTTCCGATGGCTCGGTTTGAACTTCTTTTGCCGAATACATCATGACCAAAGCCACCGAATTGTGTACGGCGTGAAAAACCCAGCAGACCAGAAGGCTGCCGGTGGTTTGGTAAAGGAAAGACAGGGCGGCACCAATGCCCACCAGGCCAAACAGCAGCCAGGGTTCGGCGTGAACCATGGCAAAGATCAACGAGGCCAGCAAACCCGCTTTCAGCGGATCCCAGTAATTGGCAGCCAGGCGGTGCAGCAATCCTCTGAAAACTATTTCTTCACCCAGAGGGCCAACCAGGACGACGGTTATGAATGTTAGGATCATTCCCAGAATATCGCGGGGGAGAGCTTTCTGGAACATGGCCATGCGTTCGGGGTCGCCGGGAAATACTCTCATGGATAATTCTGCCAAAAGTGAAGACGGGACCAGAGCCGCCAGAGCCAGGACAAAGGCGGAAGCCAGAAACAGAGATTGGGTTTTCCCCAGATCAAAATCATGAATGGGATTCCAGCCATTGTTACGGCTGAGAACCAGAAGGGGAATGAATACACCCAGCAATTGGCCGGCCAGAACGGGCAATACGAGTCCTCCGGTCAGCATATAGGCCTGAACCTGGAAGAAGATATTTCCGAAGCCCAACATGAATATCAGGCCCACAATCCAGATCCGGGAGCGGTCAGTCCAAAGACTGGGTGCGGGGGTCGTTTCGGGAACAGGTGTTGGTTCTTCAAAATTGTTATGCATGATCTCCGGGTTTCTTTGGGCAAAAGATGACAGATGCGTTAGAATGGGGTGGTCACCGTTTCTTTTGTGGAAAGAAGGTTCCCTGTGTGTGCTCGTGCTATTGATGCAGTCATTTTCGATCTGGATAATACCCTGACCGACTTCATGTTGGCCAAGGAAAATTCAATCCGCGCTGCTGTTGATGCCATGATCGACAGTGGTCTGCCCCTCAATCAGCAGGAAGCTGTCGATTCGATTTTTGCCATTTATAAAAAAATCGGAATCGAACACCAGCGGGTTTTTAATGTATTTCTGGAAAAAATCATTGGCAAGGTCGATGATCGCATTCTTGCAGCCGGGGTCGTGGCTTATCGCCGGGCCCGGGGAGGGTCACTGGTTCCTTATCCTCACGCTCACTTTGTTTTGAACAAACTTCTGAAAGACGGTTACAAGCTGGCCGTGGTTAGCGATGCACCTCGTTTTGAAGCCTGGCAACGGCTTAATTACATCGGTCTGCAGCACACCTTCGATGTGGTGCTTACCTTTGACGATACAGGGCATCACAAGCCCGATCCCAAACCTTTTCAAATGGCCCTCGATATTCTCAACGTCTCGGCTGACCGTACGGTGCTTATTGGCGACTGGATTGAGCGGGATATCCTGGGTGGCCAGAATGCCGGTTTGCACACGGTTTATGCTCGCTATGGCGACAAATACTCTCAATACGCCGACAAGGTGGATGATGCCGATACAAAACCGGATTTTGTGGTGGACGATTTGCTTCAATTGATGTCAGTCATTGAAACGCTCAATGCCAAAGGTGATTCCCGTCCCGGTGCCGCCTCATGAGAGTTTGCACCTCCCGACAAATGAGCGCCATTGATGCGGCCACCATTGAGACGGGTATTTCCGGTGAGGAGCTGATGGAGCGCGCTGGCCGGGCCTTAACCGAGTCCCTGCTCAAATTCATCGAAAGGCGCCGCATTCCCGCCGGGCCGGTGGTCATTATTTGTGGAAAAGGAAACAACGGCGGCGATGGTCTGGTAATGGCTCGCCTGCTGCATCAGAAAGGCCATCCGGTAGAGCTGTTGATGGTCGCCGACCGGGCTGAACTGAAAGGCGATGCCGCCGCTAATTACGACCGGTTACCCGACCAAGTGGATGTGCTGCATCCTGCCCCTGAACATTGGGCCGCTGCCATGGGCCCACTGCTGCAGGGGGCCCAAATTGTTGTAGATGCCGTTTTCGGCACAGGGATCACGCCTCCTGTTCGCAAAACATATATCTCAATTTTTAAGGCTATCAATAATTCTTCGGTACCAGTGGTTTCGGTGGACATTCCTTCCGGAGTTGATGGCGATCATGGCTCAGTTGAACCTCTTGCCATTAAAGCTGATTTAACGGTAACCGTCGGTCTTCCCAAAAGAGGGCTGCTCATGCCCCCGGGACGCGATTATGTGGGGCAACTGGAAGTCGTGGATATTGGGTTTCCTCCGGATATTTGCCAGGCCCATAGCCCTTCCCATTTTTATTTGACCCGCGAAGAGTATCGGGCTCTGCTCCTGAAGCGCCCTTCCAATGGCCACAAATACGATTTTGGCCGGGTTTGCCTGTTTGCTGGCAGTCGGACTTACGGTGGAGCGGCTCATTTGGCTGGGTTGGGTGCGTTGCGTTCGGGTGTCGGGTTGGTGACTATGGCGGTTCCTTTGGAACTAAAGTCGGGCCTGCTTGCCGGTTTGCCCGAAACTGTGGTCAGTGGTTTGGCTACAACAGAAAATGGAACCATTGAGCCGTTGCCTCAACCCGTACAGGAACATCTTTTGCACAATCAGCAGGCTGTGGTGCTGGGGCCGGGACTCGATGCCGATGAAGCGACAGATTCCTGGGTGGTCAATTTTGCACAATCTTTGGATTTACCCCTGATATTAGATGCCGATGGCCTGAGCGCCTTTGCCCGAAAGGGAGTGGACCCGGTTTTTTCATCGGGAAAAACACTTCTGACGCCGCATGCAGGTGAATTGGCCCGATTGTGTGGTTTGTCGGCTGCGGAAGTTAATGAACAAAAGCTGAAATTGGTACCCGATCTGGCTCAGCGGTGGAATGTCGTTTTAATGTTAAAAGGTTCTCCTGCAATCATTGCATCACCCGATGGTAAACTCTATTTTAATCCCAGTGGTGACGATGCCCTTGCCAGAGGCGGCTCTGGTGACGTTCTTTCCGGTCTGTTGGGCGGATTGCTGGCTCAGGGAATGGCTCCTCTGGAGGCGGCCCTCCTGGGAGCGTATTTGCATGGCTTGGCTGGCTGCCAAGCGGCAGCAGGTCAATCGACGCGCAGTGTTCTGGTCCGGGAAACCGCAGCAGCTTTGGGGCCTGTTTTTCAGGCACTGGAAAACCACTCTGGAAAAATCAATTCAAGATAGGAATGGCCATGAAAGTTCTCGGCATCGAGACATCCTGTGACGATACCAGTGTCGCTCTTTTTGATAGCAATAGTGGAGTGGCCGAAAACCTGGTTTCCAGCCAGATTCAATTGCACAATCATTTTGGTGGCGTCGTGCCGGAGTTGGCTTCACGGGCTCATTTAGTAAATCTTTTGCCGTTGGTGGACCACCTTCTGGAAAATCACAAAATGAAATTAAAAGACCTGGATGGTATAGCAGTTACTGCGGGTCCCGGCCTTGTGGGTGCACTGCTGGTGGGGCTATCCACAGGCAAAGCCCTGGCCATGGCAGCCGATTTACCTTTGGTCGGAATCCATCACATTGAAGGCCACATTCTGGCAAATGCTTTGACTCAGGATATGACTTTTCCCGCTTGTGTGCTGGTTGTCAGCGGGGGACACAGCGAAGTCATTTATATGCCTGAAGTTGGAGTTTATGAAAAAATGGGGGGCACTCTTGACGATGCCGCAGGTGAAGCTTTCGACAAAACTGCCAAATTGTTGGGATTGCCATATCCCGGTGGACCTCCAATTGATCGTCTGGCAAAAGAGGGAACTGCCGGCCGCTTTAAATTTCCCCGGCCTCTGCAAAAAGATCCAAGAATTGTCTTCAGCTTCAGTGGCCTGAAAACCGCTGTTCGTCTTGAAGTGGAGAAGTTACCCCAGCCTTTGACGGAACAGGATGTGGCCGATGTTTGCTACGAAGTTCAAAACGCTATTGTGGACAGCCTGACCCAGCGTTTGTTCAAAGCTGCCGGCATGAAAAATGTGAAGGCAGTTTATCTGGCTGGCGGGGTGGCGGCCAACAGTGGATTGCGGGAACGAACAGCTATGGAAGCCCAAAAAAGAGGTTTGCATTTTCTTCCTCCGGAACGGGTTTACTGCACGGACAATGCCGCCATGATTGCCTATGCCGGTTATTGCCATTTTTCTGCAGGAAGGGCTGATGGTCTTGACCTGGACAGCTTCCCCAGGGGAGTGCTAAAAACCTGGAAATAGCCTTACATAACATCCACTTTTCATATTTTTTTTTTTGTTCCCAAACCACCCATAATCTCTGGCACGACCTTTGCGTATTGACCATAAGCCAACCCACGAAAAATTGGGGTTATTGGACTGAAAGATCTTACGAAAAGGGAAAAAATGACAGCGAAAGCACGGGTCCTCATTGCTGATGATGAGCCTCACATCCGCCGAATCCTACAGTTTCTGCTACAAAACGAGGGTTTTGAGGTTCAAACAGCTGAAGATGGAGCCAAGGCTCTTGCGATGATTCGCAATTGGCGCCCTGACCTGATATTACTGGATGTTATGATGCCATATATGGATGGATTTGCCGTCCTGAAGAACATCCGGGACAATTTCGATACGGCCCATCTTCCAGTCATTATGCTGACTGCAAAAGGGGAAGTCGCCGACAAAGTTCGGGGCCTTCGAGGTGGTGCCAACGATTACATGATCAAACCATTTGACCAGGATGAGTTATTGCTGCGGGTATGCAACTTACTCAATACTTCTCAGCGGGAGCGGGAAGCCAATCCCTTAACCGGGCTTCCGGGAAATCGGGCGATTGAACGGGCAACTACTGGCCGCATCAATAGCGGGTCCGAGTTCGGTTTTATGTACATCGACATCGATCGATTTAAAAGTTTTAACGATTATTATGGTTTTAGTCGTGGCGACGATGCCATCAGTTTCCTGGCAAATATTCTGGTTAGTTGCTCACAAGAATACGGTTCCAGCACTGACTTTATTGGCCATGTGGGGGGCGACGACTTTGTCCTGATAACCGAACCCGACTGTGCGGAGAATATTGGGCGCAAAGTCATCGAAGAATTCGATTCCGGAATAATTAAACTGCACGATTCCGAAGAGGCACAAAAAGGATATCTGCAAGTGAAAGATCGCAGCGGGGGCATACGACGTTTTCCACTGATCACGTTGACCGTGGCTCTGGTTATTGACGAGGAGGGACGTTTTAATCATCCGGCCCAATTGAGTGATACCATGGCCGAGCTCAAACGATTTGGGAAAACCATGAACAGCAGTGTTCTGGTCCGTGATCGAAGAACTGGAACCGGGGACGACGATTTTGAAATTTCCGAAGTGGCTTTGGTCACTGGCGCAGAACAAGACCCCAGTTAAAAAGGGTGCCCATGCCGACAAGTGATTACAAATATCCTGTAGAGTTTCTGGTAAGTGACCCGGCCAGTCAGGTATTGTCTGCATTGGAATCATGGTCCGCGAAAGCTGACTTACAGTTTTTGTCCCAAAGTTCAGTTCAGGCCCTTCAGGAGGAACCGGGTGTCAGTCGGGTTGTCTTAGCTCTCAATTCAGAGACAATTTCTCTTTTGGATTCAAGATGCCTGCTCGACGGTAAATCTTTATTGGGTGTCACTTCAGATGCCGATGAAGGTCGTTGGCGGGACTGCGATTTTAGTTGGCCGGAAGATTTGTCTGGTTCCCAATTGCAATGGGGTGAAGGAAAATACCCTGGCAGCAATGTTTGGCCGGAAGAGTTTCAAAATTCATCTCCTTCGGAATCAAAACAATGCTGGGTCCGCATATTGGTTATGGCTCGGGAAATTCCAGCCATGATGATTGTGATTTCCTGTAAGGAATCATTGCAGGAACAACCTCTGTGGGGCCAGAATATGACCCGCTTGCAACAGGTTCTGCAGATGACTTGCAATCAGTGGCTTGAATCGGTTGCCCTGGATTTACAGGTCCGGAATCTCTCTGATGAAAAGCAGGCCCTTTCCCGATTGAATCGGTTGCAGGGCCGGTTTGTGAGCATGGCTTCTCACGAATTTAAAACCCCATTGACGTCCATTACAGCTTATGCCGATGCCCTTCTTGGTCAAAAAGATAAACAAACTCCAGTGACAACCGAATTTCTCGGTGTCATTCGCTCAGAGGCAGGCCGGCTTCTACGAATGGTTAACCGTATTCTTGATTTTTCCCGCATGGAGTATGGCTCACGTTTGCTCGGTGGTGAGCCCAAAAAATTGATTCCTCTTATTGAAGAAACACTGTTGGCGCTTAAGCCAACCATGGCGGCCAAACAACTTGATTGTACTCTTGTGGACAAACAACAAATTCCCCGAGTCATCGTTGATACCGACCTGATTAGGCAGGTTTTGGTCAACCTTATTGGCAATGCTGTGAAATTCACTCCCGAAGGGGGCTGCATTTCCATAAATTTAGTTGAGGTTGAGTCATCGGTTGAAGTGCAAATTTCCGATAACGGGCCCGGCATTCCGCAAAGAGACATTCACCGAATCTTCAGGGAATTTTTCAGGTCGCGTGAAACAGCCTCCCAAGAGGAAGGCACGGGCCTTGGGCTGACAATCGTTCGGCACATCATTAATTTGCATGGTGGATACGTGAAAGCCCGGCAGAGAATTGGTGGGGGTTCAGTATTTACCTTCGGCGTTCCTAAAGAAATTCATGTCCTGGGAACATTGCCTCAACGTTATACGGACCGCATGGAAGTAACTGAAGCCCAACGCATGATGACTGCTGCTTTGCAGTTAGTGGCTGAAACGGCCAAAGTGAAAAAAGTAAGTTTGTTATTAAACGATTCCCACGGAAATCCTCGTCCGGTGTTGGCTCTGGGACTGAATACAAACTCTGCCACATCACTTCCGCAAGGCACTTTCTCCTCCTGGGAAAAAATTCGGAATCCAGAGTTATCGGCTGAGCGCGCGGATTTGGATTGGTCGTGGCATCCGGATGGTGAACCGGAAAAAGACCAAACCCTGATAGTTCCACTTTGGGGTAAAAATGAAAAGCAAGGCTACTTAATTCTGGAGAATCCTACTTCTGGCGAGGGTTTTGAGTCTTCGGCGAAGGTTCAGGCAATGATTTTGGCCAGGGTCACAGTAATGGCTCTGCGGGTCTTGTACGAGAGATCAGGCCAAAC